>CAZVXI010000199.1:0-5470 GCA_964631295.1 uncultured Isosphaeraceae bacterium
AGTCGCCGGCACCGATGCACCTCGGTCGACTGCCCGAAGACGCTGCCTATCCGGCCGCGCTCGCAGCCTGGCTGATTGATCGCCACCCGCAGGCGGACCATTGGCCGGACGTGGTGCGCCGCTGGACAAAGTGCCTGGTTCTCTCAAATGCGGAGCACCGGGCTCTTTCCGCTGTCCTTCAAACCTACCGGCAGCTCCGCGGGAAGTGGAGCCAACTGGGCGTGGCTGGCCAGAAGCGGCTTGCCACGTCGCCGGCGTTTTCCGACGGATTGTCACTGGTGCAATGTGCGAGCCGGCCGGAGTTCGTGGCCATATGCCGACGAGTTGAGGAGCTCCGTGGCTCGCCGGGCGGGATCGCGCCTGAGCCGCTCGTGACTGGAGACGACCTGATCGCCGCCGGTTTCAGGCCCGGGCCGGAGTTTCGGCACCTGCTGGAGGCGATTTACGATGCACAGTTGGAAGGGAACGCCGCCACGAAGCAGCAGGCCCTCGACCTCGCTCGGTTTATCGAGCAGCAAGAGTCATAAACACCCCTCGAAACAAGCGATAGCGGGCTGGAAACGCAGATTCTCGAGGATTTCGACATTCTTTCGTGGTTTGCGCCGAAATTGGAACTTTCTGCGTGCCTCTGCGTCCAATACAGTAACAGCGTCCGGCTGTTCGGTCGGATGCTGCAAACAAGACCCCGAATCGAGGTTTCCAAATGTCCAAACGAGTCGCACTGGTGATGAATGTGCTGGCCCTGTCAACGATCGCGAGCGTTGCCGCGATGCCCGAGGCCGCGGTCGCTCAGTCACAGGATGCTGTCCAGCAGACTGAAGACGTGATCTATCTGGAAGATGGGCGCATGCTCACCGGGAAGGTAATCTCAGAGACCAACACTGAAGTCGTATTTGAGATCATCAATCGCGAGTTGAACATCCGCTCGAAGATGACCTTCGATGCGAAAGAAGTGACACGCATCCGCCGCGATGTTCCAGTTGAGAATCCGACGAACACGGTCGACACAACTCGCGCGATTCAGACAACTGACAACGAAGATGCTGACCCATGGGCTGGTACCTTCGGCACCCGTCAGGGCGAGTCAACGGATGAATCACTGCCGTCATTCTACTTCGTTCCGATGCAGGGCCAGATGGGAACAGACATACACCAGCAGGTGTACCTTGAGATGGTTGACGACATTCGCGATCACGATCCGGACTACCTCGTCTTTGTGATGAATACCAGGGCAGAGCGGGAAGAAATTCTCGTTCCCGAACACGACTTTGATGGGATGGAAGATCCAAACCTGAATGGTCTGGACTTCATTGACATGTACCGCGACATCGTCAACCTCTTCCGCGATGAGATGCCGAACATCAAGCAGGTGATGTGGGTGGAAGACGCAGACGGCATCGGCACAATCATGGCGCTCGCGTGGGATGATCTGTACATGAAGCCCAACGCCAGTTTCGGCGGCGCAGGGGCACTGTCTTCCTTCTGGCGCGGTCTGCAGACCAATGTCGACGGCAAGTACCGTGAAGGCATGATGGCGCTGCTCAAGGGCTTCGCACTTTATGGAGGCCACTCGACCGATCTCGTTGAAGGTATGGTCCGCGCCGAGAGGACACTGCACGCCTCATGGAAGGGGCGCGAAGTCATCTGGGCTCTGAATGGAAACGGCGACTACGTCGTCGATGGCAGCAAGCAGCGGACGGCAAACTTCACTGCGAAGACCGCTGAGGACTTCCTGATCAGCAACGGAACGGCAGAAACGCTTGACGATCTTGCACTGCTGCTCGGCGAGCGAGAGTACCGAATCGCGGATGGCGCATCGGAAGAAATCTTTGACGACTACGTCACGAGTTGGCGCCGTATGTACCAGGGCGTGCTTGATATGGCCAGCGAACTTAATCAGATCCCGCGGATGCGTTACACGCCGTTGCAGCAAGCCAGTAAGATGAAGTCGATTTATGAGGACATCCTGAAAGCGCTGGATCGCTACGAAGCGATCGAAGTTCGCCTCGCCACTGACTTTGGTATTAACCGCCTCTTCCTCGTGACGCAGATCGAGATCCTCAAAGAACAGATCCGGGCCATGCGTCAACAAGGCCGTGGCGTTGGCGGCGGCACTGGTGGTGGAAACGGCCCGTCTGGCGTGGGGGGCGGCTGATTCCGCGCCGCACACCATGATGCTCACACACAGAAATCGGAAAGTGATCAATCAACAATGAGGTTGAAGACAATGAAACGCTGGATGCAACATATTGCGACCGCAGCCCTCGCACTCTGCCTGACAACTGCTGTGAGCGCTCTGCCTCAGGATGAGGTGCGCCTTGCGACTGGCGAAACCTGGCGTGGTGAACTCAGTGACAACGTGAAAGTTACGTTCGTCGAGCAGGGCGTCGAGCAGACAATGACGGGCGCGGTCAAAAAGATCGAGGACTTGTACATCATCGTGCACGGTCCGGTCGCCGGCAAGATGGCGGATAAACTCATCTTCATCGCCGACCTGCGCAAGATGCAGACCACCGAAGCGATGAACGCCGAACAGAAGACCGGTGCTGCCGGGCGTGATCGAGCTGGCGCAACATCGCGGACGGATGTCGCTCAGGAAACGGCCGCCGACCCAAATGCGCCGGGCGTGTTCTACATGAAGCTGGAAGGCCCCGTGGGTGATGCGATCCGTCTTGATGAGATCAAGAAACTCGGTGAGCACGCGGACAAGTATGGCCCCGGCCAGATCATTGTTCTGCATGTTGAGTCAAACGGGGGGCTCGTGTATGAGACGCGCAAGATCGGTGAGACCATTCGCGACATCAAGAGCCGCCATCGTGTCATCGCATGGCTTGAGAAAGCAATCTCGGCGGGCGCATGGATTGGCATGACCTGCGATGAGATTTACTTCATGACAGAAGGCATTGCCGGCTCTGTGACAACTGTCCGCGGCCAAAGCGATGCGTCTAACGTGGAGCACACTGAGGCGCTCGCCGAGTTGGCTAAAGAAAACGGCTACAGCGAGCACATTGGCCGGGCCATGAAGGAAAACCGCTTCATGTGCTCATATACGAAGGACCCCGAAACTGGCGTCGTCACCTTCTTTGGCGATCTGTCGGGCGAAGTGATTCTTTCAGATGCCAACAGCAACCTGAACTTCAACTCAGACAATGCTGCCGAATGCGGCTTCTCCAAGGGAACCGCAGACACATTCGAAGAACTTGCTGCTCTGCTCGACCTTCCCAAATGGAACGAGAAAGACGACTACGGCCGCAAAATCATGGCAGATTGGCTCGACACCTATGAGCGAGCGAGTGAACGCATTCCGCTCCTTATGACGCGCTTAGAGTATTGGAAGACTGGCAGTGGAGACATTGTCCAGGTACTGGGTGGCCAGATCACCATCATCAAGGAACTGATCAAGTGGTGGGACCGTGCACCGAATGTCACGCGCATGATGATCGCGCCGAAGTACCAGCTTGAACGCGAACTCGAAGTGCTCAAGCGGCAACTCGCCGAACTCAAGCGTAACCGCCGCTGATCAGCGACTGATTGATACATCAATCACACACCCGCTCGGTACACATCGAGCGGGTGTTTTCTTTCCCATTGCCCACGATGGCTTCAGATGCCGCTCTCGAAGAACTTCAGGCGAGCGGGGCCGACAATGATCTCCATGCCGTCTTGAAGCCGCAGCCGGTCGACTGGCGTTCCATTGAACATGGTGCCCCCGCTGGAACCAAGATCGCGGAGATACATCTCCTCGCCGTCGCACTCAATACAGCAGTGCTCTCGCGAGACGCTTCGAGCATCGATTTGTATGTCGCAGCCCTCATCGCGCCCGATGATGACCTCTTCCGCATCGCCGACGGCAAACGCTTTGAGCAGGGAGCCTGAACGATTGCAGATATGCACTTCCATCATGGCCCGAGATCCTCCGTGCAGGTCGATCACCACACCGACCGCGTCCTGCTGCGCCGCCGGATGCCCCGAATCCCGGCTCACGCTGCATACCACGCCTTTCATCGTACAGCGTACCGAAGTTGCTCCACGGATTCACGGCCAAAATGCGACTTCACGGATACTCTGAATCGCGACAGGGCGCCCACGGTGTGCCACAACCCCGTATCAGACCTGCGACGCGGCCTGAGACACCAGAGAATCACGCCGATAGACTCGCCAGCCATGCGGTTTGTCTTGGATGTCATCTACGCGGGTCTCCTGCTGCTCACAAGCCCGCTTTGGCTGGCCCGGCTTGTCAAAACGGGCAAGTGGCGAACTGACTGGCTGGGCAGAGTGGGGGGAGGATCCCGGCTTGAGCCGAGCTCGGGCGGCGGGCCGCGGATCCTTCTGCACGCGGTGTCAGTGGGGGAGGTCAACGCACTTCGTACGCTCGTAGGGCTGTTCGAAGTCAGTCATCCGGGCATGCCGCTGGTGATTTCCGCGACGACGAACACTGGCATCGCGCGGGCGACAGACCTCTTTGGCGAACGTCATCACATCGTGCGCTTCCCGCTCGACTTTTCGTTTGCCGTCCGCTGGTTCCTCCAGCGTGTTCAACCCGATCTGGTCGGGCTGGTCGAACTGGAAGTCTGGCCTAACTTCACGGCTCAATGCGCTTGGCAGGAGATACCCGTTTGTGTGATCAACGGCCGGTTGAGTGACCGGAGCCATTCCCGGTACCGACTGATTCGCCCACTTGTTCGCCCGTCGTTTGCGAGGCTCGCGTTTGCAGCAGTCCAAAGCGAGGCCTATGCCCGACGTTTTATCGACTTGGGGGTGCCTGCGGAACGCATCGCTGTTACGGACACGATGAAGTGGGATGCAGCGCGAGTCGAAGATACCGTCGCCGGTGCGGATCAACTCGCCGAGTCGCTCGGCATCGATCGGTCAAAGCCGCTGATCGTTGCAGGCTCAACAGCGCCAGATGAACACGCGTTGCTGCATGAATCCACGCCAGCAGGGGTGCAACTGCTGTGCGCTCCCAGGCGGCCGGAATGGTTTGATCAGGCAGCCATGGATCTGCCGGGCTGCGCGCGCCGATCTCGTGGAGACGAGGGCAGTAAGACTAATCGCTTCCTCCTGGACACGCTCGGCGAGTTGCACGCTGCATACTCGCTTGCCGACATTGTCATCGTTGGCCGGTCGTTTGGATCCTTGTACGGCTCGGATATGTGCGAGCCCGTGGCGCTCGGGAAGGCGACCGTGGTTGGCCCCGCCGTTTCAGATTTCCAGGACACTGTCGATGCATTGCTTGAAGGTGGCGGGCTGATTCAGGCGTCTCGCGAGCAACTGGCTGGCAGATTGGCCGATCTTATCGCAGACGCAGCAGCAAGGGCGGAACTGGCAGCACGTGGGCGTGCGGTGATCAGGAAACGTGAGGGGGCATCAGAACGGCACCTGCACTTGCTGCTCGATCTGGCATCCCAAAAAACCCGTCGTCCCAGCCGAAACTGGGACGACGAAGGAGGAGAAAGAAGAAAGAGCAAGG
>CAZVXI010000200.1:0-5419 GCA_964631295.1 uncultured Isosphaeraceae bacterium
CATCATCATACACGCTGCTGCCGGCGGCTGGGAGGGGGTAGCGATAGTGCAGCCCGTGCAGGGAACCTTGGCTTTTTCCGCCGATCTGTTGTCGACTGTCGCAACAACCACGGGAATCCACGGCCGCCCGATCCGCTTCATATACAACCGCACTCTGTGGATGCCTGCTGGAGTCTGCCTGCTGTGACAGGCAGGCAGGCATGACGATAGCCGCTGATGCATGCGACGGCCTCGCGCACTTTGTCATTCATCACGCATCGCGACCCGCAACTTCGCTGCGCTTCGTCACGGCTCGGCACATCGGCATCATTCATGAATGCTATCACACAACAGCGCAAGGCCACAGTCCTTTGGGATCACTCACGAATCATCGCGCTGCATTACCTTCGCGATGCGTTCTGCGAGGTTGTGCGGATAGAAGTCGTCAATGAGCGTTCCATCGCGGTCGATGAGCAACAACCTGGGCAGTGTGCTGATGCCACTGGCCTGTTCCCACAATGTATCATCGTTCTTTGCAGCGCCTGGGGCATGCACGTTCTGCCAGGGCAGTGCGTTCTCATCAATGGCCTTGCGCGCCACATCTTCTGCATCATCGAAGTTGATGCCGATGATCACAAGTCCCTGTGATTCGTACTTCTCGTGTAGTTCAGCGAGTTCGGGCATCTTTGCCATGCACGGGCCGCACCATGTCGCCCAGCAATCGATGAGCACGACCTTCCCGCGCAGCAACGCATGATCGACCCGTTTGCCATCCATCGTCGGCAGATCGTATTCGTACGTCTCGCCGACCACCGGCAACGGCAGGACGGACGCATCATGTTCCCGCGCGCGGGCGAGCGCAGCTTTCGATGCTTCCCGTGCGCCGTCGAGCGTCAGGACAGCCAGGCCGACCTGCGTGATCGGCCCGTGCGCATCAGTATCGCCTGCGAAGGTGACCTGCTCGATCCACAGGTTATTCCGCCCGCTGCCGGTCTTGCCGCGGAAGGCACATCGTGTGCCGTCTTCATGCATCGCGTGCACTTCGTACCGCGGGTAGCGATCGCCGGACACGGGGGAGTGATCCAGCGCGATATGCTGCACGATGACATCGCCCTCTGCGCCGCGCACGACGTTCAGGATGCCACTGTCGACATACCACGACTGAAACCCGCCGCGCGCTGAGTTGCTCAGCTCGCGTGGCTGCGCTTCCCACTGCCAGCCGACTGGCAGGTCAGTCGCGGGAGTTTCTGCCAGCGCAACCATGGCGGACATCACCAGTCCGGGGAAAACGAGTGCAAACATCTGTCGTCTCCTGTGTGTGTATATCTGAAGCCGGTTTTCTCAGCGGAGGCAGCGGCTCACGATAGCGTAACGATAGCACACGCCGAGTGCCTGCCACTCGCGGGCTGCTCAAACGCCATCACTGTTGCGGCGGGTTGTTTCTCGCGCGCGCGAGTCGCAGTTCATCGCGCAGGATGGCAGCAAGTTCGTAGTTTTCCGAGTCGATGGCGCTGCGCAGTCGTTCTTCGAGTTCTGCATGCTGGCTGACGGGCAGTTTGGGCACAAGCGCTTCGCGCATGCCGCGCAGCAACTGCACCTCATTTGCCTCTTCGTACGCATCACTCAGGCCGAGATCATCGAACACATCGCGCAGTTCCTCGAGCGCAGCGCCGAGCCGATCAACTGCCATGCCCGGCTTCTGCTGCGCGACGGCAAGTTCTGCCTCGGCCCGGGCGCGCATGGTGATGACCTGCGCGCGGAACTGCTCGAGCACATGCTGATCTTCGGGCTGGGCTGCATGATCACGACACAGGTCGAACACCTCCAGCGAATGCCGGGCATCGCGGGCAACACGTTCGAAGTCACGCATCGCAAACAGCGCCACATAGCGGTGGTAGTAGTGCAGCGCCTCCTGCCGAAGCGCCCTGCACTCATCGGGCGAGAGCACGAAGCCTGTCGACGTGCCAGACTCTCGCGTGTAGCGCTTCAGCCGTTCCTGCTGCATGTGCAGCAGCGAGTCGAAGCCATCATGACTCGTACCTGCGGGATTACCGTCGCGCTGCATCTGCAACAGGCCCAGTTCGATGCGGACCTGTATCTTGGCGGTGCCGTCGCGTCCGGTAATCACGCGGGCGTTGATTTTGCCCGGCTCCATCGGCCACTGCTTGAGGATGTCTGTGATGTCTTTCTGACTCAACGGTTCATGGTCCTCGAAAACACTGAAATCGAGTGTCAGTCTAGTTCGATTCGGGCGAGTCGGGCGCATGTGCCGGCTGGGTTCGATGACAGGGGGTCTCGTCGGCTCAAGCAGGCAGTGATTCGCGACGAAAGCGATGATGGGACAATGGTTTGCGCGCCTGCCATGCATCCGCTGGCGGAACCTGTGCGTATGTCTGGCGGAGAGAGTTTGAGGGGATCGCCCGGGCCACCGACACGTCCTGCCCGGCAAAGAGAGAGGCAACGCACATTCCAACCGTGTGACGGACCGCACATGCCAGCATCAGGACTCCAATCCGACCTTCAGTTGTATCTCAAGCAGATCAATGAAGTGCCGCTGCTCGACGCAGAGCAGGAGAAACAACTGGGCTGGCGGATCATCAACGACAACGATGGCGGCGCAAAGGAACTGATGGTCCGCGCGAATCTGCGCCTCGTCGTGTCCATCAGCAAGAACTACGCGCACCGCGGGCTGCCTCTGACAGACCTCATCGAAGAAGGCAACATCGGCCTGATCCGTGCCGTCGAAGGTTTCGACCCTGCACAGGGGGCGCGCTTCAGCACGTACGCATCGTGGTGGATCAAGCAGGCGATCAAGCGCACGCTGATCAATGCGGTCCAGCCGATTCACATTCCCGCGTACATGGTGGAACTCGTGGCACGCTGGAAGGAAACGACGCAGAAACTCGAGGATGAACTCGGCCGACCGCCAACGCAACAGGAACTCGCGGACGCGATGGAAGTTCCGGTGAAGAAACTCACCATCATCCGCCGCGCGATGAAAGCGCTGCGCTCCAGCCCGCAGACGCCGATCGGTGAAGATGGTGAACCGCTCGACTTCGGCGATATGTTCGCAGACCAGCGCGCCAAATCGGCCGAAGACAGCATCGAGGAGCAGGAGCAGTTCGATGTCGTCCTGAAACTGCTCGACGCGATCGACGAGCGTGATGCACGCGTGCTCAAGCTCCGCTTCGGCCTGGAAGGGCAGGAGCCGCTCACGCTCAAGCAGATTGGCGAAGAAGTCGGCCTGACACGCGAACGCGTTCGGCAGATCGAAGTGGAAGCGCTGCGCAAAATCGCCCGGCGGCTCAACGATGACTGCCCAAGCCGATTCTTCCTGCGCGAAAAAACCACGGGCACGAACGATCCCGACATCGCGTCGCGTCAGGCGATCTGACGCCCGGCACATCCGCTGCGTCTCCCATGGACTACCCGTGCTGCCGCCCGCTGCCAGTCTGCCGGTACACTCAAGGTATGAGCACCAAAAATATTCGACGGACTCGCCTCTTCGCAGCCGGCCTGTGCGCATGTGTGATTGCATTCTTGCTTGCCGCTCCCATCACAGGGCAGCCGCGCAGTCATGACCAGCCGCGAGTGCGGTATGAAGTTTCGCTTCGTGCCCCTGAGACACAGACGGTCGACATCGCGCTGCATCTGACAGATCTCAACCCGCGCGATGATTCGCTTGTTGTTCATCTGCCAACCTGGCGGCCGGGCAAGTACCTGATTCTCGACCCGGCAGGAACGATGCGATCCATCTCCGCGTTCGATGGTGATGGCGAACTGCTCTCCATGCGAAAGGTGCGCAAGCAGAGTTGGGAAATCGAAACGAACGGGGCAGACGCTGTCCGCATTGATTACACGCTGTATGCAAACTCGCTCGGCGACCGGACGCGGCACGTGGATGACACGCATGCATTTCTCTCGGGAAGTTGCGTGTTTCTCTATTCAGATGTGATGCGCGATGAGCCATGCATCGTCGAGATTGATGCGCCTGACGGCTGGGGCGTTGCCACCGGGCTTGAAGCTGTCGGCAACGATCCGTACACGCGCATCGCGCCGAGCTACGACGTGTTGATGGACAGCCCGATTGAGGTCGGTATCCACGAACGCATCGACTTTGAAGCAGCCGGCAAGCCGCACGAAATCGTCCTCTGGGGCGACTACGACCAGATCGACCGCGAGCGAATGATCGACGACTTCACCGCGATCATCGAAGATCAACTCGATGTGTTCGGCGAACTGCCATACGAACGATATGTGTTCCTCACGCATGTCGACCGCGGCGGGGGTGGCGGCACCGAGCACATCAACTCGACGATCATGCAGACGCGCAGCAGTTCGATTGAGGGAAGCGTCAACAATGATCGGTCGTACCAGCGGTTCCTCGGCCTTGTGTCCCATGAGTTCTTCCACACGTGGAACGTGAAGGCCTTTCGCCCTGCTGGCATGCATCGTTATGACTTCGAGCGCGAGAACTACAGCCGACTGTTCTGGATCGTGGAGGGCACGACGAGTTACTACGACGACCTCACGCTGGCGCGCACCGGCATCATCGGCGAAAAACGATACCTCGGCATGATCGCATCTAGTCATGGCTCGATCGCTGACCGCCCGGGCGCAGCGGTGCAGTCGCTCGAGGAATCGTCCTTCGACGCGTGGATCAAGTTCAACAAGTCCACCCCCGACAGCGTGAATACCACTGTCTCGTTTTACAGCAAGGGAGCGCTCGTGAGCCTGATGCTGGATATGGAAATCCGCAGGCGCTCGAACAATGAGCACTCGATGGATGACCTGATGCGGCTGCTCTACGAGCGGTATCCGATCACCGCAGATCGTGGCTACTCGCCCGATGATGTCATTGCCATCGCAGAGGAACTTGCAGGCAGTGACCTGACGAGTTTCTTTGACGCCAACGTCGCCGGGACCGCTCCGCTGGCGATGGCCGATGCGCTCAGCGCTGCGGGGCTCGAACTCACATTCGATGAAGCCCGCCGCGATGATGACGACAGCCACCCTGCGTTGCAGCCGTTTCTCGGCCTGAGTCTCTCGGGCAATACCGTGCGCTCGCTTCGCACGGATTCACCGGCGTACGCTGCCGGTTTCATGGCGGGCGATGAGATCATCGCGATCAACGGCGAACGACTGCGCGGGTCGATTGATGCAGCGATCAGCGAGTATGAACCGCACGAGTCAATCGTCATCACGTTCTTCCGTCGTGATGAATTGCAGGCAAAGTCCATCACGCTCGGCGCCAAACCAGATGGCACGTGGAAGATTGATTACGTGGATGAACCCACCGAGCTTCAGCGCACCATCTACGAGTCATGGATCAAACAACCCTGGCCCGGCACCGAGGAAGTTGCAGACGACGCCGACACAACCGACGCGCCCTGATACACAGCAACACAGGCGGAGTCTTGTCGTGAGGGCACAGTTCACG
>CAZVXI010000201.1:0-5368 GCA_964631295.1 uncultured Isosphaeraceae bacterium
CACTGCCGACTCGCTCCCCCGGGGTCGCTCGCTGGCAGTGGCACCCCTTCGGGGCTGCGGGAACTGCGAGGCGAGCGGGCGGAAGCACAACTCCTGCAGCGCCCCTTCGGGGCAGCGTGCTCGGATCACCGCGGCGGGCTCTCAAACGGTCGTTGCATCCGCTGAAATCGCGATTCGCTTCCTCAAAACGATCGTTCGAGAACGCAAAAGCGCGCTTTTGTTTTCAAAAACGATCGTTTTCTTCCCTCGAAGCGCGCTTTTGTTCTCAAAAACGATCGTTTTGTTCCCAAAAAGCGAGCTTTTGTTCTCCAAAACCGTCGATTTCTTTCGTCGAAGCGTGCTTTTTCCGGCGCGAGATGCGCTGTTCAGGAAGGCAATCGCAGTGTGCATTGCGTGAACGGCGATCTTCCCGGACGTGCCGTCCAATCGCGCATGAAATGCGCTGCGGACAGACGATCGAAGCCGAAACAGTCGCAGATGGATGCGATGTCGTGCGAGTCAGCCGCCGCCGCTCAATCACACCTCAACAACACCCAGCATACTGGCGGCTTTGGCTGCGATGTCATTCGGGTGCAGGCCGCAATACTTGAGGATTGCTTCCTCGTTCCGGCACGACTTGGGAATGCGATTGACGTACATCTGCTCGATGGTGAAGCCGTCGCCTGATGCGGTGCATGCATCCGCGACGGCGCTGCCGAGCGACCCGCCGTAGTTATCTTCGACGACGAGCACGTTGCCGCCTGCATCGTTGCAGAGGTCGAGCAGGTGTTCTTCATCGAACGGCAGTGAATACAGATCGACGAGGCCGATATCCATGCCGCCCTTGTCGAGCGTGTTGATTGCTTCGAGGCAGCGGTGCACCATGTAGCCGCCTGAGATGATCAGCAGGTCGCGGCCCTTGTTGAGCACTTCCAGCCCGCCGAGTGTGAACTTCGACTGGGCGTTGTAGATCATGTCGACATCCGGGCGATGTGTTCGCATGTAGCAGGCACCGTGGTACTCAGCCATGGCGAGCGTGAGCCCGTAGGCTGCATAGGCATCGGATGGCTGCAGTATGTAGCAGGCCGGGTTGCCGCGTTGGTTGGTGACGGTGCTCAGTGATCGGAACCACGCGATATCGGGCAGGGCCATCTGGCTCGGGCCATCTGCTGCGAGCGAGATGCCCGAGTGCGAGCCAACCATCTTGATGTTCGCGCCGGAGTTGATGGCCATTTCGATCTGGTCGTAGCCGCGTGTGATGAACTTTGCGAACGATGAGCAGAACGGGATCTTGCCCGCTGCCGAGAGCCCTGCTGCAACGCTGAACATATTCTGCTCTGCGATCTTGCATTCGATGAATCGGCCTTTTGTTTCTGCATCGTTGGCGAACCACTGGGCGAAGGTGGAGTTGCTGACATCGCCATCGAGCGCGTAGACGCGCGGGTTGGCTTTGCCGAGCGCGCGCAGCGCCAGGCCGTACGCCTTGCGCGTGGACAGCCGCGCGCTGGTGCGCAGATGTGTCATGTCGGCTGCGTCCATGGTCTGGTGCAGATTCGGAATCTCGCTGATGGACACATCGGGCTGGACATATTCCGCAGGCGGGTAGATGCGCAGGGCATCATCGGTGGCGAGGGCAGAGGTCAGCCCGACGCCTGTGGTCTTGAGTTCTTCCTTTGCTTTGTCGAGCGCATCACCGGATGCGGGCTTGCCATGCCAGCCGCCCCCCTGCAGAGATGCAGCGCCCCAGCCCTTGACGGTGCGGGCGACCATTGCCATCGGCGCATCATCGCTGCCGAGCTTCGCGAACTGATCGAGTGCAGCGAGAATCTGTGCCGGCGCGTGGCCGTCGATATCGACCACGGTGTAGCCGAGCGCTTCGAGCTTGCGGACGATTGCGTCGGGTGATTGCAGGGGGGAGACTTTGTCTGCCTGGCCGTAGCCGTTGCAGTTGAAGATGGGCAGGACGTTGGTCAGCCGCTCATCCATGATGCATTCGAGCGCTTCTGCGATCTGGCCTTCGCGCGATTCGCCATCGCCGATGATGCAGTAGATTTTCTTGTCGAGGTCATCATCGCGGGCGGCGACGCCGAGCCCGGCCGCGACGGAAAGCCCCTGGCCGAGCGAGCCGGTGGCTGCATCGAAGAACGGGAAGCCCTCCATCGGGTTGGGATGGCCGTCCAGCGGGGAGTCGGCCTCGCGCAGGTTCAGGACATCGTTGCGGGAGAGGTTTCGCTTGTTCTCGCCATCACCGACGACAACGCCGAGGTCCGCGCAGGCGGCATAGACGATCGGCACAGCGTGGCCTTCGGAGAGCACGAGTCGGTCGGAGGTTGGGTACGCAGGCGCATCGGGCATCCAGCGCATCCGCTGATAGAGCAGAACGGTGGCAATGTGGCCGAGCGACATGGCCGTCGTCGGGTGACCGCTTCCGGCAGCGGCACACATGTCCAGACTCAACTGATTGAGGTCGATGGCCTTGGCGTGGACGGCAGCTTCAATGGACATAGACGATCGATTCCTCACTTTGGCGTTGCGTCAGGCCGTACCGACACCCTTGCGCCGGGTGGGCACGCAGAATCGGTTAGTATTCCACGCAGTGGCAAGGCTGGCAACCTTGAGCGAGCTCGATCGGGCGATATCGCCGGTTTCCTGCCAAAATTACGACACAAACCGGCAGGCAGTCCCGGAGTCATACCCGATGTGGCGGTATGAGCGACCCGCTGCACGATCGCTGGTACACTAACTCGTTGGATTTCGCCGGGGGCGTCGCCTGTAGAACGAGGGTCATATCGAATGAAGGTCATTTGTGATCGTGCGGCTCTTGCCGATGCCGTCAACGTGGTCAGCGGAGTGGTGGTCGCCCGCACACCGACGCCGGTCCTGCAGTGCATGAAGATAAGTGCAGCGGACGGCATCCTCACGCTCGCGGCGACGGACCTGGAGGTCGGCCTGCGTGTGTGCATCGATCAGGTCGATGTGGAAGAGCCGGGCGATGCGCTTGTGCCAGCCGACAAACTTACACAAATCGTGCGCGCATGCGATGACCCGACACTCACGCTGTCAACCAAAGATCACACACTGCATATCAAAGGTGCAGACTCGCACTTCACCGTGTTTGGCTTCGACCCTGCAGAAGCGCCTGCAGTGCGCGAGTTCAGCGATCTCACGCCCGATGCCGAGATACGCTCCGGCTCGCTCCAGCGGCTGGTGAGCCGAACGCTGTTCGCTGCCGCCGCCGAGAACAGTCGTTACGCGATCAACGGCGTGCTGTACGACCGGGCGGGGAACAACCTGCGGCTGGTGGCGACGGACGGGCGGCGGCTTGCTGTCGCAACTGACACCTGCAAAGGCGAAGGCGACACATCTGCAATCATCCCGAGCAAGGCGCTCAAGCTGCTCAACAAACTCGTGGATGATCCGGAAGCTCCCGCGAAGATCGCGCTCGACGACAATCAGATCGTTGTTCAGATCGGCGATGGCGCTGATGCTGCGGTGTTGTCGAGCATGCTGGTGGAAGGCACGTTCCCACCGTTTGAGGATGTCATCCCCAAGGATCAGGACAAACGTGTTCACTTCGATTCGCATGCGCTCGCAAGTGCCATCCGGCGGGCTGCGCTGCTGACGAACGAGGAATCCAAAGGCGTGCGCATGGCGTTCGCAGACAAGGTCCTGACACTCAGCAGCCGTGCACCGGAAATGGGCGAGGCGGAAGTCACGCTCGATGTCGAGAAGTATGACGGCGATCCGCTCGAAATTGGCTTCAACCCCGGGTACATCGTTGATGCGCTCAATGTCGTGGATTCGCCGGATGTGATCATCGAACTCAAAGCGCCCAACAAGCCCGGCGTCATCAAGACTGGCAAGGACTTCACCTACGTCATCATGCCGGTGAACCTGCAGTAAGCGATTCACTGACGAGGTCAGCCTGCAGGTCAGGCGTCACCATACCCGTGGATGATCGCGTTCCGTTGCGCGTCGCGGCTAACCGGTCGGTTCGAATACGAAGTTGTTGCAATATCCCGGCGCGTCCCAGTAGCGCTCGCCCGCCGACGGCTGGTGTGCATCTGCTTCAAACTCTGCGATCGGCCTGAGCGTCTCGCCATGAAAGAATGACCCGGCCAACCCCAGTGTCTCAAGGTACGCGAAGGTATCTGCCATGGTTCGGCCGCAGCGTTGGTGCCTGCGTTCACACTCGAACAGAATCGTTGGCTGATGCGCGCGAATCGCCTTCTCTGCGCCGCGGAAGACATCGAACTCGAACCCTTCGACATCGCACTTGATAAAGCGGACCGGCCGCTGTTCATTCGCTGCCGTGAGCACATCGTCAATGGTCACAACATCAACTTCGATATGTGATGCGTCTTCGTCAGCCGGCTCGGCAGCAAGGTGAGCAGCGGGCGAATCTCCGCCACCCGGCACAATCAGGCTCATTCGGCCGGCCGCATCGGACACAGCCGCGTTGAACACGCGCACATGACTCAGCCGGGCGTACAACTGATCGAGACGCCGCGCGAGACCGGGCTGTGGCTCGAACGCGTACACCGCCCCGGGATTGCCGACCGCCCGCTGAAGCCAGAATGTGTAGGCCCCCTTGTGAGCACCAATATCGAGCGCCACATCGCCCGGGCGGAGTCGCTCGAGCAGCAGGCGAATCTCCGCTCGATCGTTGTGAAAGCGGTATTTCCACGCCCGGTGCCTCAGCCGAAGTTGATCGGTCATGCTCACATGCCGAGTGTAGCGGCTGAATGATCGCCCATCACCTACACTGTGCATATGCCAGAAACAACGATGCAATCTGCCCCGGCCGGCACACTCACGACTGCTGCCATTCGTCAGCAGTTCATTGAGTTCTTCTCGGAGAAGCACGGCCACACGTTCGCGCCATCCTCGCCTGTCGTTCCGCACGATGACCCGACGCTGCTGTTCGCCAACGCGGGGATGAACCAGTTCAAGGATGTGTTCCTCGGCCAGGGTTCGCGCGACTACACCAGGGCCGTCAACACGCAGAAGTGCATCCGCGCCGGTGGCAAGCACAACGACCTCGAAGATGTCGGCAAAGACACCTATCACCACACCTTCTTCGAGATGCTCGGCAACTGGTCGTTCGGCGACTATTTCAAGACCGAAGCCATCGACTGGGCGTGGGAGCTGCTGACCGGCGTGTGGGGCCTCGACCCCGAGCGACTGCACGCCACGTACTTCGAGGGCGATGCCTCCGAGGGCCTCGCGCCCGACAGCGAAGCCCGCCGGCTCTGGCAGCGCTACCTGCCCGATGAGCGCATCCACCCCGGCAACAAGAAGGACAACTTCTGGGAGATGGGCGACACCGGCCCGTGCGGCCCGTGCTCGGAACTGCACTACGACCGCAGCACGGACAAGAGCGGGGCCA
>CAZVXI010000202.1:0-5317 GCA_964631295.1 uncultured Isosphaeraceae bacterium
CAGGTCGCGCACCGGCCGTAACCCGTGGAACAGAATCGAAATCGCGCTTCGCCCCGGAGGGGCGATGGGTTGCACGCCGTTGATCGCACTGCACTCCCTTCGCCCCTGCCGGGGCGATATCGGAGAAGAAGATACGATGATTCATTGATGCCGACTCTTTCCACGGGCCCCCGGATAACACCCGTGGCTACAGGCCGGCCGCCCCTTCGGGGCGAGGATACGTGGATTCCCACTTTCGTGGGAATGACGAAGTGGAGTCGCGCGTCCTCGGAATGAGCCCGCAGTGGGAGGTGCCTGAGTGGCAGGTGCAACTCACATCCCGCAGCTATCACACGTCATGCAGGCCGATCGCTGCGTAATAGGATTGTTTGCAGATGCCGCAGAGTGTGTGGCTGGTGCCCTCGGGCATTGAACTCACCCAGTCGGGTATCCAGTCCCAGCGATGCTCCGCACCACGATGTTTCACCCGGCGGCAATAGCAGCATTGATGCACCAGGCCATCGGGCTGCCGATATAACTGCTCCGATGCGGGATATGACGGCCGGGAATGTGGCTGCTGGCACGACGCCGAGTGCCACATCAGCACACCTTCGCCGTCAACCAGCGGGTGGAGCGTCATTGTAAACTCCCGGAACTTTGCAGGGCTCGAACACTCATAACAATGCTGCACCGGCGTGCGCGCCTCGCGCGGCTGATTCAGCGCCGCTTGGAACAACTGTTCATAGCCCGGCCGCACAACATCCGGCAGGCAGGCCAGCCAGTTCGCGCCGAGCGACCAGTTGCGTGCAATCGTCTCCTTGCCGCCGTTCATCCGCGCGAAGAAGTGCCAGGCAGAGTTCACATAGAATATCTCTCCGTCCGGTTTGACCCCGATGACGCTCGAAGGATTTTTTTCGAGATCATCCACATCGAATCCGTGGAGCAGATCCTCGCACCCGCGCTGAATATAAAGGTACATCCGTGGAACCTTTCAGAGGGGATACTGTCGTTGCCCTCGACAGGCACCATACCAGAGCGCCTGATGCGGACATCGACATCGCTGCCAGTGAATGGTATCTGTAGTTGCTCAGACATCAAGCCCGGTCGCTGGATTCTGCGCGCGTGACGCTCTCACGGGATATAGATAGGCCCCCGTTGGAGGAATCTCGCAATCTTCGCCTATCTGGCCTTCTGGACTTCGACGCCCTTCTCTCCGGCGCGTCGGTAGGCGTCAAAGTTTGCGCGGTTGCTGCGCTGCAGTTCCAGTTGCTGCTGGCGCAGGTTGCCTTTGTAATCGACGTCGATGTCGTTCACGCGGACATCGATATTGTTGCGTTCTCTGCCGGACTGCACCTGCGGACCGAGCCATGTTTCGCCGCGATAAAATGCGTAGCGTGCATCGGCATCGCGCGCGATCGCAGTGACCGTGCCTTGAATACCATCGGCGACGAAGATGCCGCGCAGGTCGGTATCGCCACTCTCGAATGCTGCATTCTCACTACCGACAACTTTCACATGCACATCTGCCGGGCGCAGTGAATCGACCGCATCAACGACATTGACGCGCACCCGGCCGCTGACCGGATCTTCATCCACATCGATTTCCAGCGGAGTGATGAGCACGAGCCCGCTCGCAAACAGATCATCGCCGCGGCAGATGACGAGGTAAGCACCTTCATCATTGAGTTCGAGCTGCGCGGTCCGCATGCGGTCCTGGTAATCCTTGCCATCACCGAGTGAGAATGACTCCAAATGCTGCGGCGAGATGCCTGCAAGGTTGACCTCCGTGATATTACTGAGATTTTTCTCGCGCAGGTACAGTTTCATCAGATCCACCTTGTACACCTGCAGGCTCGCATCGGCGATGTTGCGGTACTCGAGCGCAATGGCGACATCTTCGCCGGGCTTGAAGAGACTCACTTCAGGCAGGGTCAGTGACTTATGCTGGAAGTGCTCGATGGCCTGCGCTGCGTCAGCGTACTGTGTGCGCACATCCTCGTACCAATCGATGGCCTCGGCAGGCTTGCCTTGTGCATGATAGATTTGCCCGAGCATATAGCGAGCGAAGTCGCGGTCGCGGCTGTCGCCGGTGGCGACAACCGTCGCCGAATCAATGGCGGGCTGGTAGGCACGCTGCCAGAACCACCCGAGCGCTTCCATGTACTGAAAACTCGTTCCAAATGTGCTGTCTGCGAACTTCTCTGCATAGCGCTTGCTGAGTTGGACAACTGACTCGTAATCTTTCAGATCGAGAAACGCGCTTGTCATGCTGAATGCAGCATCATCACGAAGTGGATTCTCAGGATAAAGAGACAGAAATGTATCGAGCATTTCAATCGCACTCACAAGCATTGAGATGCGCGTCGGCGCGGCATCTGCGGGATCGCCGTCAGCAGCGTCAGGTTCACGCGCCTCTGCGGTGCGCATCGTGATCGTCGATGGCTTGAGGTTGTGCGCGTTGGGCGACTCATCGTAGATTGTTTGCGCCAGCGCAAAATAACTCGAAGCGACATCTGCGATGTCCGGATACTCCCACCAGAGATTCTGCTGGAATGCGAACGAACTGAGCATCTGACCTTCATCTTCGAGCACAGCAGAGATCATGGAATCGTTTCGGAAACTCGATTCGATCGTGGCGCGGAAGACAAGCCACGCGCGCTCATACTCGCCGATGTAGCGATACGCCTCACCCACCCGGAGAATGCGATCGAAGGGGATGTTGAGATCAGGATGGCGGACGCTGAGCAACTCGAACGCGGAGACGACGCGCTCTGCATTGAAGTGGGCCTCAGCTGTATGCGCCCAGAGAAGCATCCGCGCGACATCGCGCTCCTGATATTTGCGCTCACGATCGAACAGCGGCCAGAGATATGCGAGCGACTCGCCGTACAAGCCATCATCGAAGTACGCCTTGCCGAGCGCGTAGCGTTCTGCGTCGTTTATCTGGTACGGGTCATCAGATCTTTCACCGGGCGGGAGGACGTTGACCTCCGCAGGCTGATGCACACGCATCTGCGAAGGATCGAACGCATCGCGTATGACCGTGGGCAGCGCGCGATACTCGCCTGTTGTGTAGCCGACGAGTTCGTATGAATAATTTCTCAGGGGCTCGCCAGGCGGAATGTACATGATGATCTTGCCATCGCGCACCTCATGGTTCAGAGCATTGTACTTTGTAAATGAGCCGGGCACAAGCGTTGTCCCGGCAGGAATAGGTTCCTCGATGATGAGGTAACCAACGTGACTGGCGCTCGATACATTGACATGAACGCGCGTGCGCTGGCCGACTTCCAGGTTCCGTACTGGCGATGTGCTGGCGGCGGACAGCGCGACGCCGCGATATTCCAGCGGCGCATGATAGTAATTACGGCGGCGCACATACGGACCGCGATTATGTGTGTCCTTGAACTGATCAGAGAAGCCACGCATGGTTGCTGCGTATGCATAGCGACCGCGGCCTCGATAGCTGAAGTCGATCTCGTTGCGACCGTTGCGCAGCAGGGCCGGATCAATGTTGAGCACGACCCGCGGGGTTTCACCATCGGCGGCGATGGTTTCGATCTCAGTGCCGTTGACGGACACGACGAGCTGGAAGTCGGTATTGGCAAACTGGCCCGCGCGGAAATACATTGCCAGGGCGGCGATGCCCGGCCCGCGCGAGCGACCGTTTGGGAAGCCGAAACATCCATATTGCTGGAGCAGGTACTGGGCAGCAGGCTCGATGCGGCGCGATGTCGGGTGGGCTTTCATCAGCGCGAGCAGCGCGACAGCGGTTGTTTCGATTCGATCACTCAGCCATGGGTGATAGCGCGAATCCTCATGCCAGGACACAAGCTGACGGCCACCGGCGACGGATTCACTCGCGCGGTTGTCGAGCACATTGAGCACCTCGACGGCCATGTCATCACGATCGAGATTGGCCAGGGTCATGGCTGCATATGCGATCGCGATCGGTGTCAGACCGTTGCGCTCACGATAAAGTGTGTTGGCGAGTTTGAAGTCTGCATCTCCCGAGACCGAAAGCGCGTGCAGCACGATGGCGCGCTGTTCATGATCTGCTGATGCGGCGCGCTGGTAGTACTGGTTGAGCAGCGCGCGTGCCTTGGTCAGTGTGGCATCGCTGACGGTGAAGCCGAGGCGTGTTGCATCGCTGAGCGCCCAGTACGCCATCGACGTGACGGCGAAATCTGCCCGGCTTGATCCCTTCCACGACCAACCGCCATCGCCATGCTGCGAGACGATGAGCGCACTGATCAGTGTCCGAGCTCGCTCGGTAAGCCTTGCGTGATCTGCCTCGAGCGCGTTCGTTGCGCGTGCATATTCCAGCCCGGCGAGGGCTGCAAGCAGTTCGCTTGCATGTAACCGGCCGTAGTGACGAGGCGCAGCGGGGACATGCGATGTCTTACCCTTGTCGGGCAGTCCAGTGCCGAGGGCCATGTCGATGATCTGCTGATGCAGATTGGGGCCGACGGTGACGGTCATCCACTGCGAGTTGTAGGCGAGATCCTCCGGCAGAGTCAGCAGCAGGCGCGAGCTGTCGGTCGCGACGCCCCCACCATGCGCTGCGTACTGGATGCCGAAAGGTTGGACGGCGATGGTCTTGACCAGCGAATCGGTGAGCATCTGCGCATCGGCATCGTTCTGCCGGGTTGCGGCGCGGATGATGATGTCGAGTTCGCCGACTGCGGGAATCTCGATTGTATCGAAGAGCACCTCGCCCACCTCGCGAGCTTTGAGCATGATCGTCCTGCTGTTCTTCGCGAAGGTGCGATCGCCACTCTTGAGTGTCATCTCCAGGTCGACCAGGCCGGCGTATCCGGTGAGATCATGCACGCGCGCGAGGAAGCGGATCTTGTCGCCTTCGAGCGCGGCGCGCGGGGATTTGATCTCAAGGAAAAACTGATCTTTGGTGACCACCGATGCGGTGGCCTCGCCGACGAGTGTTTCGACGGACACGCCGCGCGCGATCATCGCCCAGCGTGTTGTTGTCTCGGGCATGGGGATCGCGACCGTGGCTTTGCCCGATTCGTCGGTGATGACCGATCCACTCCACCAGCCTGCCTCGGGCCGATCG
Organism: uncultured Isosphaeraceae bacterium; assembly: GCA_964631295.1. Classification (GTDB taxonomy): domain Bacteria; phylum Planctomycetota; class Phycisphaerae; order Phycisphaerales; family SM1A02; genus CAZVXI01. The sequence continues at coordinate 5,054 of CAZVXI010000202.1, forward strand.
CGGCGTGGCTCTGCCCACGCTGCGTTGGCAGTGGCACTTTTCCGCCGTGCGGGAAACTGACCGGAGAGTTGCGCGGGCGCCTCGTCGGGATCATCAAAGAGGCTGCCGCCTCCACCACCGCTGCCGAACGGTGCCTTGTCCTGCATTCGTGCGAGCGACTCGGCGTCGATCGCTCGCCCCCCATCGGCTGGGGGTTCCATAACCAGGATGCTCGACTAGGGCGCAGCGCGCTGGGTGGCATACATGCGCAGATCACCGGCAACT
>CAZVXI010000203.1:0-5273 GCA_964631295.1 uncultured Isosphaeraceae bacterium
TGAGCCGGGCACCATCATCATACACGCTGTTGCCGTCGGCTGAGGGGATGTGGCTGAACTGCCATTGGATCTTGAATGTGTGCCCTGTCTGCCCGCCCAGAACAGCGGCACGCGGCAGCCGCTCGGGAACGCAGCACGCTTTCTCGCATCTGTCACAGCCCCTGTCGCAAACCCGCGGATTGTCTGTCGGTTTGTGAGCAGGCCGGTGACAAACACCCGGATTGTTCGTCGGTTTGTGAGCGAGGCGGAAAGATGACCTGCAAGGGCGGATTGCTGCGTTCTGAGGCCATTGGCGGCCTCTGCAGCGTGGTTTTTATGACTTTCCAGATGCAGATCAAGTCCGGTTCGGTGTGTGACGATCAGGGAAGTGGCGAAGCCGGCGGACTTCTCATGCCGCTTTCATCTTTCCTGATCCGCACCGGCATCTGCATCCAGGAACCGCTCGCGCAGCTCCGGCGTCGGCATCATGCACGCATCGCGCCTGCCAAACCAGCGATAGCGGTTTCTGGCGATCACGCCGTACGCCCAGTCGCGCAGCGGCGGGGGGATGATCACGAACACCACCGCCAGTGACCATGGCAGACCGAGCAGCCGGGCCACGCGGATGGCAGCGCGCGATCGCGTATGCACACCTCTCTCATCGATAAGCACGAGTGAATCGGGAAGTCGATCCTGCGATGTCCCTGCCCGTTCGAGTTCGCGAGTTGCCACATCCGATTGCAGTGATGCAAACAGCAACCGTTCTCGTCGATCACGCCTGATGATCCACTGCACCGCTGCGTTGCAGAGGTTGCACACGCCGTCGAACAACAGAAGCGGTTGTGATCGGCCACTCACCGTGGTCATTCATCCCGTCCATTACTCCGTGCATCGCCCGGCTCGAGATGCTCTCGAAACAGTGCGAGCATTTCGTTCCATGCCTGTTTCGATGCTTTCATGTTCGCGCCATCTCTGCCGGTCTGCTGTCGCAGGAATCCGTGCCCGGCACCATCGTACACCTTGGGCATGTACATCTTGTTGTGTTCCTTCATCGCTTTGGAAGTTGGCTCGACAGTTGATGTCACGCGCGCATCATCGCCGCCATACAGGCCGAGGACCGGGCAGTTGATCTTTGCCAGTTCATCCGTCTCGCGCGGTGCAGTGCCGTACCAGACAGCCGCGACGTCCAATTTCGGCTGCGCGACTGCATAGGCAAACGTCGTGCTGCCGCCCCAGCAGAAACCGGTGCATGCGGAGCGCTGTGCCGCGGACGGAAATGCCATGCCCGCTGCGCGCACCGCATCGATCCTGCGGTTGACTTCCCCGCGATCAAGCTCCCGGATCGCGTTGCGCACAGCATCGCCTTCAAATGAATCTGTTGCCCCGCCTTCGGGCCCCTTGCCGGTGAGAAGATCGGGCGCGACGGCGATGAACCCTTCAGCGGCAAACTGGTCCGCCACGCCGCGCACCCAGTCGGTCAGGCCGAATATCTCGTGGACGACGATCACGACGGGCGCCTTGTCTGATCGTTCGGGATAGACGACCCACGTCTTTACTGTATCGATCTTCTGCGCACCGTCCGCCTCGTAGGTGTACTTCACATCAATCCACTCGCCATGTCGGGGCGAGTCGAGCAATGCCTGTGATGCGTTGTTGGCATCTGGCGGCAGCGCCACATCAGCAGCATCCTGCGCAGCCGCGCCGGTCGTACTTAGGAAAAGATGGCAGCCGCGAAGATCATCTGCTCTTTGAATCGCACGTTGTGCTCCTTGGTTCTCTGTCGATCACTGTCAATCGCAATGCTGTGGGAATCGGGTGTTGCCGGGGGTGTGAGGCGATGCTGCTCTTCTGCGCTACTCGCTCGTGAGTTGATAAAACTCTTTGCCGACATGCCGAAGCTCACCGGCTGCCACGAGCGCCTCCCACACATCCGGGGGGTATTCCTGCGGTGCCATGATCGCATCCACACCGTGCCCTCGCCCGCCGGTGAGTGGCCCGACACCGAGTTTGGATTCATGATCCAGCCGCACGAGTTTGAGCCGCTTGCGAAACGCCTTCATTGCCTTGCGCATTGTTTCCTGATCGATCTCAGGTGCATCGCGATCGTCGCTCGCGTTTGCGTCTGCTTCAGCCACCGCGGGCTGCCCGCCACGAAGCTGCGCAATGAGCCGCTTGATTCCATCAACATCACGCATGCCGATCAGCCGCATGGCCTCGCGCTTGTCTGCATCGGTTTTGAGCAGCAGTTTGTGTACATCGCCGAACAGAGGCCCGAGTGCAGCGCCTTCCACCCGCTCGATCTTAGCGACTGTTGCCTCCAGATCCGCCAGCACCTGCTTCGCGTCCACAGGCGGCGGCTTGTAGCCGGATCCTTTTTTGTTCTTGCGCTTCGGTTTTGCCATGAGGGAAGCATAGTCAGAACAAAGCCGCGTTGTCGGCCGCCTCGGCGATTCCTGATATCGGCTCCATTGCCGATGATCAGTCCGGTTCGATGTCGCCGCTGCAGCGGTTCAGGATCGACTGCATCACGAACGAGCGCAGCGAAGTCGCGCGATGGACCGATGTCGTCGCCGCTCTACCAGCCATATTCCCAGAGAAATGCAGGCGCAACAGGGGGGTCGTCTTCAGCAAGAGTGAACAGGAAGCCGATACCGTTGCGGTCAAGGTCGCGCTCGCGGCTGTTGTATCTTGTTCCACCCCAGCGCGAGCCGATCGCTATCAACTCGAACGAGCTGAAGGTATTCGCGCTGCGATTCAACGTCGCGGTGCCCAGCAGGTCGGTCTCCACGCCGCGTTCATTCAATGAAGGATCGTGCCGCCGGCGACTTCGCTCCGGGTTATCCGCAGGTTCTTCATCACCATTGCGTTCGACACCCGGAAAGACCGTCCTGGTTCTGCCGGTGAGTTCGATTGTGATTGAATCTTCATCAATCGCAGTGATGCGCGATGTCAGTTCAGCAAGCTGCACGTGCTTCGCATCGAATGAACTCGTCTGGCCGCGCACATTGTCGATGAGATGCAGGCGGGCAAGGCGCTTGATGAGCCGCTCCGGGACATCCGTCATCTGCCCGACCGCCAGCATGCGCGGGATGAACTGACGCACCTCGCTGGCGCGGAACCATGCGTAGTCGCGATTAGATGCATGCCGCCTCCAGTTACGATCGCGGCGCCGGCGTTCATCAGAGTATTTCGCAGGATCGCGAGGCAGATCGCGCGAGTGAGTGCGCAGTGCAAGGCCGTCCTTCGGATATGCCGCTTCAAGACGCAGTTGCAGGGGACGATTCGTGACCTGCTGCGTCGGCAGATAGCGGGCTTCTTCCGGCAGTTGTTCCCACTGATCAAGTGCGTATTCGAGCATTGATGCCATTTCGCCCGCGCGGCGTGTGTTCACCGACGCGAGCAGTGTTCCACTGGGCGCAAGCGCGTAGATTCCCTGGCGCGTATTCGTTGGTTCGGTGCGGCCTGCGTAATGGCCCTGTTCTGCGATCACGCGAAAGAGATCGCACTCGGCACCTTCGCGATTCTGCAATCGCCATACTTCATCCGCGCAGGGAACAAAGCTCGCAGCAAGCTGCCGCACGCGCGGGTCGGACCAGACAGACCGCCTGGCTGCAACGCCGTTGTTTTCATGTGCAGCCGAGCGGGTGACCGTTCATCGCCCAGAGCAGCACGGGCTTGCGCTGCTTCTGTGCATCCATCACACCGGCCCAGAAGCTTGCCCGCCAGGGGATGTCGCGCCAGCTCTCTGCCTGCTCGCCCGGCGAAAGATATGCACGCCACTGCGCGAATGTCTCGCGATTCAGCGGCGTGTCGTGGGTTGGCTCGGCAACCGTGGGTGTGCGGTCAGCAGCATCCTGGGCTGCCCCATGCAGCGCAATGCCTCCGGCGACCAGACATGAGAAAACGACACGACCAACTGTATGAACACTCACCATGGCGGCTCCTCGATGCTGCCGATTGTACGGCCTTGCCACCAGGCGAGGTTGCACGGAATCCTCCAACCAATACAAAGCCCCGCGCCAATGCGACGCGGGGCAGTGTTGCTGGCTTGCTTGTGGGGGCTGTCGCCTTCCGACGAACTGGCTTACCAGCCGCCGCGCCGACCGCCGCCGCCGCCGCCACCGCCACGACTGTCGTTGCGGGGCTTGGCCTCGTTGACCTGCAGGTCACGGCCATCGACATTCTGCCCATCCATGGCTGCCATGGCGGAGGGAGCACCTTCATTGTCCATTTCGACAAAGACAAAACCGCGCGAGCGGCCGGTTTCGCGATCAGTGATCACCGCCGTGGACTGCACGTTGCCGTGCGCGCCGAACAGTTCCTGCAAACGACCCTCGTTCGTGTCAAACGACAAATTTCCTACGTACAACTTCATGTGAGTTTCCGTTCCTGGTAGGCCTGAGAAATGTAAACCGGTGCGTGATCTCAGGCGAGGCATCAGGCGTCGGACAATCATGGAGTCTCCTGCCGTCAGCAGAAGGCCAACTCCATCTCGAATGAGCAGCGTAGGCCAGGCTCCGGACTGGCGTTGGATAATTCTGTTGCTTTCTTTCGTTCAGCCCGCAGCGCCTGCAGTGGCGGTCTTCTGGTGGCGATCGGCTCGCTTGCGATCAGACTCACTGAGCAGCCGCTTGCGAAGGCGAATCGATTGCGGCGTGATTTCCACCATTTCATCACCCTCTATGTACTCCAGCGCCGCTTCGAGCGACATCAAACGAGGCGCTTTGAGTGTCTGCGTGGCTTCCTTGTTCGACTCACGTACATTGCTGAATGCCTTGCCCTTCACGACATTCACGCCCATGTCATTGTCGCGGCTGTTTTCACCAACGATCTGCCCTGCGTATATCTGATCCTGTGGCTGGATAAACATCACCCCGCGCTCTGAGAGATTCAGCAGCGAATACGTCGTTGCCTGCCCGGTGTCGATGGCGATCATCACACCATTCGCCCGGCCGTGATTGATCTGCCGGCGCGGTGCGTACTTCTGAAACGAGTGATACATAACGGCCTGCCCAGCCGTCGCGGTGAGCATTCTGCTGCGCAGGCCGATCAACCCGCGTGCCGGAATTTCACATTCAACATGCATGCGGTCGCCACGCTGATCGATCGACTGAATCTCCCCGCCGCGCGAGCCGAGCAGTTCGAGCGCTGCGCCCATGCCCGATTCATCGGTATCAACGACGAGCAGTTCGATCGGCTCGCACATGACGCCGTCAATCTCTTTTTCGATCACCTGCGGCCTGCCGACGGACAGTTCATACCCCTCGCGGCGCATATTCTCCAGCAGGATGCCC
>CAZVXI010000204.1:0-5250 GCA_964631295.1 uncultured Isosphaeraceae bacterium
ACCCCGCCCGTGTATCGCCCGCGGCCGGGCCATGCTGATCTTGCCGGCTCGATCAAGTGGCTGACGACCGACTGCCGCGAGACGCTGGAGCGCGCCAGCGCGCGCGAAACGGCAGCTCGGACAGCAGCAGGGGCTGTCGCGCGATGCCTGCTGCGCGCATTTGAGATTGAAGTGTTCGCGTTCGTGCGCGCGATGCTTGATGCATCCACCAATGTCGCGCCGGATGCAGACAACTTCAACGCGATGCGCGCCGCGCGCGATGCATCGAAGGTCTATTGCCCTGATGAACAGGCGAGCGAGCAGATGATCGCTCATATTCGCCAGGCCAAGATCGATAAGGACACCGTCGGCGGGCTTGTGGAAACGCACGTTTTCGGCTCACCCGTCGGGCTTGGTTCCTGCGTGCATTGGGATGAGAAACTCGATGCGCGCATCGCATTTGCGGTGATGAGTATTCAGGCATTCAAGAGTGTGGAGATCGGCATGGGGCGCGATGTCGCGCGCAATGTCGGCTCGGATGTGCACGACCCGATCAGCTTTGATGAATCGAAGCGCGACACCGCTTCGCTCGGATATGCACGATCGCGCAACAATGCGGGCGGCATCGAAGGCGGTATGACCAATGGCATGCCGATCGTTGTTCGGGCGGCGATGAAGCCCATCAGCACGCTGCTGCGAGGCATGCCAAGCGTCGATCTCAACACCAAACAGTCCGAACACAGTGATTACGAGCGATCGGATGTCTCAGCAGTTCCGGCTGCGAGCGTGGTGATGGAGAACGTCGTCGCGTTCGAGGTTGCGCGCGCGTTTCTCCAGAAGTTTGGCGGGGATTCGATGCGACAAGTTCAGGCGGGGTACGAGGCGTATGTCAATCTCGCGCGCCAGTTGCCGCTCGATCCGCTGCCGGGCGATGCTTCGAGCACCGATGATGACACCGAAACATGATCGATCATCGCGCATGAGAAAGGGCGACCGCATCTCTGAGGTCGCCCGATCATTTCTTCCTTCTATTCTCCCGTGTCACTCATGCGCGCCGTCGGCGTCGTCTCATTCCCATGCAGCCCGCAGTTGCCAGCAGTGCAAGCGCCCCGGGTGCAGGGATCTCCGACGCGAGCAGGAACGAGACGTTATCCAGCCCGCCGGAACTGTTGAACGACACACTCAGCGAGACGACGTCGTCTGCGTTGAAGTCGACATCCTCCGCACCGGTCGCAGTTGAACCCCAGCCGATCTGATCTGCGAGCGTTGTGAGGTCGAGTGTATCGAAGCCGGGCTGGCCTTCATCAATATCGCCGGTCCACTCAGCGGGCACGTCGTACTCCCGGGTGAATCCCTGGCTGTCGGTCAGCGTGATGAACGTGTTCCCGTTGCCGTTGATGTCGATCAGGTCGATGGCGAGCATCCGAACTGCTTCATCAAAGTTGAAGATGACGGTGCCGCCCTGTTCATCGTCGTTGGGCGTGTCCCAGATGTTGGCTGCGCCTGTCTGATCATCCAAGTTGTTGTTCTGCAGGATGAGGATGTTGCCGAAGCCGGGCACGATAAGGTCGGGGTCGCCGCCGCCAGCGTTCGGGCCGGCTGGTGTCGAATCGAAGATCGCAGCGCCGATGTGATTGCCAGAACTGCCGTTCGGCCGAAACAGCGTCGTCGTCACGCCAGCGGACACGTTCGAGAACGGCGTGGCGGTTGTTTCCACATCAAGCCCGTTGGCAAGACCTTCGAAATCGATGACGTCCGCCTGAGCGGCGGCCGAGCTGAGCGCGGCAACACCGGCCGCGAAGGCGATCAACTGCGTGCGTTTCATTTTCTCCATCTCCCGTTGAGAGCACATGCGCCAGCGGCGCGAGAACAAGACCCATGGCCAATCGCACGATCGTGTGTGATCGCGCGCGGACCTCCGTTGTTCTCTCTCTCTTCGGGAGCGTCATCTCAGACGCGTTGGAGGTGACACATCAGGGTGTATCCTCCGGAAATCTGGGAGCATCTTTACGGCTCCAGCAGTTCAATGCAACTCAAATCGCGTTCACATTCCATGAGCAATGTGCAAGTGCGTGTTTTGTCCCGGTTCTGATCGGGCATCATGGCCCTGCCAGTACCGGCTCTCGTTCGTTTCTCTCCGCGTTCAGGCGTTGTTTCGGCGGCGGCCCGAGCATCCGCATACGACGCCGAGCAGTGCGAATGCCGGCGGGCTGGGAATCTGGGGAAAGGCGAAGGTGAGGTTATCCAGCGCGCCCGAACCCTGGAGCTCGACACTGAGCGACCAGACATCACCCTGGTCGAAGCCTGCATCCTGCGATGGTGTTGCCGAGCCGCCACCCTCGCCGACCTGGACCGACATCGTTGCCAGATCGAGCGTTTCAAAGCCGCCGGTGCCCTCTTCTGCGATATCGAAGGTGAAGTTGGAATCGATATCGTACATGCGCTGGAGGCCGGAGCCGTCGGTCAGCGTGATCATGACATCCGCGTTGTTGTCGATGTCAATCAGAGTGATCGACGTGAAAACAACCGGCACAAGGAAATCAAAGCTGATCGTGCCGCCCTCGTTGGCATCGTCCACATGGTCGAAAAAGCCGGGCGTGGACTGATCATCGTGCGCGTTGTCCTGGAGTATCAAGACGTTGCCGAGCCCGACGAGCAGGTCGTCATCACCGGTGCCGAGGTTCGGCCCGGCAGGATTGGAACCAAAGATGGCAGCGCCCTGGTTGTTGCCCGAAGCACTGAGCGTGAACAGCGTGCCGAACTCGCCCGGCGATGCGACATGCTGGCCGTTGGCAAGCGGCGTGATGAAATCGTCTTCCGTTGAAAAATCGATGGTGATTTCACTTGCTGATGCGCATGGAGAGATCGCAAGGGCAGCAGTTGCCGCGAGCAGTGCGATCGCTCGGAAGGTGCGCGAGTGTGTGTTCATTTCTTTCTACCCCCTCATCCCCGGAGAGATGTATCTGAGAACATGTCGCGAGACATCACGCGACACTGACCGCAACCGTGGCGGGTCACATGCAACCGCTGGTTCTCTCTCTCCAAGAGTGTTGTCGAAGCCGGGTTCATGGCAGCCGAGAGTGGTGGCCCCCGAAGTTGACTGCACCGGCCTGCAAACAACTATGCGCGAAGACTGCCAATGCTGTTGCAAATCAAGCGAAAAAGAGCAGGAATCCTGCATGCCCAGCGGCGGAATAATGCGCAATGATCTCGCAGGTTTGCCAGTGCGCCCAGTGTGACAGGCAGACTGGCCGGTCAGCTTCCCCGGCATTGGTTGCCTGCGCTGTGATGACTGGTCTGCGCGGCCGGGTAAGAATCGCGAACAGCATCTGCTGGTGAATGCCCTCGTTTGCACGCGTGTTCGGAAACTGCTGCCAGAAGTCTGTGTATGGGAAGATGTGCGGTTTGCGTGTGGGACAGGTCCGATAGGCGTCGTGGGCGGCTGCATGCCTGAGCCTGCATCATCAAGCTGCCACGCGTGATGCGGTGACCACGGAACGGTGAACCCCCGCGAACCTGAAGATTGCAAGCGGCCAGCTGGCCAAAAAGATAGGGGGGGGGCGACGACTCGAACGGCCGCAACAACGCCGATGACTCTCCCGATGCGCACGCACTGACGCGAGCCGAGCAGTTGCTGCGCTCCTCGACAGATGGCGGCAGATGGACGGACGCGAAGTGGCTGCGTCTGGGCGACCTGATGCTGACGCGGTCCGGGAAGTCGGCGACCGTTGTCGGGCTGACCATCCGTTTCGAGGAAGTCAAGGTCTACAACCTCCGCGTGGCAAAACTGCACAACTACGCAGTTGGCGCGACCGGCATCCTTGTGCATAATGCCAAGCATCCGATCACCGATGGGGATGAAGGGCCAGAAGGAATTTATGAGTTCCCCGATCAACTCAATGACGGCACTCCTTATGTTGGGCAAAGCGGAGACATACCCGGTCGCCTTCGTAAACATGAACGTGATGGACGTTTCGCTCCAGGGACTGGTTCAAGGAAATCAGTTCCAGGTGGAAGGACAGCTCGCGAGATCGAAGAGCATAGGCGAATTCGGGAGATAACAGACGGACGACGAGCCAAAGACTCACCGCGTGTAACGAATAAGCGCGATCCAATCGGACCGAATCGACGACATTTGTTGGATGAGGATTTATGACATCAAGAGAGTTACCTCTGCCGCGGACTGTTAAGGATTCTCACGAGATTGTCCGGATTTGGGCAGCGGATGGCGGAAATCAGACCTTCATCATTGATGCTCGAGAGTGGGATGATAGCGGCGCATGGGGTATGTTGGCAGTTGATTTGATGCGTCATGCTGCCCGGGCGTTCTCACAGCACTACGGCATGTCCGAGCAAGCGGTACTAAAGAGAATGCGTCAAGGATTCGATGCTGAATGGGAGCATCCAACTGATGAGCTGTAGATCAGGGATGTAACCAGAAATGAATGACGAAGAGGCAGTGGTCATTGCATCGGCCAATGAATCATTAGACGGTGCGATCATATCAATGCTGTATACGTCTCGAAGTCTGTTCATCGATTGGGCACACGCAATCGATCGGGTATGTGCTCCTGGTCAACTACTATGCCGCTCATATGTCGAGCAGAATATGGTAGTGTTGGATGCATTCTTTCATGCGTTATCAGCGGATCTGTTTACACAGTGCACGTGATGTGAGATAGTTTAGGTGAACAGATGAGACGACCCGGCACAAGTACATCTACGGTGCATGGAACCGGCTCGTCGAGGTTGCCGACAGCAGTGTCGTTACCATCACAGACTACGGGTACGACAAGCAGCGGATCAAGAAGAATGATCCGGACAGGAAGAAGGATGGTGATAGCAAGGGCTGCTTCCTCGCGGGCACGCTGGTACTCACAGCGTCGGGTGCCATGGCCATTGAACACATCGCAGTCGGCGATCTGGTGTGGGCCTATGACACACAGACGCAGCAGTGGCAGCAGTGTGAAGTGCTTGACACCCTCGAGCGTGAGTACGAAGGCGATGTCGTCACCCTGACGATCACTGCTGAGGACGGCCAGTCTGAAACGATCGAGTGCACGGGCAACCACCCGTTCTGGGTCGTGGGTGGCGATGATGTGGATGCTCGGCCTGGAGTTGAGGAACTTCCCTCATCCGAACGACGGATGACCACAACGAGCCATGGCGGCCGGTGGACCGAGGCACGCTGCCTGCGGTTGGGGGATCAGTTCGTTACGAAGTCCGGCACATCCGCGACGGTCTCAGGCCTGACGATCCGCCTGGAGCGTG
>CAZVXI010000205.1:0-5234 GCA_964631295.1 uncultured Isosphaeraceae bacterium
GGGCAACAGCACATGAGCTTGGCGATCGCTATCAGACCATTGAGTCGCTCGCGGACGATATTGCCCGCTTTCTTGACGGGCTTCCCGTACGGGCGCGTGCTGCCAACCGCTGGTATCTTGCGCGGAAGTTTATTGGTCGGCATCGTTCGAGTGCGGTGATCATCGCATGTGCAGTCGCGCTGTTGATGGGGGCGACGGCGGTATCGATCGCATTTGGCGTGAATGCGCACCGAGCGAACACTCGCACCAGACAACACGCAGACGATATGCGCGGCATGACGACGACGCTGCTGTTCGACTTTGACGAGCAGTTGCAGACGATGCCTGGCTCGACAAGAGCCCGGCGCTATCTTGTCGAGCAGGCGATGACATATCTTGACCGCCTTGCCCAGCGAGAACGGCCGGACGCGGCGTTGTATCGGGAACTGGCATTGGGCTACGATCGGCTGGCGCGCGTGCAAGGCATCAGGCCGTGGTCGAATCTTGGAGATTTCCAGGGCGCGCTCGAGAGTCTCCAGCGTGCTGAGTACTATTCGGTACTCTGGTGCGCGGCTGATCCCAACAGCGTTGAAGCGCGCAAGCACTACAACTGGACGCTGCGATGGATCGCGCTGGCAACGCTGGATCTCGGTGATGCCAGGGAAGCCAAGGAACTCTTCCAGACAGCACTCGAAGCGAATTACGCGCTGCTCGCAGAGCATCCCGACGACGCTGAGGCCAGGTATGCCATCGCAGCATGCTACTGGCAATACGCCCAGCGACTTGATCTGACCAATCGATCCGATGAATTGCAGCGCATCGCCAATGAGGCGGCAACGTACATTGCTGGGTTTGACCCGAAGCCATCGGATGATCCTGAGACGCTGAAGTTCTACAGCTACACGCCAATCGTTGTATCGCGTGTACTGGATTATGCGGGCCGGCATGATGAATCGTTCGTTTTAGCGCAATATGCACGTCAGTTTGCTCATGGAGCTGCGACGGGTGCTCCGTTGAATCTTGAATGCGCACTATCGGAGTCGAACTGCGTCCGCCAGATGGCGAAGGCGGCGAGGCACAGCGGGAGCCATCGGCAGGCAATCGGACTCTTCGAGGACGTGATTGCGATGCATGATGAGCACTTGGAGCGATTTCCCGATCACCGAGGTCTTTATGTCGTGATGGCTGATTGCCAACTGGCGATTGGTGCATGCCTCGCCATGCTGGGTGACTGCGAGGCGGCCATTGATCAATCGCGCTCCGGTCTCGCTGGTCACGAAGCCATCCTGCAGGAGTTTCCGTACAGCTTGCCACACATAGAAAACACCATTGCGGCGCATCGCCAGCATGCGGAGACACTGGAAGTGGTATTGCAGACCGAGCAGCCGGGTGGGGGCGTGCTCGGCAAGGATTCGGCAAATGAACTACGACTTGAACTCGTGGACAGTGTGTCGCGAAGTGAACAGTTGACTGCTCACACAAAGAGCCTGCAAACAGTACAATGAGCCCGGCGGCTTTCGATGCGGTTTCGCACTCCGAAAAGACCGGTTGATCTTTTGTCTTGTGCAATGAGTGATGCGGGGCTTTCGTCACGACGTATTGTGGTGGGTGGGCTGATATCAGTTGGACTGCCGGGGCCGTGGATTTTGTTTGGCGCCGACGCCATCGCTCGCCTTTCGCAGCAGTTGGGCGATGCGTGTGCGGCGGTAGTCGGCGTCTGCTGCGATGGCAGGCAGTGCATTGGTCGCGCGCGCACGCTGCAATGGTGATGTACCTGCCTCGGGAGAGTCATGGGAATCGCGCGGTGCGCTGTGTGAATCTGTGTGTGATCGATTGTTGTGTGTGAGTGAAGAAGAAGATATGGAAGATGGAGAGTTGCTGTAACGGCGATGAGCGCGATGGCTTGTTTCCGCGGCCGACGATGCGCGCGCATCGTGGTTCGCTTCTGCATTTGTATGTGGAGGTGTATGTGTGTTGCCGGGTGTCTGCCCGGGCATCGCGTTGCTCACGCGATCTGTCGGCATGGCGCTGATCATTCGAGTTGCCAGTGGTGAGCCGATGTGCATTGAATCGGGTACGGTGTTTGTCATCGGCTCGGCTGATGCATCGGACTCCGGCATTCCGTATGCCTGACGAAGCGCTTCTGCGCCGATGTAGAACACGGTGCCCTGCCCGACGACCGGCAGGTGGAATCGCTGTTTGGTTTTTCGTACTTCCCACGTGCCATAGGTTGAATGCGGGAACACTGCGTAGAGTGCGCCTTGCGCGCGCATCTGCATCGCGCGTTCGCCCGGCAGGCGGAAGACCTGGCCGAAATCGTTGGGGACCGCAAGGCCTGCATCTGTGATGCGCAGCGATGTGCCCAGCGGGTTGAGGTCACTCACACGCTGATCGAGCGGCTCGAGTGTGATGCGATCGACGATCGAATCGGTCTCGTTGCGCGGCACGGCACTTGTGCCATCCTGCGCGATGGTGCTCGATGTACACGCGAGCAGTGCGGCTGAGGCGATCGCAGCACGCGTGTGCCGACTTCGCTGGGGGTCGCGGCATGGAGTCAGGTTTATTCGGGCAGGCTCAGGCATGATGCGTATCTTATCGGCACATCGAGCCGGGCACATGCGGCCGATGCGACGAGCCGCTGATCTGGCTGACGCATGTCGCCGCACGCAGTTGATCCCACGTCCGCCGGAGCGGTCCCACTCCCTCTCGCGCAAGATCGGCCGACCGCATATCATCAACTGTGTCTTGCCGCGTCCGGCATTCGTGGGCCACTACATCTGTCATTCATCACGCAACCCGACCCTTCTCCCCACAAGCCGTGGCGAATCGAAGCGCAGTCGCGGGTCAAGCCCGCCGGTCTCTGAACGCAGCCCCGCCCAATCACCCCACACCCGGCCCAGCCTGCACTATCGCCACCCCCTCCCGACGCCCGGCAACATCGTGTACAATGCTGCGGCCCGCCTGGACTTTCGTGCCCTGCCCGGAGGCGACGTGATCCAACTTCAGAACAATCTGACTCCATCGCACGCCGTCACTGCCAACGGCAACGCCAGCGTGCTGGAGCGCTCCGAGGATGACACCTGTGATGAGGTCACCATCCTCGATGCAGACTTCTCAACAGATGCCGACAACACCAGCGACTTCGAGCAGCATCATCTCTTCGCCGGCTATCGCCATGATGCCGAGTCCGGCCTCTACGAAGTCCGCAACCGCATGCTGCATCCCACGCTGGGCAGGTGGATGCAGAGGGATCCGCTTGGGTATGTCGACAGCATGAACACATTGGAATATTGCACTTCGCGATCACTTACGCTAGTTGATCCATTTGGGTTGCTACACAATTGCGGCGAATGCGATACGCGATCGGATACTGGTGCCCACAATCTGCGGATAGCAGGCATAGTCCGCACGCCAATTGGTGCAGATCCATGGGACGGTGATATAATTGACGATTTTTTTGATGACCTTGAGCGCTTTGAGAATCTGAAGAAGATTTTAGATGCTATCAAAACCGCTACGGGAGCGGCCCGCAGTATCAAGGATCTACTAGATACACTAGCTGGCAAGATCATCGATGACAGCGTTCCGACTATTGATCCGGACACTCGGCGTAGGATTATAAACCAGTTTTGGAACGCGTTTCTGACGAACGGATATGACCTGTTTGTTATGGTTGAGTTCGAGGAGTGCAGTCCATGTGATTCGCGAACGCTTCTTCAGCGCCTGCCTTTCGTTGGCTGCGAGAAGGATGCGACCGAGGGCGAATATGTGACAAAGCGGGCCTATTACTTTTGCCATGGCGGCGATCCGACGATGCCTAGCCACGTACCTGGGGCTCCTCCCTCAAGAGCCGCATTCGAGGACTGCGTGAACTGTGCCTTGGACTCGGATCCCACTCTCCCAGTTGCGAAACACGGATGCCCGCCGCCGTGTCGCCGAGACAAGGAGTGGAAATGCGAGAGATAACACTCGGTTTGACGAGTGTGGCGGTGCTCCTACTCGTCTGTTGTAGTAACAATGGTACAGACAACGCCATTGACGATCTGGTTCGCGCGATCCGGAGCAACGAAGTTGCGACTGTCGAGTCAATCTTGTCCAGCCAGGACATCGATGTCGATTCTACCGTCCCAGATGAACATGGTGCGACCCTCTTGATGATTGCATCAAAAATGGAGAACGAGCCGGTCGTGAAGTTACTACTCCGAGAAGGAGCGGATTTCAATCTGCAAGATGCTGAAGGTCTTACAGCCCTCACTTATGCGGCGGCATACGGGAATGCTGCAATTGTGCGCATGCTGCTCGATGCCGGCGCAGCAGTAGATCTAGCATCAAGTACCGGGTTTACGCCACTCATGGCGGCAGCCCAGTCAGGCCACGACGTTGTTCAGGTCTTGCTGAGTCATGGTGTAGATCCATCGATTTCGGATGAGTATGGTCACACGGCAATGCAACTTGCCATCGCGGCGGGGGATGTAGACTCGGTGCGTACCTTGATCGAGTACGGAGCTGCGATCGAACGCACGAAGCCCGTGGAAGGAGAAACATTGCTCGGCGAGGCGGCGCAGTCGGGCAACGTCGAGCTTGTTCTGCTGGTCTTAGCACAGACAACGAATGTTGATCAACAAGATGTCGATGGACGAACTCCTCTTCTTATCGCTTCATATAATGGTCATGTGGATGTTGTGAAAGCTTTGCTTTCAGCCGGCGCGGATCCCAATGTGGCATCAAACGAGTTCATGACACCACTAGGCGCATGTTGGCCTCGTGATCCCGAGCAAGCAGAGAAGATAGTCACGATGCTGCTAGATGCAGGTGCAGTAGTAAATCCACAATTCCAGAGTGCTGCCCTGACGCCATTACATTGGCTTGCTCAAAGTCGATGTGCGGCGTGTGTGTCGGCACTGATTGACGCTGGTGCGGCTGTTGACGCACGCGCTGACGACGGCTTCACTCCTCTTCTAATGGCAGTGCGAGGCGGCGTGCCCGAAACAGTCGCAATTCTACTGAATGAAGGTGCGGATGTGCGACGACGCACCAACGCGCAGGAAGATGTTTATGATCTACTAAGACGGCGTGTCCAAGACGGGGAGACGGACCAGATTGGGAGAATGCTCGATCGGAAAAGAGAAGGGGGCGAGGTCGGGAGTCGTTCTTAGCATGACGATCGCCGGAAACAAGTACGACGGCCTGGCGAAGAAACAGAAACTATGAAAGCCGGGTCTCCCGGTGGGTGTCGGCGAGGTCATATCGTCAGT
>CAZVXI010000206.1:0-5188 GCA_964631295.1 uncultured Isosphaeraceae bacterium
CAACTGTCGGCGCGGCGCTGACAACTGTCGGCGCGGCGCTGACAACTCCCGGCGCACGGATATCGCGCAATAGCTGCCTGTTTCGGTCCGTTATCGGCGGTACGCAGAGCGAAACGATGCACATTTTTCCATTCGTTTTGCGTGGATCAGTTATGTCGGCGGAAGTGTATCTTCGGTTCTGTAACTGACAGAAAAGCGACTGTTTGTCGGGATCAGTGAGCGTGTGTTGAGCAATCAGACACCCCGATCCCATGGAGACAGACCAGTGGCCAAGATCAGCAACAGTATGAACGAAGCGTTCGCGAATCTCCAGAACCTTTTCCGCGAGAAGGATGGTCTCAAGACGATGCTCAAGCAGTTGCTGCGGCATGCGATGGAGCAGGAGGTCGAGGATCATCTCGGGGTCGGCTGCCGCGAACGGTCGGCGGATCGGCGTGGCCACCGCAACGGCTACAAGCCGCGTCGGATGAAGACGCGGGTGGGCGAGCTTGACCTCGACGTTCCCCATGTCCGGGGGTGCGAGCCGTATCACCCGTCGATGTTCGCGAAGTACATCGCGGCAGCCCGCGACCTGTGCGCGCGATATCTCGAAGAGATCGAACGCTGGCCCGAACTGATCGAAGGATCAACGGACGGCGGCAAGTACGATGTGAGCAGGCAGATCGACGCTGGGCCATCACAGATGCAGCAGCCGCCCGCGATGCTGCTGGATGCGGCGTGAGGCAGCTTCGCGAGGCAGATGCCAAGCCGGCGACATCGCCCAGCCGTTGCCAACACGCATGCCTGGCGGCCCGGTGCAGGCAACGTGATGAAGCCGAATCTTCGCCGCTGCGCAATGAAGCTTCAACGTCACACTGCTGCGACGTCTTACTTCATCTTCCGCCGGGCACTCTTCGGGATCGACTGCTCATAATGCGCGATGTACGCATCGATCGGCACGCGCGCGATTGCTTCGGTGATCACATCGAGTGCGAGATCATCCACACTCTTGAAGCGCACGCATGACTTGCCCATGTCGAGCTTCTTGCCGGCCTTCTTCCACTGCGTCTCGAACCATCTGCGGTGCGATTCATCGCCGTAAATGCACATGAGGTAGAGGGCCATGTGGTTCTTCTGACTCGCGAGGCCGGCGAACGGCACAGGCTGTGATGGATCGCAGTGGTAGCCGGCTGGGTACTTGCTGTGCGGCACGAACCAGCCGATCATGCCGTACTGCATGCCCTCTTTGTAGCCAGTGGGCAGGCCCTTGTTTACCGCGGCCCGCACCTTGCGCAGCGCCTTGCGTCGATCCTCGGGCAGACTGTCGAGATATTCCTTCACGGTCGCGGACGATGTTGCTGACTTGGCCATGCGAGGATTCTAATCGGAGAACAATCGGTGTGCGACACGGCAGCGGTTCGTTAGAATCGTGGCATGCCCCAACAACCCCCTGCCGTGATCGCTGCCGTTCTTCTGCTCCTGACGCTGGTCATCCCGGCGGGCGTGTGCCATGCCCAGGGTGCAGATGGCGGCGACGCTGACACGCCGGTGCAGGTGTTCATTCTTGCCGGGCAGTCGAACATGGTCGGCGCGGGGCAGATCAACGCCAACCCGGATCGCAACGAAGGCAAGGGGTCGCTGGAGTGGATGGCGACCGATCCATCGACCGCAGAGCGCTACGGGCACCTCATGCGCGCCGATGGCAAGTGGGCTGAGCGCGATGATGTGCAGATCTGGTTCCTCGACAGAAAAGGCAACCTTGCGCCCGGCTTTGGCAATCGCGCCACGACGATCGGGCCGGAACTCGGATTCGGCTGGGTCGTGGGCGAAGCGATCGACGATGCGCCTGTGCTGCTGATCAAGATCGCGTGGGGGGGCAAGAGTCTCGCGGAGGATTTCCGCCCGCCGAGTGCAGGCGGCGAGGTCGGGCCGTACTACACGCAGCTCATCACAAAGACGAAAGAAGTGCTTGCCAATGCGAAGACTTTGTTCCCGCAGTTTGCGGGCAGAGAACTCGAGCTCGCCGGGTTCGGCTGGCACCAGGGGTGGAATGATCGCATCAATCAGCAGTTCAACGATGAATATGAGCAGAACATGGTGCATTTCATTGCCGATGTGCGCGCTGATCTGGATGCGCCCGAACTGCCGTTCGTGATCGCAGAGACAGGCATGACCGGCCCGGACGAAAAGCATCCGCGCGCCCTCTCATTGATGGCGGCGCAGAAGGCGGTCGCGCAGCGCGAGGAGTTTCAGGGCAACGTGGCGTTCGTAAGTACGCGCAACTTCTGGCGGCCGGCGGATCAGTCGCCATCCGGGCAGGGATATCACTGGAACAATAACGCAGAAACCTACTACCTGATCGGCGAAGGGATGGGCAAGGCAATGCTGAAGTTGCTTGGCGTGGCGGACGGGAAGTCGTAGGCGAATCCGTTCGAGTGCATCGTTCAAATACCCCGTACGGGACGGGTGGCTTCTCCTCGAAGGCCACCGCGTCCCGCACAAAGGGGCACGCTTGTCCACGCAGGCGCGCGATGATCTGCGTTACTTCATGCGTGCGATGTAATCGCGGATCTTCTGCTCATAGACGGGCGACTTGAGCCCCACGACTTTCGCTTCCGCAGCGGCTGCTTCGACATCGAGCCCTTCATCGACCGCGCGGTAGGCCATCCACATCGCGCCGACACGATTGGCTGATGAGCAGTGGACAAGCATCGGTCGCGGCGCTGTTCGCAGCAGTTCGCGCATCTCGTTGATCAGATCGTCGGTGAGTTCATCCGGGCCGTTCCACGCGGGGTTGTGGTAGTTGAGGCCGAGGGACTTGACGAGCGCTGCTTCATCGAAGCCGGGATGTTCGCTGCGATGCATCATGTTGATGACGGTGACGACGCCGCCCTTCTGCGCCTGTTCGATATCCGCCGCCTCGGGCCTGCTTGCGAGGAAGACACCCTGGTAGGTATGCAGCCGCGTGATGGTGCCGCATTCATATGGTTCGAGCGCATCGGTGGTGATGGCGGTGTGCTGTTCCGCGGGTGCCTGCTGGGGCGCAGTTGTTGTGGATGTCGTCTTCGAGGTGGATTCACAGCCGACGATTGCTGCAAGCGAGATCGCAGCGATCAGCGGGATCAGAAGTGCCTTCGTGAGTTTCATGTTCGTGCTCTTTTTTCTTGGGGGGTTCGTGTGCCTCCGGAGGGTCTTCATCTCTTGAGAGGCACGGCTGGCCGTGAACACTCCCGGGATTCTCGTAAGAATTCTCAAGGCCGCGGGAATCTGGCATCGTGCGAGCGGGGTCGGGCGTCAGCCGGCCGCTTCTTCGATGGATTTCGTGAGCCGCTCACGCAGGCCGGTCGGCAGTTGGCCATGCGCCAGATCATGGCAGGCCTGCTGTGTGAGATCGAGGGATGCGAAGACGGATCGACAGCGATCGCAGATGATCTGTGTATCGAACGGCACGCCGCGGTCGAGCGCTTCCTGCTTGGCATCGAGCAGGTCGAGGCAGGTCTGCTGCGGGTACGCGGGCGGCGGGGCTTCGCCGGGCCTGCGCGGGATGGCGGAATCGATCGCAGCGCGCAGCTTGAGCCGTGCCCGATGCACGCGGCTGCGCGCAGTTCCGGGTTCGATGCCCAGGATGGCGGCGACCTCGGGCACGGTGAAGCCGACGATCTCCTTGAGGATCAGCGGCACACGGAAGTCGGTCGGCAATGTCGTGATGGCGGCTTCCATGCGATCGCGCGCTTCTGCGTGAATCTGCTGCTGGATTCCATCGGCTTGTTCATCAGCAATGGCTGCGATGCGCGGCTCGCTGAAGGGCAGCAGGTCATCGAGTGAGCCGATGCGCTCTGGTTCGCCCGCGCGCCTGCGATGCATCCGCTGGCACGCACGAGCAGCGATGGTGTACAGCCATGTCTTCGGATCGGAGCGATGTTCGAACGTGCTCCACCTGCGGAACGCCTGGAGGAAGACTTCCTGCGTGAGATCTTCCGCTTCAGTTGCATCGCCACAGAATCGCAGCGCAAGCGAGTGCAACTGCCCGCCATACGTATCGACGAGATGCGCGACAGCCGTGCGCGCATCAGCATTGTGCGAATCGGGGTCGGCGGCATCATGCGCGGACTGATCAGACGGCACACGAACCTCCCGTCATCAGCGAGATGGGTCAGCGCTGGAGAACAGGTCGGGCTGCAGTTTGGGGGCCTGTGCACCACCTGTCAGGGGGGCGTCCGCAACTGTCTGCGTTGCTTCATTGGCATGATCGAGCATCGTGCCGATGAACAGCGGGCCAAGAACGATCGTTGCCGCAGTGAGCACGCCGGCAAGGCGCGGCCAGATGGATGGAAACTCGACGACCGTTTCTGACTGGGCGCTTGGCTTCTCCAGCAGCGGCTGCTTCACGAATGCGAGGTAGTACCACGCGCTGATGGCGGAGTTGATCGCTGCGATGATCACGAGCATGATGTGCCCGGCCTGCACTGCCGCGATGAACAGGTACAACTTCGCCCAGAAGCCGAGCAGCGGCGGCAGACCAATCAAAGAGCCAGCCGCAATCGCAAGCACCCATGCCATGATTGGATGACGCAGCCGGAGGCCGGCGAGGTCGTCAAGTGTTTCCAGTTCCCTGCCGCGCCGTTCCAGTGCTGCAATCGCTGCGAAGGTCGCGCCGTTCATGATGCCATATGCTGTCATGAAGAACAGCAACGCACTGATGCCCATGCCGGGGCCGGCAATGATGCCCAGCAGCATGTAGCCGCTGTTGGCAATGGATGAATATGCAAGGATCCGCTTGATCGACGACTGCAGCAGCGCGCCGATGTTGCCAAGCGTCATCGTGAGGACGGCAAGCATCCACAGCGTGGTAAGTACCGGGCGTGGCAGTCCATCAGCACCGTTCGCATAATGACCTTCCCAGCCGACGGTTGAAAGCAGCAGGATGAGCGCGATCATGCCTGCGAACTTGGGCACGAACGCCAGGAAGCCGGTGACGGGCGCTGCGGCACCTTCATACACATCGGCCGCGTAGAAGTGCATCGGCGCCGCGGCGATCTTGAAGGCGATGCCCATGATCGCCATGATCATGCCGACGGTGCCGAACATGTTGATGCCGCCATCGAGCGCCTGCTGCTGGAACGCGGCGGCCATCTCTGTGAGAACGATCGTGCCCGTCGATGCGTAAAGCATCGCAAAGCCATACAGGAAGACCGCCGCTGAGAGTGCC
>CAZVXI010000207.1:0-5169 GCA_964631295.1 uncultured Isosphaeraceae bacterium
GCGGCGAGACAACGGATGCTGCACAATCTGCGGAGGTGCCGACGGCTGAGGTCCAGGAGGCAGAGAGCGGAGGCGATGTGCCCGCTGAAGGCACGCTTGCCCAGTCGCCGGTTGAGGAGTTGATCGAGATTTTTCAGGGCATGGGCACTGACCCCAAGGGAGGCGCGCCAAACAGCGAGTCATGGCTGAAAGCAGAGACGATGGCCTACGCGGAGGGGCCGATGTCTGTCACTGTGATCATGCGAGCGGTCACCTATGCGTTCATGTTTGTCTTCGTGATCCTCACGGGCTTCGGATTTCGCCTGCTCGGGATGTTCCTGCTGGGGATGGCGCTGGTGAAGATGCGGTTCTTTGACCATGACCGGCATGAGCTTGTTCGCAGGATGTGCCGCATCTGCCTGCCGCTTGGTCTGCTGGGCGAGGGCATCGTGGTGGCTGCTGGAGTGATGACGGGATTCAGCCAGGGATGGCATTCGCTTGCGTTTGACTCTCTTCACTGGCTGACGAGCGTGGTGCTGTCGCTGGGCTACGCATCGGGGATGGTGCTGCTGTACCGAAGCGGTGCGTTTCGACTGCTGATCCTCGGCCTGGAAGGCGTTGGTCGAACGGCATTGTCAAACTATCTGCTGCAGACGCTGATCGCGACGACGATCTTCTACTGGTGGGGCTTTGGCCTGTTCGGGACGATGTCGCGGCCGTCTCAACTGTTGCTCGTCGTCGGGATCTTCGCTGGACAGATGATCGGCTCGTTCATCTGGCTGCATGTGTTCCGCTTCGGGCCGTTTGAATGGCTCTGGCGGACGCTCACGTACTGGAAACTCCAGCCGCTGCGGCGGACCTGACGGGCAGTTATCCACGACCACCGTCTTCTGCGCGCCGGATAGGGGGATTGTGCGCGTGGTCGGCTACAGTCAGGGCGGCTGGACGCCACAACAGGAGACATGGATGGTTTCCACATTTTCCGCCCTCTGCAGCGATTTCTACGTCAACCAGAAAGTCGCGCTCAAACTTGATCTTCCCACCAATCGCGAGACCGTGCTGACGATGTTCGATCGCGTGCGGCAGGATGTGCCCTCGATGGAGCGACTCCGGCGGTTCGATGATGAGATTGCGCTGGAATCGACCGAATGCAGGTCAGACTACCAGTGGATGGCCATGTCTGGCACGATGATCCGCAGTGGGTGGGTGAACCCCGACCGGCTCGAACGCGCCTACCGGCTGCATCGGCTGATCCTCGAAGCAGCGCCGTTCTATCTTTCGATCAGCCCGCTCGACGTCGAGTTCATCGAACTTGTGTTCGGCTTTGATATCGAAACTGATGCGGACCACGATGAGGTCGTTTTTGATGCACTGCTTGCAGACTCGGCGCTCGCGCTGCTGGTGGACCACGATCGGGAAGCGGTGATCGACGCGCAGCCGTTTTTCGGGCTCTCGCTCGATCGCAGCGGAGCGACTCAGGCATTCCTCGAGGTGAAGACCCGTTCGGGCAGACCCGACCCGACCAGCGGATTCACTGGTGAGAAAGACCCGATAAGCGTCTTTCTGACCGTCCGTCGTCGTGGCCCACTGAATTCTGTCACCGATTTTATATCTACGTTTGGCACCCTTGCCGGTCATGTGGAACGATTGTCAGAGGAACGGGTTCTGCCGCACATTGTGGTCCCAATCCGTCAGGCGCTGCTTTCGCGTCCGACATGATTGCATGGAATACTTGCCGCTGCGAACCCGTTGGGTCAGTTGACATCATCGGGCACGATCATGGATCCACACGTCACACGAGCACTGGTCAAGATTGTGGAACTTCAGGACGCCGTGACCGCCGCGCACACTTGGCGCGTTGCTCTGTACACGCAGGCGCTCGCCGAGCAACTGGGCCTGCCAGTCAAGCAGGTCCGCCGCGCGATGCATGCTGCTGTGCTGCACGATGTCGGTAAGATCGACATACCGAGGGCGATTCTCGCCAAGCCCGCCGCGCTGACTGACGAAGAATATGCCGTCATCAGGCAGCATCCGGTGCTCGGCCATGCGCGACTGCTTCGAATGGGTGAAGATGATCCACTGGTTCTTGCGCTGGTCCGTTCACATCACGAGCGCATCGATGGTTCGGGCTATCCCGATCGACTCACGGGTGATGAGATTCCGGAATCTGCTCGGTGGTTCGCTGTGGTTGACTCATTCGATGCGATGACATCATTTCGTCCATACCGAACGCTTGCCCGCCGAAATGACGCTGCCAAGGCAGCCATCGAAGAACTCAATGCAACTGCTGGGACGCTTTATTGCATAGAGTGCGTGCAGGGCTTCACCACGCTGTTCGAGTCGGGAAATCTCGACTGGATACTGGAACACTACAATGATCAGGCAACCCTGCGCGGGCTGTCGAGCGCTCCAAACGGTTTCATGATCGCAACCGCACGGAGCGAGCCCGTGCTTGGTTCCGGCATCTTCGATTCATCAATGACTTCCCAGAATCTCGCGAGTTGAACGCTCACAGCGGGCGATGTGATCGCATGTCGTGCTTCACCTCCAGCACGGCCCGCAAATTACACAGGTGCCACTGCCAGTGTGTCGCCTCATCAACCATTGCCATGAGTGATTCAGTGTCCTGCTTGTACGGCCCCTGGCGCATGGTGATGATCGCCCCTGCCTCGCGGCTGGGCTGCACGTTCCAGTAGATCGGCGCATGGGTGTCCTGGTACGGCAGGTACCAGTCCCAGACGATCTCCCCGCCAGAATCGTAGTTGAGGATCGCAAGCGTCGACTTCTGTCGCATCTTTTCGTCCCAGCCGAAGACGATGCTGCCGCCCGTGCGCAGGTCAACCTCCGCAGCAAGCGGGTACCATCTGCTCAGACCGACCGATGTCGTCAGACAGTCGAACACGAGATCGTGATGTGCAGCGATGGTTTCGCTGAGCTCGAGCCACAGCCCATCGTCTTCGCGGCGAATCATGCCAACATCGTAGCGGGAGTTTGCACCGCAGTTCACTGGATGCCGACGGGTTTGTGATCACGCCCGCGACAAAGCCACGGGCCACGCGCGAGCGAAACTGCTCGTCGGTCAGTCGCCTTCGAGTGAATCAAGGAAGACGATGTCTCGATGGATTGGACCGCGCAAGCCCGGGTAAGTCAGGCGAACCGTCTCATAGGCCAGCACGTCTCGCTCCGTCTCGAGCCGAAGTTTCGCGTGCCATCGCGTGTGTGTCTCTCCTCGTGCGATCATAATCCAATCGCTGATGCGTGCTCGAATGCCCAGAGGCGCGATGACCTGTGGCCAGTTCGTCAACGGTCCATCATCCGAATGCTGCCTCAGGACAGCAAGCGTTACGTGGGCTGGCCGGCCTTGTCGCATCGACACGGTGTTTGGATAAGCCAGCAAGGTTCGACCCCGAACGCACTCGTGAACGGGCGAGGTTCTGGCATTGGCTAGTGGCAGCCCCTCATGCCTGGGACAGTGCATTTTGTCAAAGCCAAGTGATCCGACACCCACGAAGGTGGCCTCATCATCACCCACATACCATCGGACACCAGTGTTTAGATCATCGACTCTTCGCCCATGGGGCATGGCATGCTCGAACCAAGCGTCGATGACTTCATGATCGGCTGTCTGCTTCACATCCTTGCGCGACAGCACATCGCGAACCAGCAGATCATTTGGAAGGGACTGAGTCTCGTACTGAAAGTCACAAGTTGCGAACTCCGGCAGAAACAGATCGCCGTACCAGCGCCAGCCGGTCACTTCATACCTCGCTCGCATTACCCATGGGTCAGTATCCTCGCGACGATCCTCCAAAACAAATCGCGTGAATCGAGGCTGTGGTTCCTTGGCGATCTTCAATGTGAAACGGAATCTCACGCGTCGTTCGTCGGAGAACTGGCAACGGACTGTGATGGTCGCTTCCGATCGGTCGATCAGTTCAACAGTATCCGACACTCGGATCGCATGTGGAATCCCTGATCTGAGCCAGCGATTTAGCACACCTGCGCATTGATTGAACAGTGGGCCGTACACACGACTGGCCGTGATTCCGAGGCGTTGTGCCACCACTCGGTCGCTCCCAGAAGCATGGACTTCGAGCCGCAAGGGACCGACCTGTACTCCCTTTCCACCACGTTCTCCTGCGATGTCCCAAGCGACGCGCCCTCGATCGACATACCACGTTGCATGAGTCTCGGAATGCACATGGAACTCTCCACCATCGGAACGCCGCTGTTCTTGCAAGATATATGACGTCTCCACTCCGGCCGCGTGTGTCTCTATCTGGCGGACAAGTGAGATCACTTCGTTGCGTAATGGTTCGTTCCAAGTGTCCTGGAGCGACGGTGGTGACGAACACCCGACCATTGACACGAACAGAAGCAGGACTGTGATCGTCTTGGGGGAGCAGACAAGTGTGTGGCTTAACATGATTCATCCTACATAGTTCGATCCAATCGTATGACCGATGATGTCACCACCGCTACCATCACCACCATGGATCACTTTCGCTACATTGATGGCCGCCTGCATGCAGAAGCCGTCCCCGCGGCGCGCATCGCCGCTTCCGCCGGCACACCCGTGTATGTCTACAGCAGCGCGACGCTGCGCGACCATTACACGCGCCTGCGCGATGCATTCGCCGAGGTCGAGCCGCTCATCTGCTTTTCCGTCAAGTGCAACTCCAACGCCGCGATCCTGCGAACCCTCGCAGACCTCGGCGCGGGCATGGACCTCGTCAGCGGCGGCGAACTGTTCCGCATCGAACATGCCGGCATCGACCCTGCGCGGTGCGTCTTCGCGGGCGTCGCGAAGACCGATGATGAGATTCGAGCTGCGCTGCATGCCGGCGTCGGGTGGATCAACGTTGAGTCCACCCCGGAGATGGAAGCCGTCGCCCGCGTTGCAGCAGAGCTTGCCATCACTGCCCGCGTCGGCGTGCGCGTCAATCCCGATGTGGATGCAAAGACACACCGTCACACAACGACCGGCATACGACGCGCGAAGTTCGGCATCGATCTTGCCGAGATTCCCGCGTTCTTTGATCGATTCGCCGCAGCCGACCACCTGCAACTCGACGGCCTGCATGTGCACCTCGGCTCGCCGATCTACACGGTCGAGCCGTACGTGGAGGCGCTCACGCGGATCAATGCGCTCATCGATCAGCTTGATGCCAGCGGCCACACGATTCGCAC
>CAZVXI010000208.1:0-526 GCA_964631295.1 uncultured Isosphaeraceae bacterium
GCCCACGTGTGCGTGGGATAGGTAATGAACACACCCACGAGGCCGTGCAGCAACATCATTCCGTAGAATGCTGCAAGCATGCTCAGCATGAGTGGATCAAACCACAGCCACTTGCGTATTCGGAACACGCGCCAAGCACTAAACAAGCCAGCGGCGAAAAGCACGACCATCGGCAGCGCATACGAGACACCACCGAGATACAGCATGTCAATGTAGGCATTGTGCGTATGTTGCCCGACATCGTCCGCTTGAATTGCGCTGAGTCCGCTGGTTCCCATCAGCCCAAACACAGGCCGATTCTCTACGATTTCAGTATATATTTGCGCCAAACCGGCCCGGCCTGTTTCCAAGGTGAGGAGGCGTT
The DNA here is from genome assembly GCA_964631295.1 of uncultured Isosphaeraceae bacterium. Lineage (GTDB taxonomy): Bacteria > Planctomycetota > Phycisphaerae > Phycisphaerales > SM1A02 > CAZVXI01. The sequence goes on from CAZVXI010000208.1 coordinate 365, forward strand.
CGTAGGTGATCTCCGGACTTGTACTCAGGACGAACATGACACCGGCGAGCAGAGCACCACCTGCCACAATTGTGGCAACTGGTCGCCTGGTCAGATAGAGGGCCAGCGGAATAAATACGCCGCCCAGTACGATAATCGTCTGACGGCTGGCGGTCATGACTG
>CAZVXI010000208.1:536-986 GCA_964631295.1 uncultured Isosphaeraceae bacterium
GACTGCCATACCAATGGTCGCTGCCAATGCTGCAATGAAGACGATCTTCCAGAATGTCCGGGGCCATCGAATAATTGCAAGCAGAAACAGCGGTGCAGCAAGCATGAAGACTGGTCCCACGTGATTGGGGTTGGCTCCATGAGGAAAGAAACGGCCGAGGCCACGTGTAAATGCAGCGGCGGGATTGTTTGCGATCGCCGAAAATATGAGCGCAATCGCAAACAAACTCCCGATTGTGAGGTATCGGAGAATCATGGTGAGCGATTCGTGATCAGCGGCGACACGCGCCAAACCGATGGCAGCGAAAGTCAAGAGAACCCAATGCAGTCGAAGGATAATTGCCACATCACGATCGAGCGTTCCGAATACGTAGACAGTGGATAGCAGCCCAATGAACGGGAAAAGCCAAAGCGCTCTCGGAGTTGGGCGGTTGTTGCCGGGATGTATGAA
>CAZVXI010000208.1:996-3890 GCA_964631295.1 uncultured Isosphaeraceae bacterium
ATGTATGAATGATGCAATGGCAAGAAACAGGTAAGCCGCCGGACTTGATGCTTTGGCGATCTGCTGGACCGCACCGAGTTCGTTCATGAAGGAGAGAATTAGCCAGCCCGGAAGGATCATCAAGGCAAACGGCAATCGCAATCGCGAAGGCGTCAGAATGAAACCGAAACAACCGATGAGTACAGCTGGAAGAAGGATCCACAGCGGTACGACTTCGAGATATTGTTGAACGCGTCCCATAAAGTTGCCTTACAGCCCAACGTAACTGACCTGTCCAATTATCGAGCGTCCTGCACACCGAATCGACCTGATTTCGTGATAATCGGCGGTTCCTGGCACGTTCGATCACACGAAGTCTATGCCATCCGAAGCACGTCGCAGTCTGATCCGCATCGCAGCCAACTATACACGGCTGTTCGTGAATGTTGCGATCGGTCTGCTCATGGTGCGCCTGCTGCTCGCGAGTGTCGGCAACGACGGCTGGGCGATCATCGCGCTGCTCGGCGCAGCAGTCGGCATCGCCGCCATGGCAATCGAGGTCATTGAGCGCTCGATGGTGCGTGAACTCGGCGCGGCATTTCATCGTGATGATGGACAGTCGTTTCGCGCTACATACAACACCGCAATCCTCCTGACAGCCATGCTGGGCGTCGCGACGCTTGGCATCATGGCTGTGGTATGGGCAATCATCCCTCTCTTCGAGATTCCGCCGGAGCTTGTCACCGCTGCCCGTGTCATGGTTGTCGCCAAGGCGATCGAAACGTTCGTGACGATTCTGGCGGCTCCGACAATCACGATGTTCCGGGTCACAGAGCGCATGGTCGCAGCGAACACGGGCCTCATCCTCGACCGCCTCGGTCCGTTCCTCGCTGCGGGCTATATCGCGCTGACCTTTGAGCAGATCGACGCATCGCGCGGCGTCATCCTCTTCGCAACGATTTCAGCGGTGCTTGTCGTCGCCGGAAAACTGTCTCAGTGCGCATGGATGATCACACTCGACCGACAACTGCTTCCGCATCCGCGGCGCGCTCAGCGATCACTGATACGCGGATTGCTGCGCGTCGGGGGGTGGAACGGCGCTGCCGCGATCGCCATGGCGCTGCACATCCGACTCGACAACATCATCATGAACCTGTTCTTCGGGCTGTTCGGCAACGTCATCTTCGGGCTCACCACGCAACTGAGCAGCTACGTGCGGATGATCACCACAGGCATGACGACGGGCGTCGATGCGGTCGCAGCGCGAATCGAATCGACAGGCGAGGAAGGGCGCATGCGTGCGCTGCTGTTTCATTCAACGCGGCTGCATGGCCTGATCACGATTCCGGCAGCCATCGGCATGTTCATCCTCGCTGAGCCGATTCTCATCGCATGGGTTGGCGATCGGCTGCAAGACCCCGGAGAAACGCTCGCGCCGACGGTCATGCTCATTCGGCTGCTGACCCTCGGCATGGCGTGCAGGGCCATCGGCGATGGATGGATCGCCCTGCTCTACGGCTCGGGGCACATCAAACGCTACGCGCCGATCGTGCTCATCGGCGGCCTTGTGAACCCGGCGATTGCCATCGCGCTGATCATGCTCCTGCCTGATTCAATCGCGTATGTCGGGCCGACGATTTCATACTCGGCGATCTTCCTGGTCATCCACATGGGTGTCATCCCCTGGCAGATGGGCCGCGTCGTCGGGCAGAGTTATCTCCAGATCGTCGCGCCGCTCGGCCGTGTCACGATGATCGCAGCATTGTGCACCCCGCTGCTGCTCGTCTTGCCGGAGTTCCCTGCCCTTCCCCGCCTCGTGCACCTGTTGATGCTGATCGCCACGTATGCAGCGGCGTACGGCCTGCTGACGTATGCGTTCGTGCTCAACCCGGCCGAGCGGAAGCGAATCACGGGCTTTGCCCGCCGGTCGCTCGCGCGGCGACTTCGACGGTCGAGCGGCTCGCCTGAGGGCCGATAGCCCGGCATGCAGCGTTTGATCACGGATCACAGTCATCTGGTGCAGCCTGCGTGCCGGTTTGCTGATCGATCCGCATGCTTCCCGGACCCCAACCCGCCCTCGCGAGCGGATAACCGGCATTGACCTGACAGACGCCGAGCGCCTTTTGCGTTCCTCCGGCGTTGCGGGAGTTTCCGGGAAGTTCCAGGAACGTTCCTGAAAGCTCCCGGAACGCGCGCCAGCGCGCCAGCAGCGTTCCCGGATCAGCCCGGAACGCGCGCCAGCGCGCCGGGAGCGCCACTGGATGCGCCCGGAACGTTCCCGGAAGAGCCCGGAACGTTCCCGGAAGTTCCGGGAAGGGCCCTGAACGCCTCGTTGGAACTGTAACGGCGGCCAGGTTCGCCGGTCGTGGACCCATCTTCCTGCGCGCTCTGGGACCGAACCACACACTCGACCGTTGCGATCGCCGGGCACCTGCGTACACTGGGGACAGATCCAGGAGGTGAGGATGTTGCCACGCAGAGTGAGACGGGCAGTATCGGGCGGCGCGGCACCCGGCGCGATCGTGATGGTTGCAGCGGGTCTGCCGCTGTTGATGCCGGCTGCTCCTGCATCGGCCCAGCAGAGCTACAAGCTCGATGTCGTCCGGGAAATCTTCGACGCGGATGCACGGCTGCTCGCGATGGGCGATTCGTTCGCCGTTGCCAATCACAGGAACATCACGGCCCGTATCCCGTTCGTCTGGCCGGTTGATCTGACGTCGGTGTATTCCGGCGGCCGATGGACGCCATTTGGCCACTTCACCACACACGTTGACTCGACACAAATCGAGGCAACCAACGGATACGAAATCAACAGGTGCCTCGCCGGCGAAGAATACTTTGCACTGCCCGTGTGGGCGATACAGGAAGTGTGTGGTGAGCACAGCGGCGACTTGTTCACGCAAACGAGTCCGAGG
>CAZVXI010000208.1:3900-4916 GCA_964631295.1 uncultured Isosphaeraceae bacterium
CGCGCCGATTCTGGCCCATCTACTGGTCCGGCAATGTCTCGCGAGGTGCAGCGGTTGACACCGACTCGCTGACGATCTCGGGGGAAGTCGACGACATTTTCCATTACGCAGGCGCAGTGTCATGCACGCTGGAAGATGGCGAGCGCAAGCCCGGGTTGTATTTCTCAGCACTGGCAGACAGTTCATGGTCGTGGTGGGGATTTGGCGACAATCGCGAACCGCTCCACACCAACGACAAGGTGTTTACGCAGGAACAACTGCGGCACTGGCTCGACGCGACGACACTGGATGTTGACCAGCCAGTCTTTGTCTTTTATGTGCTTGCGATGGAGAACCGCGACCGGGACACCGCTGAGATGCAGATGGCTGCTGCGGTCGATCAAACCCAGGCAGCATGTGATGAAGTCGGGATCAGTGACGTTCACCATGTCATCGTCATCCCGCACATGCACATACTCTTTGGAAACGATCTCGACGGCTCGCACGCGGCCTTTGCACGCTACAGCGATGCGGCATTGCATGTTGCAGCAGCGCGTTCAACGGTGTCTGTGCTGAATCTTTACGAGTGGCAGGATGGCGTCTTGCACAGCGACAAGTTGGACATCAATGATCTGCACATCCTCGATGCAGATGCCGGCGACTGGTTCGCACAGGAATGCCTCGACGCCGTCAACGCGTACCAGCGAGGCGACTTCACCGGCGATGGCACAGTCAACCTCAGCGACCTGCTCCACGTTCTTTCCAACTGGTCCGACCCGTGGGATCTCGATGATCTGCTTGATGTGCTGAGCCAGTGGGGCTCATCCACGCCGTGATCAAGGCGTATACAGCCGTTGGTAGCTTGCGACGACTTCATCGCGGTTGAGGTTGGCAAAGACCCACTCTCGGGCGGCGGTTGACATCGCCGCTCGCTGCGCATCATCGTCCAGCAGCGATTCGATCGCCTGCGCGAATGGCTCGGCAGCGCCGCTGGCGATCATCGCCCCGCCGCTGGTTTGCAGTTCGGGCCAGATGTC
>CAZVXI010000208.1:4926-5144 GCA_964631295.1 uncultured Isosphaeraceae bacterium
GTCGTGATGACGGGCGTGCCGGCCGCCATTGCTTCCAGCGAGACGAAGCCCCAGTTCTCCTGATTGGTCGGCAGCGCGAAGACATCGGCCGCCTGGTAGAGCGAGACTTTCTCGATGCCTGACACGAACCCGAGGAACTGCACGATGTCGCCGAGGTTCAGCCGTTCGACCTGTTGATGCAACTGCTGTCCATAGGCGCGTTCGCCGGTGCCTGCGAT
>CAZVXI010000209.1:0-5121 GCA_964631295.1 uncultured Isosphaeraceae bacterium
CGATCACACCGAATCGCAGCGAGGCCGAGCGCGTTACCGGGCTCGGCACACCGCTCGATGCGGATGATTTGCACAACTGCCAGCTGGCGCGCGCGCTTGGCAGCCGGCTTGATCTCGATGCAGTTATTGTGACGCTCGATCGGCACGGCGCGCTGCTCGAAGAACGTGGCGGCGAGGCGCAGTTGATCCCGACGATGGCGCGCTCCGTGTACGACGTCACCGGCGCGGGCGACGTCGTGCTGGCAGCGCTTGCCGGCGCTCTCGCGAATCGGTTTTCCTGGGCTGACGCAGTGCGATTCGCCAATGCTGCAGCCGGGCTGGAAGTCGAGGTGTTCGGCGCGCAGCCGATCCCGTTCGCTTCCGTGCAGCGCGAACTGCTCTCGATGCAGAAGGGCCTTGCCGGGAAGGTCCGCACGCGCGAGGAGTTGCTCATCGAGCTTGATGTTCACCGAGCTGCCGGCCGATCAATCGTGCTGACCAACGGCTGCTTCGATGTGATTCATGTCGGGCATCTGCTCTACCTGCGGGAAGCAGGCCAGCTTGGTGATGTGCTCGTCGTCGGCGTGAACAGCGATGCGCAGGTGAGCAAACTCAAGGGTGATGGCAGGCCTGTTTTCGGCCAGCATGAACGGCTCGAGATACTCAGTGAGTTTGCGTCGGTCGATTACCTCACCGTCTTCGATGAACCGACGGCAGCTGAACTGATCCGGGCGGTGAAGCCGGATTTGTATGTGAAGGGTGGCGACTACGAGCAGCACGAGATAGCTGAGTTTGACCTGCTCAACGAACTGGGCATCGACGTGCGCGTGCTGGCGCATCAGCCCGGGCTCGGGTCGACGGAAGTGATCGACCGCTTCGTCCGCGCGTATGGGGCAAAGTGAATGATCCATGTCGCCGTTCTTGTGCAGCAGTATCTTGATCTCGTGCTTGATGGCAGCAAGACCATCGAGTGCCGATTGACGAAGCAGGCCCGCGCACCATTCGAGGCGATCGAGCCCGGTGAGCGCATCTACTTCAAGCGGTCAGCCGGTCCGTATGCCGCGACGGCGGTGTGCGATCATGCGATCTTCGAGTCAGGTCTCACGCCCGATCGCATCGAGCAGCTCAAACGCGACTACAACCATCAGATCCGAGGCGAGGACGATTACTGGGACTGGAAACGCGACAGCAGACATGCCTCACTCATCTGGCTGCGCGATGTGGAGCCCACCGACACCGGCCCAGCCATTCGCCCGCTGCAAGGGGTTGCCTGGCTCACCCTCGAGGAGGAACCTGCCTGGCGTCGCATCAACGCGCACGAGCAGTCGTTCTCGATCGAAGTCACGGAAGGCAACCTGCGCAACAACTCGCTGTACGCGACGAGTGTGCTCGATCGGTTCCCCGCAGCATGCATTGGCGGGCGAACGAAAGCCGAAGCGGGCAGGTTGATCACGCTCATACTTCATGACGGGCCGACGATCGAGACCGACATCGTCTGCAACACGAAACTGCTGCGCACGCGCACGTGGGGGAGTTGGTTCCGCAGGCATGGCGTGGAGCCGGGCGACCGCGTCGTGTTCACGCCGGTGGACGAAACCACGTTTTTCGTCGGCCTGACGCGCAGCGCGTGATTGCAAAGTCAGTACAATCCGCCGTCATGCAGTTTCGCGCATACAACGATCATGATCTTGAGGCGGTGCGGCGCATCTGGCTCGAATGCGGCTGGATCACCGGCAAGGACGACCATGCCGCGATGGATGCGTTCTTCACCGCGGGGCGTAAACGTGTTGCGGAGATCGACGGCGAGGCGGAATGTTTCGTCATGACCGGGCACGGCTCGATGCATTACATCGGCTGCGATAAGGAGATTCCATTTGCGCCCGTGTTCGCTGTGACAACCAGTCGTGTGGCGCGCAAACTCGGCGTGGCCGGGCGGCTGACGGCACGATGTGTCGCGGAGGATGCGTCCGAAGGCGCGCCGCTCGCCGGGCTTGGCATGTTCGAGCAGGGCTACTACGACAAGCTCGGCTTCGGATCGGGCAGCTACGTGCATCGCTTCACGTTCGATCCGCAGACGCTGAAACTGCCTTCGCACGCGACGTATCGTCGGCCGAAACGACTGTCACCTGAAGCGCTCGGCGAAGCGATCCACCGCAATCGCATGGAGCGAAAGCGCTGTCACGGGTCGATCCGCTTCGAGCACTCGGCGATCACAACGGCTGACCTCGACTGGGGTAAGCAGCCGTTCGCGCTTGGGTTCTTTGATGAAAATGAGAACCTCACGCATCACCTGTTCGGGCGCACCGGCGGCGAGGAGTATGGCCCGTACACGATCCACTGGATGGCCTGGCGGACGCCTCAGGAACTGCTGGAGTTGCTTGGCGTGATACGCGCCATGGGTGATCAGGTTCGATCAGTCGTGATGGAAGAGCCGGTCGGTGTGCAGTTGCAGGACCTGCTCGATCAGCCTGGTCGGCGTCGCGCGATCACGGAGAAGTCGCCGTTCGAGCAGTCGCAGCGCGCCATCGCATACTGGCAGATGCGCATCAACGATGTGGCTGCGTGCGTGAGCAGAACGCGATTACCCGGCGAAGACGCAGTCCGGTTCAATCTCGATCTGCACGATCCGATCACATCGCTGCTGGATGATTCCGACACATCATGGAGCGGATGCGGCGGGCAGTACGTTGTGACCTTCGGCCCGGAATCACATGCCGAGCGTGGCAGTGATGCATCGCTGCTGACGCTGAAGTCGAGCGTCAATGCGTTCACACGGCTCTGGCTCGGCGTGCGCACCGCTTCGGGTTTGAACGTGACCGAGCAGTTCACCGGCCCGGAGCCATTGCTTGATGATCTTGACCGCGTCCTGCGTTTGCCACAGCCGACGATTGACTGGGATTTCTGATTGTCCGCAGGACTTCGTCTTTCCGCTTCATCCGGTTGCCATCGCGGCTTGCACATCTTCGATCGTCTTCGGGATCATTGCGCTCAGATTGCGGCAGCCATTGCCGGTGATGACGACATCGTCTTCAATGCGCACGCCGATTTTCTCATCCGGCAGGTAGATGCCCGGCTCGATGGTAATGACATTGCCCGGCTCAAGTTCTCCATCGGGTGTGATGTCGTGGATCTCCAGGCCGAGGTGATGGCCGATGCCATGGATAAACGCATCGCCGAAGCCTGCTTTGGTGATGAGCGATCGTGCCGCCTTGTCGATGTCGGCAAATCGCGCGCCTGGCCGGGCTGCATCAATACCTGCGAGCAGCGCATCCAGCACGATCGAGTAGATCTCGCGCTGACGACTGGTAAACGTGCCATTTGCGGGGATCGTGCGCGTGATGTCTGCGCCGTATCCGCCGAACGCTGCGCCTGAGTCGATGCAGATGACATCGCCGTCCTCGATCATGTGATCGTTGCTCTTGTAATGCAGTACGGTGGAGTTGATGCCTGAGCCGACGATGGAGTCATACCCCGTGCCGCGTGAGCCGTGTGTGCGGTAGGCATGTTCGAGGATCTCCTGCGCATCGAACTCGCTGATGCCGGGCTTCACGCCCTTCATGAGAGCTGCGTATCCGTGGGAGCTGATCTTGACGGCGTGCTCGATCATCGCCACTTCCGCATCCGACTTCACCGAGCGCATTTGCGCGAGCACTTCCGAATGATCAACGATCTCCGTTCCGGGGATTCGCTGGATGATCTTGTGGAACATCTCAAGGTCGGGCGAGACGGGTTGGTCGACCATCGCCAGCGGATGCAGGCATGCGAGCGAGCGCGCACGCTTGACGGATTCCTGCAGAAACTTTGGCAGTTGTGTGATCCGCTGAACCGTTTTGAAACCAGTGCGATCGCGCAGGGCTTTGCTGATCTCCAGTCGGTAGCCATCCCACTTTTCGACTTCCGGGTTGAGTGGCTTGAGGAACAGTACCGCTCTGCGCTGCTCGATGGTTGCCGTCGGGTCGAGCATGAGCACCGCGCCCGGCTCGTTGGTCACACCGGTCAGGTATTCGAAGTTCGGGTGCGGTCGGAAGTGCCCGACAAGATGAGCATCATGGTCGCCTGCAAAGACGAGTCCAATGGAGTTGCCAAGTTCTTCCAGCAGCGATTCGCGTCGCTGTGCGTGTTCATCCAGTGTGATCTGCGGGTTGGGCATGTGTGTCTCAGGCTTCTTTGAGCATTGTGTCAATCATCGTGAGAGCGGCGTCAGCGGATTCGACTGGCTCAGGAAACGCCACGCGGACAACATCAAACTTTCGGCGGACATCCAGTCCACGAGGATCGATCCCGACCAATCGCGGTTGTTCGACATCGGTGTCAGCGTAGCGCTCCACGAGTGTGCGCAGGTCGCCGATACGCTCGGGCGTGTTGATCTGTTTGCATATTCTGCCGACATCGCTTGCGAGCGCGTTTGGCTGCATGAGTGCATCGCCGTCGATGACACATTGCTGAAAACGGGCAGCATCGATGGAGGCCAGTGCCCATCGGACATCCTCGGGTTCGCCGTGATAGATTCGCCACTGGTCGGCCAGAGCGCCATGCTCGGATCCCTCCTCGTCGAAGCGTTCGAGCGTGATCATGACTTCCATGGAATGCTCGATGCATTCGGGCACGAACAACACGTTGTCCACGCAGTGGAGCATCGCCTCCATCACAGGCATGATGAGGCGGCCGTCGGCCGGGGCGATGATGTACTTGAGGGGGCGGATGTTGTCCTCAAACTGGATGTCGGCGGTGCTGTGCCCGCGCAGGAATGCGTAAGCGTGCTCGACGATCTGATCAGGCTGGTCCGGCATGGCATCGGTCATGGGTCGGCATGGTATCGCATCGCACAGCACCCGGGTTGATGTCGCGAGTAGGATGTTGCGATGACCTTTGCGGCTGTTTCCATCGCAGTGGGGGACCCGGCAGAACTCGCTGATGCGCTCGACCGGGCGCAGGCAGCGGCTGATGCGGGCGCGCGGCTGATCGAATGGCGAGCCGATGCGCTGGCCACACAGCCGCGGGCTGCGGGGGCGCTGGCCCGGCTGGTGGCCGAGTCGCCTGCTCCGTGCATCGTCACGGTTCGGCCCACCTGGGAAGGCGGCGAGTACGACGGCGCTGAAGGCACACGCGCGGAGTTGTTTGAATCGCTGCTCGCTTCTGACA
>CAZVXI010000210.1:0-5118 GCA_964631295.1 uncultured Isosphaeraceae bacterium
CATGTATGAAGTGGCGTCTGGACCAATGGTCTCTAAGGACTCGCTCAGAGTGCAACCATCGTTCGTGCGACGCGCCATCTGTGCGAAATGTGCTCACACGTACAGACGTAACTGCTTGCTTGTTGACATCAATACCAAGAGTCATCGCAACGTCACTCGCGTACTCCGTGTTGTGCGCCTCGATGATCGTCCCGTTCCTTACGCAAGTCGTGCCCTCGTGCGCCAACACGTCCGTCCACGATCGTCCCCAGGGAAAATACGTCAGCTGATCAGCAAACAAGTCGATGATCGGATGCCGCATCCACGCAATCGGCACTTCATCATGTATGGTGTAGAGGCGATTGTTATGCGGATCACGATCGGCCACGCTGACGGACCATGTTCGCGCATGATCATGCACCTTCACCGACATATCCCCAACATCTCCAGCCTCACTCTCGGAGGCCTCCATCAGTACTCGCTCGAGATGACATCGATCCGCGCCTTGCATTGCAATCGTCCATCGTTCAGTGCTGACCCGCACCAGATTCGCTGGAGACAGAAACTCGGTCTCCGTCAGGCGAGAGGTGTTCATCTGACCGCGGAGCTGGCTCCCAGGCACGTGGATGGTGCAGTCAATGACGAACACTCTCCTTTCCACGGCATCACGAATCTCAGCAAGAGCATCGGCGAGGAGTTCGCAATCGCCGTCGTCCCGAATGCAACTGCTACCTAGGACAACGCTTACGCCCGTTGAGACAACAATCACGAAAACAAGAGTGTGCGTTATGCATCGCATTAGCAGATAACCAAGTCGCAAGTACCATTTTTCATGCCGTTGATACAGATATGGTGTATTGACTCCGGATCGTCGAAACAATGTCCGTCTATGTACTGATTCCCGCAGACTACGGTCCGAGCAGGATCGTGCGCAGGCGTACACGTGGAGGATGACCAACGGACACATACGCTGGCACCTACGTTCGATGTCGAGTCACAATACTCGCAATCGCCCCACCACGCTGGCTTAGCGACTGGGCCCTGCGGATTCGGCTCCCAGTATGAGCACGGGAACACATTGTCGTTGCACGCCGTACTGGAAAGCGGCAGGCACTTGTGGTTGGCTCCCGACGCAAACTGTGATACCGCCACGTTGGTGATGCCAGATGCAATCAACACGACTGATACGACAAGCAGGATACGATTGCTCATTTGCGACTCTCCTTGATGATCGGGACTTCGGTGAACGTCGACAGCAGCAGACGCACATCAACCGGGATATCAATGTCCTCACACAGCATCTGAAGCTGACGGCAAGTACTGATGACAAGTTCAAAGCGGTCGGCGTGGATCTCGTGTTGCGGGTGAACGAATACGGCATACGGCTCACCCTGAACCGACTGGTACCACTCGCGCAGTTCTGCGTGATAATCCTCGGTCGTCTCACCAGCGAGCCAACGAATCTGCCTCGATGGCGGATGCAAGGCGATGAGTCCGCGATTGAACGACTGCATTTGCCGCCGATAGTCCGTGTCGAGCGCCTTCAGAGCCGCAAGATGTCGCGGGCTGTCTTGCTCGGAAAACGATGCGCGCAATCTGGTAATCGCCAGTTCCGCTGGTGTCACTCTTGCGATCTCCGGAATCCAGAGACCAAGCCATGCTTCTTCGAACGCCTGCTGCTGCGCCCCGTCCAGTTCTGCGATGATTGCATCAGCGAAGGTAATCGTGATTTGATACACCGGAAGCAGAAGTCGAAATGACTCCGCCCGGTGTTCGTTCGCCAGAGCTGCATTCTGCGTTTCGCGCTTTACCCGATGTATGGCCTCACGTTTCGCGAAGTATCGATCCTGGATTGCGACAATCTCCTGATCGAGCGCCGTGGTGTAGTCGCGCAGAAGTGTGTCCATGGTGTCCAGCGAGCAGTCGATCCCGAGATCGTTCAACATTGATTCAAGATCAGGGAGCGGCAGGTGCGGCAAGCCAAGCGTTGGCAGGAACGCTCGGCGCCGAGATCGAGCAGACAGCGCATCCCACGAGACTCTGGCCTCGGTTCCATGCGCGAGGATGGTATCCACTGCGTGATCGAGCTTGTTCTCAACAGCAATGCGATCACGTGCCCACCGAAGGGACCCCATCATGATGCTCAAGTCACTAGGCGGGGGCAACCCTACGCGACCAGCTTCCTCCCACTCTTTGTACACCCTGTTGTACTCGTCGAGGGATGCGCGCACTTCGGCAGTCCCATCGCTCCATTCGTCACAGTAGTCACCGTAGAGATTGCGGAGTACCGTGACCTCCGGAGCATTCTCCTCGAACGTCTCGGTCAGCCACTCCTCAAAATCATCTTCGTGAATCGTCGGGTTCATGAACCGAATGGGAGTATCATCAGCACCGCAATGATCGGCCAACAACAACGCGCCGATGAGCACGACAATCGGATATCGCAGCGCGCGTGATATAACCGCATTGTCGGGCATGCCGATCATCGCGGCACCTCCCCCCTCGCAGCGCGATTGATCGAATCGACATATTGCTTCACGTCCTCAATACACTGCTGGTGAAGGTCGGCATACCGCCTCCACGCACCGTCCGGCGTCATCCCAAGGGAATCTCGGATCATCGTCTCATGATCAGCCGCACGACACTGTGCATCCCAGAGCGCATCGTGCATGGATCGTTGATACTGCCTGATCTCGGCGCACATCGCCTTGTCATCTTCGGAGGATGACTGAGCCAGTCGGGCAAGTGTTGCTTCGAGGTCGGCCCGCCACAGGAACGGATACACCGCCGTCCGCCACGCACTCACAAGGCGCATGCTCACATGCTCGGGCAGCACCTGAACGAGCTCATCAATACACTGGGCATTGCGAACGGCGATCTGACCTTCGATTGCAGCCGGCCGTGTTTTGCGCTGCACCCGCTTTGGTTGCGGTTCATCGCTCTCCGGTGCGTAAATGGCTTCAAACAACGTTGGCGAAGCGTGCCGAACCGCCGCTTCAGCCGCTGCCTGATCCAGCAGCAAACCCATGATGTCACTCGCGTACGACTGGGTGATTTCGTTGAGTGCATCGCGAGTATCGTCTGAGTAGGTGACATCAACACGCAGATCCGACAACACCGCAAGAACATCGACATTCGCACCTGCGAATCGCTGATTCTTCGGCAGCAGGTTCCTGCGGTACAGACCGTTGCGAAGGGCAGCAACCAGATCCGTGGAAACCTGATGAATCGCCAGACCGTCGAAATACCCTTCTTCAAGTTCAAGCAGCGCGATGTTGAACTGTCGCGATGCGCTCTTCGCCAATATCTCGCTGCGCTCCCGGATTGTGTCGGGCGGCGCTCCTTTCGGACGTTGCCCGTGAATCGTCTCGCGCGGCCGCGAGCCAAGCCAATCTCGTGTAGCGTCGAATGCGGCCTGAACGCGCGCCGACGCCTCCCAGTACTGCTCCCAAACCCAGTCGCTGATCTCAATCCCGGTCGTGTCGTGGATCGTCTGAACGATTCGCTGATGATCCTCCGGGGTGATCCTGACGCCCGCTGCGGGTTCCGGCTCAACATCCGCACTGCAGCACTCGCCGCCAGCAAGGACGCCGGCGACAGAGATCAGACTGATGACAAGCCATCTCAGTTGATCGCGAGTCTGCACGGTCTGGCTCCCGGCTCCCCGCAAGGAAGAAAAGAAACCCAGAACACTGGCATAGTGGTACCACGACCCCGCTGCCACATCAAGAAGCATATTCTACGGTGGATAATGTATGGACAACACTTCAAAATTGGGATTCATGAGCCATGACAGCGGTTCGATGCCGCTCGATCGGTGCAGTTGGGAGAGTGCATCCATCGGGATCCGGAGTACGTGCGTTCCTTTCTCCGGCGCGCTGATACTGTTGATGCTCTGCTCATCCGGGCGGATTTGATGCGTATCCGGAAGATGGGCATATGCATGCCAACGCGACTGCGGGAACGGTGACCGGCTTCGTCATCCAGGAAAGCCGCAACCGCTCCGCTGCGTTCGCGGAGGAGTGATGACCGCTTTCGCTCATCGCTGCGGGAAGGTGCACGATCTGAGCTTTACAAACTGGGGCTTTCACCAATGCTCAACGCCATGCGCATCTCGGAATCCAACTCGTCCCACAGGTGATCGACACACTCGCGGATCAGGCGGATCGTCGATCGTTCGAGATCGCGCCGTATTCGAAGTGCTTCAAGACCAGGATGCTGCGCGTACAGCTCCATATAGTTCGTCTCTCCATCCGCGACTTTCTCTTCCCTTCGAACCCGGGCCTCTTTTGTGCACCACCGATCATTCGCCGCAATCATCGCTGTTCGCAACGCAGATGCTTCCGACTCATATACGGCCGCAATCTCCTTCACAGCCCTCGTCACCTCGACCGGCAGGGCGGATTGCTCAATCCGCTGCAGCGCGATCTGAACAGGAGACAGCCGAAACAGCTCCGGATATCTCCGCTCTTGCAGACTTTCTGTGAATACAGCCGCGGCCTCGGGAGGTAAACGGTCGCGAATCAAATCGGCATATCGTCGATTGATCGCCGCAATGGTCTCGTGAAGCACGATCAACTGCCTTGTCAGCGCGCCGCGCTTCTCGATATCAGTTGTTTCCCGCATTCTGCGTGCAATCGCACGCGTCTGCGTCGTCAGTTCGACAAGTGCCTCATCCATCGCTCGTTCGTAGTCGAACAGAAGGTCGGAAATTTCAACCCTGTCAGGGACTGCGAATTCCGACCCATCGACGACGGCCACCAGGTCAATGCTCCAGCGTGTAGAATCGTTGACCGATGCCATCGGCAGCGCGCGGTCGCGAGTGTTCTGCCGGATGGCGACATGCCACCACCCCCTGGCGTCTTCATCGTCATCCAGCAACAGGTTCACATCCTCGAAGAGTTGCTGCGCCATGCGCTGCTTCGCACCTCGCAACTCATCACCCATCTCCCACAATCCAGCGGGTTGCTGCCCCTGCGACTGCTCCGCCTGCGCAATCAAACGTGATCGCACACCCTCAATCAACTTTACGTGCGCCTGCATGTATTCCTCATACCGCTGCTGAACCGACTCGGCCAGGGCGAGTGGAGGCCGAGCGTTCTTATGCCACAAAAGCAGAACCGACTCCGGGATGTCCGG
>CAZVXI010000211.1:0-3149 GCA_964631295.1 uncultured Isosphaeraceae bacterium
ACGATCAGTAGATACGGCATCAGTATCGCTTCTCCTGGGGGGGCCATATTCCTGTTGGATGCGCGTACGCTCCATTTGTTCCGATTGATCGAAGGCGACCCACCAATGAGATCAAGCGACCAAGCCTCCCCTTCCTCCCCTGCCACAAACCGATCCACCACAAATCGGTTTGCCACGCTTCCTCTCACAAACCGATTCGCACAAAATCGGTTTGCTCGACACGCTCTGACACACCGATTCACTCCAAATCGGTTTGCTTCACATCCTCTGACACACCGATTCGCGCAAAATCGGTTTGCCTGGGACTCACTGACAAACCGATTTGCCATCAATCGGTGTGGTTCCCGGACGCTGCGGGGCACTTTCCTTCAGTGAAAACCCCGCTTGCGACGATCAGGGCCACTGCTGCGTGTCGCGAAACCTGTCGTCATGCCTGTGCAAACAGGCATCCACAGAGAACCAAATGCACCAGGCAGCCGTGGATACCCGTTTTCACGAGCATGACGCATCGCCGTGCGGTGCTCAAACGCATCCTCGAGAAGATGCAAGCGATCGCCGGCAATAGCATCCATGTGAGCAAGGAGGCAGCATGCCCACCCACGGAATTGAAGCGCCCGCGGAACAATCACTGAGCTGCACGCGGCTGATGATCGCGGTCACGGCGATCGTCGCAGCACTGGTTGGCGCGATCCCCGCCAGCGCGCAGGATGCAGAGCCTGCGAAGGTCACCCCCTGGGTGAATGCGGATGAAGGCGATCGCAATGTCGTGCTGCGGATGCTCACATCCGACGACTGGCCGTTCCGCGTGTTCGGCCTGCTTCGGCTCGAACGATTCTCCGGCGGGCCGGTGACGGAACTGCTCGGTGAACGCTTGCGCGATGATGCATGGCAGGTGCGCTGCTTCGCCCTGCGCCAGGCGAAGCGCATCGGCGTGAAGATCACCCCCTCCGATCTCGCCAATGAAACCGACCCGCGCGTGCTGCGCACTGCGCTGCGCCAGGGAATCGACCTGCCGCCCGAACTCATCCGCCCGATCGCCATCCGTCTGTTGCGCGGCAGAACACTCGATCACATCATGCTCGGTATCGAGATGGCGGCTGCTTCAACCGATGACCACACACGCAGCGAAGGCGTGAAAGTCGCCCGCCGGCTCATCAGCAACATGAACCCGGCGATCGCTGCATATGTTTCAAAGCGGCTCTCACGTGTGCTCGGGCTGACGCGACCAATCGAAAGTGCCGCGGCCTGGCGGCAGTACCTCAACGAGGTGCGCGGCAAGATCGAGTTCAGTGTCGCAGAGAGCGCGAACAATCCGTTTGAGGGAACATCACTGTCAGGCAAACTGCCGATCTTCGCAGAGATGGACACGCAGACCTTCGAGCGGCTGATTGATTACATGTCTGCGCTGTCGCAGCACGAGATGGACCTCGTGATTGTGATGGATATCACGCAGTCGATGCAGCCGATGCTCGATGAAGCGCGCGCGGGTGTTGATTCGCTTGTGCAGTTCATGTCCGACATCACGCGCACACTGCGGCTCGGGTTCGTGGCATATCGTGACCACGACAACCCACCTGTCTGGCAGGGGCATCCGTTCACGAGGGATGTCGCGTCAATCCGTGATTTCCTGTTCAATCTCTCGACGAAGGGCGGCGCGGACTATCCCGAAGCCGTGTACGACGGCCTTGCTGCATGCGGCGAGATGCGCTGGAACCGCGCTGCTGCCCGACAGATCATCCTCGTTGGTGATGCGCCGCCGCACGATCGGGACTTTGAGAAACTCGAAACGCTGCTGCACCACTATTCGGATACCGAGATCGTCGTGCATGCGATTCACGTGCCGCAGAAGCGCGACGAGCGCTGGCTTCGCGCCGTCTCGCCGCAACAGGCCGAGCAAGACCGCCGCTTCCTGAGCGAATACAACAGCAACACCGCGAAGGTCTTCAGCGACATGGTGAAAGTCGGCACAGGCGATTTCGCGTTCATCAACGAATCAGAAGAACTCGTCCCCGCTGTCATGCACTTCACCATCGACAAGAACTGGTGGCATGTGTTCGATGCCTTCTACGAGTTGTATCTGGAGCTGTGCCGATAGCTCGGCTCGCAAGCTGAGAAGCGCGAGCATGCACGCCGCACATACGGGCTGCAGGGCACCAGAGCAGGACCGCATGCGCGCAAGAAAGAGCACACACGGGCTGATAACCACACCCACATGCAAGCGCTGTGTGCGCGGATTCAATGCGCGGGAGCGCACATGTGGTCGCGGGCGGACGGGATGCGTGGTGTGCGCTGCAGGATGCGACCGGCGCGCTGGCGGATGCGAGGTCAGAGCGGAGGATGTGCGCTGCGTGGCGGAGGAGGCATCTTCCGCCGTTCAGGATGGGTCTTGCGCGGCTCAGAATGCATCTGCGCGCACGGAAAGAGCATTTGCGGGCATGCGAATCACGGCTGGCTGCTTCTCAAGGGCGATTCGCCGCGATTCGGCACCATCGCGGCGTCACCGATCCGCACGTGATCACACCGGCGCTGCGACATGCGTACCCGCCGATGTGCGCTGTGTCGCCTGAAGGTGGATATTCCAACCCCGGATGTGCGGAAGTATTCTTCACATCCGCGTGCCCGGCGAGCATCAGCCAGTTGCCATCTGCTGTCTTCATCATCCTGCTGCGCTCCGTTCTGCGTGCGTTTCTCGCTCTCGTGCGCTTCTTCCGACGTCTCAATCCTTGGTGCCGGGTGCCGGGGGTGCCGGGTGCCGGGGGTGCCGGGGCCGGGTGCCGGGGAGCGTCGTCAGAAGCGTTGTCGGCCGGATCCGCTGGGCGATTGAGCGGGATTTGATATGATGCGGGTGAGGAAGCCAGTAGTTGCGAACTTGGAGGTTGGCATCGTGAATCAACCGGAGCCGCAAGGGCGTTCGTTCGAAGACATGATCCATGCGATCAGTGTCGGCACCTTGAAGATCCCGCAGTTTCAGCGAGACTTTGTGTGGCCCAAGACAAAGGCAGCACGGCTCGTAGACAGCATCCTCAAGGGCTATCCGATCGGGACCTTCATTCTCTGGAAGACCCGGGAGCGGTTGCGCTCGGTGCGGAACATCGGCGGGATGAACCTGCCGGATACCCCAAAGGGCGACTACGCAGAACAGGTTCTTG
>CAZVXI010000211.1:3159-5063 GCA_964631295.1 uncultured Isosphaeraceae bacterium
CTATCAGTTTCTCTTTGTGATCTCTTCTCTGTTGTTCTTGATGGCCAGCAACGGCTCACGAGCCTTTATTCAGCAGTTAAGGGTCTCACGATCGAGCGGGAGGACAGCAAGAAGGAGAACTTCGGCAACCTGTTCGTTGATCTCGATGGCGACCCCGACATCGACGCGGAACTCGTCCTTACCTCCATTTCAGCCGACGCGGATGATGGAAGGTACACCCGCCTGGGTGACCTTCTCGGAGGCGATTTCGATTTCCTCAAGGAGATACGTGATGATCGTCGCGAACGCCTGCTTGAGTACCGCAAGCGAATCGAGGGCTACCGCTTCTCCGTTATTCTGATTCATGATTCGCCGATCGACGTCGCAACCGAAATCTTCACGCGCATCAACGTTACGGGGCAAGCGCTCAGCGTGTTTGAGATCATGGTCGCCAAGACCTATCGGCACGAACCAGAGTTCGATCTGGCCAAGCGATACCGCAAGCTGATCGCCGATCTGAGTGAAGTCGGGTATGGAACGTTGCCGCCGTCGGCACTCCTGCAACTGACCAGCCTGGTCATGGTGGGGGAGTGTCGGAAGAAGACCATTCTCAGACTCCCGACCGATGAGTTTCGTGATGCCTGGATTCACGTGGAAGGCGCTGTGAAATCAGCTTGCGATTACTTCCGCTCGTTCTACCGGATACCTGCCTCACGGCTGCTGCCATACGCATCGCTTATCGTGCCGTACGGATACTACTTCGCGCGCGAGAAAGACAGGCCGACGGACGAGCGGAAGGACTGGCTTCGCGAGTTGTTCTGGCGTGTGTCGCTCAGCGGTCGTTACACATCGTCGGTTGAAGGGAAGCTTCAGCAGGACATTCAACGGGTGGAGATGATTCGGGACGGTGAACGGCCGGAATACGACTTCGGGATCGATATCAGCCCGGAAGCGATTGAAGAACGAGGCGTGTTCCGGACCGGCCGGAGCTTTGTCAAGGCAATCCTCTGCCTCTACGCATATCAGCAGCCCATGTCGTTTCTGGATGACTCGCTTGTCACAATCTCAAACGAATGGCTCAAGCAGGCGAACAGCAAGAACTATCACCACTTTTTCCCGAAGGCGTTCCTCAAGAAGCGCGGCTACGAACCGTGGTTCATCAACCATGTGGCCAACATCACCATCGTCGATGATTTTCTCAACAAACGGCAGATCAAGACGCGCGCTCCATCCGACTATATGGGGCAATTCAAGAAGACGAACTCGAATCTGCAAGCCACGATGCGCACGCATTTGATTGATCTCGATGAGCCGGACGTCTGGGACGACAACTACGACCGTTTCTTCCGGAAGCGATGTGAAGCCATCTCGACTGCACTCCGTGAGTGGATTCCCAAGCGGCCGATCGATCGGCTTGGCCAGCCAGTCGAGGATGATGACTACGATCCGGAAGGGGAAGCGGAAGAAGTTGCAGAGGCGGCAAGCGAAGCCCTGTTTGCCGAGTAGTCCGATCGGCCGGACACATCGCAGCGCTGCGGGACCGTAAAGCCGCGGCCCACCATGATCACGCCGAACGGGTGAAAGCGTCCGCATCGCCCGCGCACGATCTGCGCCCGCACTCGTTTCCCTTCGCTCAGCGGCTGCGCGCCTTGCGCAAGTGACATTTCCACTGGCGCAAGTGAACACTCGACTGGCGCAAGTGACATTTCCACTGGCGCAAGTGAACACTCGACTGGCGCAAGTGAAAACTCCACTGGACGAAGGGAAACCTCCACTGGACCAAGTGAAACTTCCGCTGGACGAAGTGAGACCTCCACTGGACGAAGGGGAACTTCCACTGGGCCAAGTGAGACTTCCACTGGACGAAGGGGAACTTCCGCTGGACGAAGGGGAACCTCCACTGGACGAAGGGAACCAGTCACTGG
>CAZVXI010000212.1:0-5056 GCA_964631295.1 uncultured Isosphaeraceae bacterium
CATCGTCGATGCAGATGGACAACGCGTCGAGCTCGAACTGGCCGAATCAGATGCGCCGCAAAACGTGCAGCGCGTCGGCTGGGCACTGGTTGCTGAGTTTCCCGTCTCACTCGAACTTGCTGGCATCATCTTGCTGATGGCCATGTTTGGCGCTGTCGTGCTGGCACGCCGGCAGATCGAGATCGGCGAGGATGAACTCCGCCGGGCTGCAGGTATGGGCGGCTACGCGCAGGACGCCATGGACGAGCAGGAACTGCCGGAAGGGGGCAGCGCATGATTGCAGATGCTCCGATGATGCTGCTCGCGCAAGGTCAGCACTTCGACGAACTGACGATGGGCAGCTACCTCATCGTCAGTGCCGTGCTCTTCTCCCTCGGGTTGGTTGGGTTTCTTGCGCGGCGCAATCTCATCGTTATGTTCCTGTGCACCGAACTCATGTTCCAAGGCGCAGCCATGGCGATGATCGCTGCCGGGCGCTACCACATGGATGTTTCCGGCCAGGTATTCGTGATCTTCATTCTCACGATCGCGGCAGCCGAGGCAGCACTGGCGCTCGCATTGGTTGTCTTGCTCTATCGGCGGCGCGAGACGCTCGACTCTGAAGCGTGGACGGAGTTGCGTGAAGCATCATGATGTCTGATGTGCTGACAAACCCTGCCACGCTGCTGCTCGCAGCTGATGACACGACGGCAAACACCGCCGACTGGGCTGTCGCAGAGCCGGCGATGGGACTGGGCTGGGCAGGATTCATTCTCTTCCTGCCGATACTCTCGTTGATCCTCTGCGGACTTTGCGCCGCGCTCAAGGTGAAGAACAAGGCGCCGGCATGGATCACAGTTGCCCTTCTCGGCGGCTCGTTCGCAACGGTGCTTGCGCTCTTCCTGCAGCATGAAAACCCCGTCACCATCAGGCTCTTCGAGTGGTTCAATCTCTCCTGGGGTGAAGGCGATTCGCAGCGGTCGTTCATCGCAAACTTCAGCCTGTATGTCGACAAACTGACGCTGCTGTGGATGCTGTTCGTCACCGGACTGGGCACACTCATCGCGCTTTACGCCAGCGAGTACATGGAGCACGATGTCAAACGCGGTTACGCGCGGTTCTTCGCCGGTGTGAGCGTGTTCCTGTTTGCGATGTCCTGCCTCGTGATGGGTGACAACCTCGTCATGCTCTACCTTGGCTGGGAGGGCGTTGGCTTCGCGTCGTACTGGCTCATCGGCTACTTCTATCAAAAGCCGTCTGCAGTGGCCGCGGCGAAAAAAGCATTCATCGTCAATCGCATCGGCGATCTGGGTCTGGCTCTCGGGCTGTATCTCATCTGGCATGCGTTCGGCACTGTCGAATATGCAGTACTGTTTGACATCCTCAAGGGTGGCGAGCACACATCTGAAGCAGGCGGCTGGTCGGTCACGCTGATTCCATATCTGCTGATGCTCGGCGCGTTCGGGAAGAGCGCGCAGCTCCCGCTGTATGTCTGGCTGCCGGATGCGATGGAAGGCCCAACGCCTGTTTCCGCACTGATTCATGCGGCCACGATGGTGACAGCCGGCGTGTACCTGATCGCGCGGATGATTCCCGTCTTCATGCTTGATCCGATATCGCTCCAGGTCGTCGCGTGGGTCGGCGGGCTGACGGCACTTTTTGCTGCGACGATCGGCATGGCCCAGTACGACATCAAGCGCATCATGGCGTACTCGACTGTCTCGCAGCTTGGCTACATGTTCCTCGGACTCGGCGTGCTGACAAGTTACGGCGCCGCGTACCACGTGTTCACCCACGCGTTCTTCAAAGCCGTGCTGTTCCTCACCTGTGGGGCCATCATGCACGGCTTCGCGGGGCAGCTTGATCTGCGCAAGCTCTCCGGACTGCGGCACATGCCCGGCTGGCGCATCGTCAGTTGGACGATGTTCTACGGTTGCCTGTGCCTGATTGGGTTCCCGTACATCACCAGCGGGTTTTACTCAAAGGACATGATCATGGCCGAGGCGTTTGTTACGCCCGGTCCGGGTTTCGTTGCGCTGGGCGTGATTGCACTGCTCACGGCGCTGCTGACCGCCTATTACACGTTCCGCGTGTGGTTCCGTGTGTGCGCGGGCCCGGAGCATTATGAGATGGGCGATGATCATCATGGCGATGATGAACATGACGACGACGGGCATGATGATCACGGGCATGACAAGCCACACCCGCCGCGATTCGCGATCAACTTTGTGCTTGTGGCGATTACCATCGGCGCAGCGCTTGCCATTATTCCGTATTACAATGGTTGGGTGCAGAGCATGGTCGCAGGTTCATCTGCAGCGCCCGGCCTGCCGCACGAGCATCACGCAGATGGTGGCTTCTTCAGTGATCCACACAAATGGATGCCGCTCGTTGCAAGCATCACCACACTGCTGGGTCTTGCTCTGGCCTGGTTCCTCCACCTTGCAAACCGTGATGCAGCCGATGCACTGCGAACGCGATTGTTGAGCAATCCCATCGCGGCCTGGCTGCCCACCGCGATGGAGAACAAGTGGTACGTGGATGAAATCTATGAGGCCCTCATTCGCCAGCCGCTGTGGGTGTTCGGCAAGATCTTCTTCGGGCTCGATCGCGGGTACGACGCGGGTATCGTCAACGGCATCGGCCGTATTCCTCGTATGTTGGCGCGCGCATTCCAGCCGCTGGTGAACGGGCAACTGCAGTCGTACGCAGTTTCGATGGCGGGCGGCGTCGCGCTCGTGACGGTGCTCGTTGTTCTGTTCATGCCGCAACTGGCGAACCTCTTTGACGCATGGTTCGGGGGGACTGGCTGATGGCGCCGTTGTTGCTTCTGCTCATTCCGATCGCTGCCGCGGTGCTGATCGTTTTCGCGCCCGCCCGGCAGGCGAAGTGGATCGCATTGTTTGCGACGACCGCTGCGTTCACCTTCAACGTGATGCTGGCGTGGTCGTTCGAGCAGTGGGGCACCGCTCATTTCGGCCTCGAAGCAAGTTACCCGATTCTTGAACAGTTCGATCTTTCGCTGCGATTCGGCGTGGATGCGGTGTCGATGTGGCTCACGCTGCTGACAACGCTGCTCATGCCGCTGTGCATCTGGGGATCCTTCACTGCCGTGCAGACACGACTGCGGGAATACTACGGCTGGATGCTGGTGCTGCAGGCGGCGATGGTTGGCGTGTTCCTGGCGCGCGACATCATCTTCTTCTACATCTGCTTCGAGCTCACGCTCGTGCCGATGTACTTCCTGATCGCAATCTACGGCGGCGCGAATCGCAGTTACGCAGCGATCAAGTTCTTCGTCATCACGTTCACTGGCTCGCTGATGACGCTCGCCGGCTTGCTTTACATTGCCTGGCAGTATTCGCTGACGGCCGGCATCTGGACGTTCGACATCGCTCTGCTCACGGAGTTCGCTGCGACGACGCTCAACGCAACGCAGCAGTTGTGGCTGCTGCTGGCGATGATGATCGGCTTCGGCGTGAAGGTGCCGCTCTTTCCCGTCCACACATGGTTGCCACTCGCGCACACCGAAGCGCCAACGGCTGGATCTGTCATCCTCGCAGGTGTATTGCTCAAACTCGGCACGTACGGCCTGTATCGTTTCGTGCTTCCGATGGTGCCGACCGGCCTGCTCGAACAGACTTCGTTCTTTGGCTGGGAGTTCATCCCCGTCCAACTCATCGCGTATCTGGCGATCATCGGCATCATCTACGCAGCGCTCATCTGCTGGGTGCAGGATGATGTCAAGAAGCTCGTCGCATACTCTTCGGTCAGCCACCTGGGCTTCTGCGTGCTTGGGCTGTTCGCGCTCAATCCGCTGGGCGCGCAGGGGTCACTGCTCTACATGCTCAACCATGGCCTTTCCACCGGCGCGTTGTTCTTCCTCATCGGCATGATCTACGAGCGATACCACACGCGCGATATGAACGCGATGAGCGGTCTTGGGCGCAAGATGCCCATCTGGGCGTTCTTCATGGTGTTCTTCGTGCTCTCATCCGTCGGCCTGCCGGGCCTCAACGGGTTTGTCAGTGAGTTTCTCTGCCTGATCGCAGCATTCACATCCACGGCCGACAATGCCGCGTACCCGGGTATGCTCGGGCCGTGGTATGCGCTGATCGCAGGCTCGGGCATGATCCTCGCCGCGATGTACCTGCTCATCATGGTCGGTAAGGTTGTTTTCGGCCCGCTGAAGGAACCGCCGGTGCATGGCCACGATGATGCCCTCAAACTCCCTGCCGACCTCACATGGCGCGAGATCGGCGTGCTGACTCCGCTGGCTATTCTGTGTGTCTATCTCGGCCTGCAGCCGACGCCGATTATGGACTCCATGCAAGGTTCGGTTGAAGCAACGCTCGCGGCCTATCCCGATGCAGTCCGCGAGAAGCTTGCTGAACACGAAGCACGTGCGGCGATCGAAGAAACATCAGTGCCCTTTGCAGAAGACGTCCGGTTCGCGCTCACTGATGATGGTGCCGCGGCGCCGCAGCAGGAGGGAGGCAGCGATGTCGATGGCTGACAAACTCTTCCTGCTGATTCCGGAGATCATCCTCTTCGCTGCTGCGGTCATGGTGTCGATCATGGGCCTCTCACGCGGCAAGGCGATCCGCGACTTCGTGCCCGGCTTCACCGCACTCGCGCTCATCGCAGCAATGATCGCTGTTCCACTCGTCTACACACCCGAAGCGATCGCCAACTCTGACCTGCTGATGCCGAGTCTCGGCAAGTATGTGAAGGTCGTCGTGTGCGCGATCGGCGTGATTCTCGTCATGATCAACAGCGGCATCGCCGACCGTCGCCTGGAGGAAGCATTCCAGTCCGGCCGCGCCCCGTTCGATCCAATGCGCGTCACACGCGGCGAGTTCTTCAGCTTCTTCCTGCTCTCGCTCATCGGCGTCATGCTCTGCTGCAGCGCAACCGACCTCATCTGGCTGTTCCTCGCGCTCGAGCTCACTTCGCTGCCCACCTACGTGATGGTTGCGATGAGTCGCGGCACCCGCCGCGCGCAGGAAGCTGCGATGAAGTATTTCTTCCTCGGCGCGCTGTCGGCTGCAGTCTTCCTGTACGGCTTTGCGATGCT
>CAZVXI010000213.1:0-5035 GCA_964631295.1 uncultured Isosphaeraceae bacterium
CAGCTTCACCGAAGTCCCCGCGCCCGGCGCGCTGGCACTCCTCGGCGTCGCAGCGATCACCGGGCGCTCCCGAAGGCGGCGATGCAGCCCCACAAGTGAGCGCGGAAGTATCAACATGATGCGCGAGGCAACGCGCTGAGTGTGGTGTGTACAGGAGTGATCAATCCCGCGAATTCTTCGCCGGCCAGCGGAGGTCATCGACGTACAGGTCCAGATGCTGGAGCGGATCGGAGACAGTTGTTGTGATGCGTGGCAGATTGTTGGTCATCTTCCAGGCCGGCTCGTCAGGCCGTTCCAGCCGTTCGATGATCGCCAGCGCGCACAAGCGAAGCTGCTCATCGTCGCTGTCGGTATGATCGCGCAACCAGGGGATGACCGCCGGGCCGAGTCGATACAGAGCAGGTGCGGCAACTTTGGCGTCGCCGGCAACATTGTTGTCGCGTAAGTGCTCGATCAGGATTGGCGCAGCTTCATGCGTCAGCGAGACCATGTTCGCGTGCCCGACGATTGCGGCCGAGAGCAGCCGCTGCTGCGGATCATCGCCGGTCATGCCTCGCTGGAGTTGCGGCTTGGCTTCGTACGCCCATGTGATCAGATAGCGCGAAGCGCTGCTCGCATTATGTATTCCGATGTAATACGACACCTCGCTGCGATCATCGCGCAGATCTTCGATGCACGCATCGAGCAGGGCCTGCGACGGTTCTGAACACCTCCATCGAAGCATGCCACCAGCAAGAATGCGCGCCTGTGCATCACCCTCGGTGAGGATGCGCTCCAGCGCGGGCTGCGAGTGAGGCCAAAGCGTCGAAAGCGTGTCCATCGCGCGATCCGCATTCCATTTGACATCATCATCACATAACTCGCTCGCCGCCCGGTCGCAGATGATCGATGCGGACCAGTGGTCGACCGCACCATCGAACACGCGGCGTCGGACTTCATCTGAGACGATCTCACTGGCGCGATCGGAAATGCTCACGCGATCCAGCGCGACAAGTGCGAGTGTCGGCACGGGGCGAATCCACCCGCCTGCCATGATCGCAGGCCAGAGCCAGAGCACCCCGGCGGTGAACAACAGCGTGCCTGCGAGCGTTCCCGTGCGGAAACGTCGGCCGTCGCGTCTGAGTCTATGCCGTTCAATCCGCCCGCCGCACTCCGGGCAATGAACAGTGTCATCACCATCACCATCACGACCGTCATCAACATCAACATTGGACATGTGCGAGACGTGCCCGGTCAACTGGTACCAGCATCTCCCGCGCCACAGCCAGCCGCGGATGTCAAGCCATCGAATCCAGATCGGCAGGCGTGGCGATCCCGGGCAGCGCACACCTTCGCCGCGCGGCCGGGTGCGCCACATCACAATCGCGCACGCCACGCCACCCAGAAGCAACAGCATCGACAGCAATCCGAGAATCTCATGCATTCGCTCCCCGGCTATCGGCCGCTCGTCAGGCGGAGTGTGAGGATTCGAGCACCGTCCCGGGATGCGCGTGGTATGCCTCATCCACGATGGTCCGCCAGTCCGCCAGCGATCGGCACCGGATGAACTGCTGGCGCACGGCATCAGGTGTCGGATGATGCACGGAGAACTTGATGCCGAACTTGCGCATCATGCGCGATGCGGCCGCTTCACCCCAGAGCGTGACGGACAGCTCGAAGTGGTCGAGCAGCACCTGCCGCTGTTCGCTGAGCGTTGGTTCGGCTGGCTGCTCGCCTGCCATCAGTTGCCTCGCCTGGCGGAAGATCCACGGGTTGCCGATGCACCCTCGCGCGACGCTGACCGCCTTGACGCCTGTGAGTTCGAGCATCGCGAAGATGTCGTTGACCGTCCAGATATCGCCCGAGCCGAAGATGATGCGATCCGAATAGCGCGCGACGAGATCGGTCAGAAACGGCCAGCGCCCCGGGCCCTTGTATTTCTGCTGCACAGTCCTGCAGTGGACGGTCGCCCATGCGTAGCCGAGTTCATACGCAGCATTGAAGATCCGCTCGAAGTTGCCCGCCATCTCCGGCGTGTCATCGAATGCCCGCCGAATCTTCACGGTCGTCGGCATGCGATCCGGCACGGCATTGCGCACGGCCCGCAACACGTCGATGGCTTCATCGGGCATGGCAAGAAAGTGCCCGCCGCGCTGCCGTTTGCGAATCTTCTTCACCGGACAGGCGAGGTTGACATCAATGACATCGTGCCCCATCCCAACGAGCAGTTCCGCGCCGCGCGCCATCTCATCAGGGTGGGTGCCCATGATCTGCCCTGCGATGGGGTGGTCGTCGAGCCCGGCGGCGCGGTTCTCATCCGGATCGCCCGTGCCGCACTCTTCTGCGAGCAAGTCCGGGTCTTCGCGCGTCCGGCCCTTGCCGCCGTTGATGAGCGTGCGATCGAGCAGCGCCTCGGTAATCGCGTAGGGGCAGCCATGCCGGCGGGCGATGAGCCGCATCGCGCCATCGGAATAGCCGGCAAGCCCCGCCTGAAAGAACGGCGCATCGAAGCCCGGAACGATCGCGCCGATGCGCCGATCCATCTCATACGAGCGCGCGATGTCCGCGATCGACCGGGCTGTGATCTTCGCGGGCACATCATGTGGCGTCATCTCGACAGACATGGTGCGATGATAGAGCGGTTGCGCCGGCCTATGGTTTCCACGTCCCAGGTCGACGAATCGCATTCCAGATCGTCAGGATCACAACCCCATCATCCTGAATGTCGTACACGATCCAGTAACCGAACCTCGGGAGAATCGCTTTGCGCGTGCTCTCTGGCTCGCCCGGCACTTTCGGGTTCGCGTCGGGGAATGCGGAGATCATTTGACACGACGCTTCAACAGCTTGAAGAAATGCCTCTCCCGACCCCTCTCGCTCCTGTTCAAGGTACTCGGCCGATCGAGCGAGTTGGTTCGTTGCATACTCAGTCCACCGCACACCAGATGGCATCAGAGCGATTTCCTCGCGCGGTCAATCGCTTCGTGCGTGTCTAACGATGGCGATTCAAGAGCGCTGCGACGGCCCGCATCAATGTGTTCCTTGAGCTCGTCGAGCTTGTCCACGGCCGCCACATCCGCTTGGAGATATGGCAACAGTCGCTCGACCTGCTCGGGGGTCAATGCGTCTAGCTGCTTGATGAACTCACGCTTCGTCATAAAATCATTATCCGACATTGCGTGCTTCACTTCAAGCCCTGACCGCCCGAGCCGCATGCTCGCCGCGTAGCAATCAATCGGTTAGATCACGTTCGCTCCCACCTCTCGAATGTATAGGCATGGGCATGGCGATCATCCGCGGCGTGTCGCTCCGCAGACACCCGCTGCCATTGATCGTGATCAAACTCCGGGAACCACGCATCACCGTCGCCGATCGTCGTGTGCACGATCGTCAGTTCGAGTCGATCCGCGTGTGGCAGAGCAAGCGAATAGATCTCGCCGCCGCCGATGATGAATGCATCCTGCGCATCAACAGAAGCAGCGATGTCCAGCGACTGACTGATGTCATGCGCCACGCGCACAGCGCCATCCGCGTCATTGTCCGGCCGCCAGTCTTGCTGACGTGTGACAACGATGTTCGTGCGATTCGGCAACGGCTTCGTGAGCGTGTCGCAAGTGCGACGCCCCATGATCACCGGGTGCCCGGTCGTCAACTGCTTGAACCGCTTCAGGTCGGCAGGCAGATGCCATGGCAGATCGCCATCCCGGCCGATCACGCGATTCTCCGATAAGGCAGCAATCATCGTCACACGCATGGTGGGGAGGATAGCGCGCCGCGGGCCTCGTGTTCACAGCGCGCGACACGTCGTGTCGTTTCGTTTCATCGGTGCGGTGAGGCGCACAAGCGTTCGAGCACAGCCATGCGCACTGCGACGCCGTTGGTCACCTGTTGTCGAATCGCGCTGCGCTTCGGATCATCAGCAACGGCATCGGCAATCTCCAGGCCGCGGTTCATCGGCCCGGGATGCAGCACCGGCGCATCGCCAGGCAACCTCGCAGCCCGCGATTCGTTGAGCCCGTACCGCTCCGCATAGTCGTCGCCAATCTCGCTGCCACGCTCGAACTGCACACGCAGCATCATGATCGCATCAAGCTCCGCAACCACCGCATCAAGATCATGCGCAACAGTAATCGAACCCGTCGCGTGCGGCGAACCGGAGATCGGCTCATCCGGGCACATCGATTCCGGCCCGACGAGCACGACATCCATCCCAAGCGTCGGCAGACATCGGATGTTCGAGCCGGCAACGCGGCTGTTGCGGATGTCGCCCACGATCGCGATGCGCTTGCCCGCAAGATCGCTGCCAAGCCGCTGGCGCAGCGTGAGCGCATCGAGCAGGCCCTGCGTGGGATGCTCGTTGTTGCCGTCACCCGCGTTGATCACAGGCATGTCGACATGGTCAGCCAGCATGTGCGGCGCTTCGTTCACGCTCGTGCGCATGACGATCGCATCCACGCCCATCGCAGCAACAGTCAGGCCGGTGTCGAGAAGCGTCTCACCCTTGCTGATGCTCGACCCCTTGCCTGACATGTCGAGCGTCGTCCCTCCAAGCCGCTGCGCTGCGACCGTGAAGCTGCCGCGCGTCCGTGTGGAATCTTCCAGGAACAGGTTCGCGATGATGCGCCCGGCAAGGGACTGTTCAAGATGCGAGCGATGTTCGCAGCTCGCTTCGCCCACCGTCGGCACAAACTCCGTTGCCCGATCGAGCAGTGCGGTGATATCACCCGGCGAGAGATCAGCCAGCGTGGTCAGATCAGTTGCGGCCCATGCCGGAGCCGCCGTTGGCGATGCAGTTGCGGTCATCAGGCAGATGATACGAGCAAACCCTGATCATGTCGCTCAGCTTGCAGAGGGAGGTATGTGACGCGGTCGGCGCTGGCGCTGTTGCGGATCGTGCGAACGCGGCCGAGCAGGTCGTCCATCAAGCCACTGGTGTTGTAGTGATGTCGAATCACTTCGCCTCCGGGGTACGTCACAGAGTCCAGCCGGGCAGCATGATCGTACACGCTGTTGCCATCGGCTGACAGATCATATGTGTATTGGACGCTGGGCGTGG
>CAZVXI010000214.1:0-5025 GCA_964631295.1 uncultured Isosphaeraceae bacterium
CAGATCTCATGGCACTGCTGAAGGCGGATCAACTTGTCAAGTCGTATGGCGGGCGTCGCGTGGTCGATGGTGTTTCACTTGAAGTGAACGCGGGCGAGATTGTCGGGCTGCTCGGCCGGAACGGCGCGGGCAAGACAACCACGTTCCGCATGACGATCGGCATGATCACGCCTGAGGCGGGGCGCGTGATTTTTGAGAATCGTGATGTGACGACGCTGCCCATGTATCGCCATGCGCTCGCCGGGATGGGATACCTCAGCCAGGAGCCGAGCGTTTTTCAGCGCATGACCGTCGAACAGAATCTGCTTGCGATTCTCGAAACGCAGCGGCTGAGCAGGCAGGCCCGTCGCAGCCGGGCGACGGAACTCATGGAACGGTTCGGCCTGATGAAGAAGGCCAAAGAGCTTGCCCGCACGTGCTCGGGTGGCGAACGCAGGCGGCTTGAGATCGCGCGTGCGCTGATCACCCGTCCGAAGATGCTGCTGCTTGATGAGCCGTTCGCTGCGGTCGATCCGCACACGGTCGAGGAACTTCAGCACGAAGTCCGCAGGCTTGTCGAGGAAGGCATCGCGATTCTGGTGACCGATCACAATGTTCAGCAGACACTTCGGATCTGTCATCGCGCGTACATCATTCATGAAGGCAGGAATCTTCGCGAAGGTACGCCACGCGACATCATCAACGATGAAATGGTGCGCGAAGCGTATCTCGCGTCGACGTTCCGGGGTGATGAGTTCGACGAGCAGCACGAGCGTTTCAGCCAGCCGCACACACAGGCCAAGTGATCATTCCGGCGAGAAGTTGTCCGCGGATTCCGCAGCGGCAACGCGGGCACCCACTTCTGCGGCGCATGAGCGCCCTTACAGGGTGGGAGGGTGTCGTCGTGCGTTGCTTCGTTCGCACCCGGTCGGCCAAGGACTTGCCGACGGCGGCACCCTCTCTTTTTTATTGAGGGATATCGAGGTCAGGCGCTACGGACGGCATCGACCTCGATTTCGACCGCGGCATCAGCAAACAGGCCCGCGACCTGAACCATCGTCGCGCATGGCCTGATCGTGCCGAATCGCTCCCGGTGCGCCCGGCCGACAGCTTCGGCGTGATCCATGCTTGTGATATACATCCGCGTGCGAACGACATCAGCCAGGGTCGCCCCGCACTGCTGCAATGCCCACTCGATTCGGTCGATGGCGATGAGCGTCTGCTGATGGGGGTCATCCGGCGCAAGCAGTTCGCCTGACTCAGAGACGGCCAGCGTGCCTGTGACGAAGATCAGGTTCCCAGCCCGCACTGCCCGGCTGTAGCCGACTTCTTCCTCCCAGCGAACCCCGGTGGAGACGCGCTGCCTTGCTGTTTGATCCTCGTTCATTGTCAAGCGTAGGCTCGCGGCAATCAGTTGCAGTTGCGCGTGGATGGCGGTCTACAGTCAGTGATGGTGGATGCACAGCGCACATCGACGGTTGGCAGGCGACGTCTGGGCGGGCTGCTGGTCATCGCGATCATCGCAGCGGGGCTCTGGTTCTGGGGGCAGTCGCGGGCATCGGCTCAGGTCGATTTCGTCCGCACGCGGATCGAAGCGATCTGCCGAGCGGTTCAGGCCGGGCAGCACGACATTGCACACTTCTTTGGTTCGGACGCTGAACGCGACCGCATCCTCCCGGTGTTGCGGGGCTTCCTTGACGCCCACGCGCCCGCCGAAGAGACGGTTGAGATATCCGTCGAGCGCGGGCCGGCTCCGATGACGCCGAGTGTCGATGCGACGCATCACGCAACGCTTGTCGTCGCCAATGGGGAGATTCTTCAAATCAACGCTCATTGCAGCGACGATGCTGCGGCATTGGAACTGCTTGGGTACGTTCGCCCGCCGTGACCGCTCCGCTACAGTGGTCGCATGGTTGCAGTCTGGCTCAACGGCGCGTTTCTGGATGACCCCGCAGAAGCACGGCTTTCCGTGTTCGACGCATCAGTTCAGCATGGCGTCGGGCTGTTCGAAACGATGCTCGCCCACAACGGGCAGTTGTTTCGCCCCGGGGCGCACATCGATCGGCTTATTGATTCGGCAAAGATGCTCCGCCTGACCGAGCGACTGCGGCGCGGCCCGCTGGCTGAGGCGGCCCAGCATGTGGTCGCGAGGGCTGGCTTCGATCGCGCGCGTGTCCGAGTGACCGTCACCGGCGGCAATCTGAACATGATCGCATCGCGCACGAGCGAGTCGCAGGATCCGACGATTCTCATTGTCGCAGAGCCGGCGACTGAATATCCACAGGAGATGTTCGAGCAGGGTGTCGTCTGCGCGCTGTCAAATGCAGGGCGCAATCCGTTCGATCTGATGGCTGGTCACAAGACGATCAACTACTGGCCTTCGATCTCCGCGCTGGCGGAAGCCAATGCGCGGGGCGGCTCAGAGGCGATCTGGCTGACGGCGCTGGGTCATCTTGCCGGCGGGTCGGTGAGCAACGTGTTCATCGTTCGCGAGGGCGTGCTGGAGACGCCGCTCGCTCGGGGAGAGACTGACCCCGGAGCAGTGCCCTCACCTGTCCTGCCGGGCATCACCCGGGCTGCCGTGTTTGAGCTCGCAGCGGATGCGCACCTCGAGATCGAGCGCAAGATGCTCTCGCTGGACGACCTGCACGCGGCCGACGAGGTCTTCCTCACAAACTCGAGTTGGGGCGTGCTGCCGGTCATTCGCGTGGAAGACAAGTCGATCGGTGATGGCAGCGTCGGTGAGGTAACGCAGGCATTGCGGACAGCGCTCATGCAGATGATCGAGGATGAAACCTGTCAGTGACGCCCGGTCACCGTCGTTCGATCACACGGACGTTCTTCCGGCCGTCGTTGCGGGGCAGCACGCCGCGAATCTTCAGCAGGATGAAGTTCACGCCTGCGAGCACGCCAAAGACGATTGTCGCGGCGCACAGGGCGAGCAGAAACAGCATCAGCAGTGGCAGGCCAACGACGACCAGGAAGACCAGCAGCGTTGCCCGCGTGATCCAACTCGGCTGGCGCGAGGCCGTCTGCCATGCGGAGGCGGCCCGCTGGGCGCCCTCGCTGGAGAATGTCGAGATGCGGTCGATGCGAATCATTGCTGGGTCTGCGATCATCATAGGTCCACCATGTGATGGGAGAATCTCGCTGGGGATTTCACGGGCAGAACGTGTCGACTGACTGCACCCGATGGCCACGCGCGTACACTTGCCGCGATGGGCTTCGTACACCTGCATCTGCACTCGGAATACTCGCTGCTCGATGGTGGCAACAAACTCAGCGCGCTGGTTGAACGCGTGAAAGAACTCGGCATGGATGCCGTCGCTGTGACTGATCACGGCAACATGCACGGTGCGATCGAGTTCTACACGAAAGCGAAGGCTGCGGGCGTCAAGCCGATCCTCGGCATTGAGGCATATGTCGCGCCCGGCGATCGCACGCATAAGAAAGCGACCGGTGTCGCCGACGGCGGGTTTCACCTCGTGCTGCTCGCCGAGAACGACGCTGGCTGGCGCAACCTGCTGAAACTTTCGAGTGATTCATTTGTCAACGGCTTCTATCGCAAGCCGCGTATGGACAAGACAACACTTGAACAGTGGTCAGATGGGTTGATCGCGATCAACGGCCACCTCGGGTCGTCAATTGCCTATCACCTGACGCGCTACGTTGCGACCGGCAACGAGGCGAACTGGGATGCTGCCTTCGAGGAAGCGCTCTGGCACAGAGCGACATTCGGCACAAACGAACAAGGCGAATCGCGATTCTTCATCGAGTTGCAAAGCCACGACACGCCTGAGCAGGATCGCATCAATCCGCATCTTGTCCGGCTGGCAGAACAACTCAATCTGCCGATCGTCTGCGACAACGATGCGCACTTTCTGCGATCAGATGACTGGGACGATCACGATTCACTGTGCTGTATCTCGATGGGCAAGACGAAAGATGACTCGTCACGCCTGCATTACTCGCGGCAGCTCTATGTGAAGTCGCCCGCTGAGATGGCCGAGCGCTTTGCAGAGCATCCCGAAGCGCTGGCCAACTCCGTACGAATCGCAGAACGTTGCAACGTGGACATCGACTTCGATGCCAATCACGCGCCGGTGGTCGATGTCGTGCACCCGGGCATCAGGCCCGAGTACGACCCGCAGCGCGATGGGCCCGATGTGACAGCATGGTTCAAGCAGTACTGCGCGGGGTTTGAACTCAAGCCGTTTGATGCCGAACGCGATGCGGACATGGACGCGGCGCATCTGAAGGAAGACTGCGATCGCGCGCTGCGCGACCTGTGCGAAGCGGGGCTCATCTGGCGGTACGGCGTTGATGGCGTGACCGACGAGATTCGCGCGCGGCTGGAACGCGAACTGCAGATCCTCGCGGACAAACTCATCAGCGCGTACTTTCTGATCGTCTGGGACTTCGTCAACTGGGCGCGGCAGCGCGGCATCCCCTCCAACGCGCGCGGCTCGGGTGTCGGCACGATGGTTGGCTATGTGCTCGGACTCTCAAACGCGTGCCCGGTGGAATACGGCCTGCTCTTCGAGCGGTTTACCGACCCCGATCGCAGCGAATACCCCGATATCGACATCGACATCTGTCAGGACGGCCGGGCTGCAGTCATCGACCACGTGCGCCAGAAGTACGGGCACGTTGCGCAGATCATTACGTTCGGGCGGCTCAAGGCGCGGGCAGCGATCAAAGACGTCGCCCGCGTGCACGGGTTCTCGCCTGCAGATGGCCAGCGGCTTGCGAACATGGTGCCGAGTGAACTTGGCATCCGGATTGACGATGCGCTCGAGAAAGAGCCCGAGTTCAAGAGCGAATACGATGGCAATCCGATGGTGCGCAAAGTCGTCGATACAGCGCGCGCCCTTGAGGATCATGCCAGGCACGCAGGCGTGCATGCGGCGGGTGTCGTTGTGGCAACGCAGCCGCTGGATAATATCGTGCCGCTGTGCAAGGCAACCGGGAGCGAAGATATTATCACGCAGTGGGACGGCCCGACGTGCGAGAAGGTCGGCCTGCTCAAGATGGACTTCCTGGGCC
>CAZVXI010000215.1:0-5011 GCA_964631295.1 uncultured Isosphaeraceae bacterium
CTTCATCACAGGTTGCGCATTCGGTCCACTGGTAGAAGTCGGGGTTGGCTTCGCATTCAGCCTGCGTCTGGTTCTCGAAGCACTCGCCTGTGCAGAGGCAGCACGCGCCGCGTGGCAGGCAGTTCACTTCATCACAGGTTGCGCATTCGGTCCACTGGTAGAAGTCGGGGTTGGCTTCGCACTCTGCCTGCGTCTGGTTCTCGAAGCACTCGCCTGTGCAGAGGCAGCACGCGCCAAGGACCGGGCACTGCACGCCCTTGGGATTGGTATCGGGGTCAAAGCAGAACTCGCCTTCAAACCAGGTCCCTGCAAGATCGTCGCACTCCTGTTCAGAGAGAAGCTCGCACGTCGTCGAACCATCGCCGATGCCGTCGCAGTAGCAGCATGCGGCGACATCTGTGTACTCGTAAACAACACAAATCTCCCACTCGGCGACATCTCGCACATCGAAGTCGCAGTTCGTACACTCGGGGCTGAATAGCGCGTCGGAACTTACCGACAGATCGAAAGCCCCGTTGCCCTCGAAGGGAGCAACATTCGCCATTGGGATGACCTGAGTCGACGTTCCGAACCACTGACGTACCGAACCGATACCGCCCTGCTCAACGGTTTGCGATCCGAGCGGAGCTTCATAGTTGCAAATGTCGCCCGGGCCAAGCAGAAATAATGGGTCTGGGTCGCAGGTGAGCTCATCTTGAGGCCCTAGAAATTCGTCAGAACTATTAACGGATCCATCAATCACATCCTGCTGCGTTATCCCGAGAGCGAAATCCGGTGAAAGTAGGAAATCGACGAAGAAATCCGCACCGTCAGTGGCTGGCTTGTTGTTGACATTCTCCAGCACAAGAGACGCCGCGACGCGAGCGCGAATATGGATCGTCACGCTGTTCAGTTCACGCAGTCCACCATTGGTGTCGAACTGTGGAAGGGCCACCGTACCAGTACCTTCTGGCGCGGGAAAAACTGGCTCAGCCTCAGAAGAGAACACGCAATAGGCTTCACACGACCCGTCCGGACATGTCTGGTCAACCAGATATACGCCTGCAAGATCGAGGCATTCTTGATATGAGAGTCCTTCCTGGCAGGTTCCATCTCCAAGGCAGCATGCGCCTTGTGTGTTGATTGGTGCCTCGCAATCTTCCGCGCATGTGGTGCCAAAACCAAGGAAGTCGCCGCCTTCATCGTTCACGCATTGCTCAAACGTGAGATTATCGATACAGGTATCGACGAGGCAGCAAGCACCCCTGAATCCACAAAGGCCGTTGTAGCAGTCGAGTTGGTCGGCCCCAACTCGGAATGTGCCGCCCAGTTCGATGCACTGTGACTCGACGAGGATGATGCAATCCGTGTCAAGGCAGCAGGCACCGCAGGAACTCGCACATGTCGTCCCGTCTCCGGAGTATGTCCCGAGCAACACATTCACGCAGTTGTCCTCAGTTGTGACCATACAACTGCGGACTCCCATGTCGTCGTAACAGCACGCACCATCCTGCGCCATAGCGGGCTGGGCGATTGCGAGCGCCAGGCACATCGCGGCGAAAGTAAGACAGCGACTCAGCGAACTCTTCATCGATGACCTCCCCGGCGGACGATCGCATTGGCCGAAGTCGGCCGAGCGACACCCACCCCTTGCAAGCAGACATGTGCATGCGTGGTCCCCGGAACTCGACGGGCCGAAAGTCGCCTGGCGCGTGGACTTCTCACAGATGAGCCGCTGCAAGCAGCGACCACATGTGAACCATCGCAGAACCCCTTCGTCCGTCGCATCACCCCTCCGTGGAGCGAACCACAACCCACTGACCCTCACCACGCCACCTTGCGCGGAACATCCAGAATCGGTAGATATCCCATAGCGGCGGGTTTACGCAATCTGTCATCCTGCAGAGAGCAGTTGGGCTGTCAAGCAGATTAGGGGGATTTGGGCACTTCAGATAACCCACATGGAACATGAACGATATGATCGCATCCTGTTCGCTATCGATCCAACGCTGCCGCCAAGTCGTTGCGGGCGATATGGTTACGCAGGCACTTGAGAGCCTGGTTTCGTCCCATGTTGGGCTGCCAGTCTCTCCTTGTTTACCCAGTTTAAAATCTGGATTTTCTTTCGCATGTTCCCCGGACCACCCAGCTGTTGACAAGTTACGCAGAGGCAGAGGCTCGGGGTGGAATCACTCTCAGGCGATCACGACGTGCCCATCGGTCCGTGTCAACTCGGTGAACAGGTCGTTGAGTCGTGTCGTCACCGGCCCAATCGTTCCGCAGCCGATGGTTCGGCCGTCCACTTCGACGACTGGTGCCAACTCCCCCATGGTGCCGGTACAGAACATTTCGTCAGCCCTGTATGCCTCGGCGAGCGTGATGTCCCGCATCTGGCATTTGATGTCGTGCTGCTCGCAGAGTTCGAGGACCGTTGCGCGGGTGATTCCCTCCGGACAGGCGGCAGTGGTCGGCGTGTGAACGACATCGCCAGCG
Source organism: uncultured Isosphaeraceae bacterium (assembly GCA_964631295.1). GTDB lineage: Bacteria > Planctomycetota > Phycisphaerae > Phycisphaerales > SM1A02 > CAZVXI01. The sequence continues at coordinate 2,473 of CAZVXI010000215.1, forward strand.
ACGATGAAGACATGTGTCGCATTGGTCTCAGCGATGAAGCCACGTGTATCGAGCATCAGTGCATCGTCGGCCCCGGCCGAATTGGCTTCGATCTTCGCCAGGATCGACGTGAGCTGATTGCAACTGTGGATCTTCTGGTCGAGAACATCGCCCAGTGGCCGGCGATGAGCTGATGTCTTGAGCCGGACACCAGCTTTGTCGTACACGGGCGGCTTGTGTTCAGCGAGCACGATCAGGGTGGAGCCAGCCGTATTGAGACGTGGATCGAGCCCACTGGTGTACTTGACGCCGCGCGAGAGTGTCAGCCTGATGTGAACTCCATCGCGCATGCCATTGCCTTCCAGCGTTCGCCTGATCTGTTCGATCATGTGCTCACTGGTCGGGATGTGCGTATATCCCAGCGCGAGCGCGGAACCCCGGAGACGAGCCAGATGTTGGCGGAGTTTGAAGATGCGACCGTCATAGAGGCGCAGGCCCTCCCAGACTGCATCACCATTCTGTACAGATGAATCAAACGGACTGATCCCCGCGTGGTCACGGTGCACCAGTTCTCCGTTGATGTTGATCAGCAGGTTGCGATTCTTCTCGTTGTAAGTCTGGAGCATGACGGTGTTGTATCACACTTGCAGGCGATGGGCGTGAAGCAGCTTGTAGAGGGCTTCGCAGTCCCGGCACACTGCTTCGAGATCATTGGGCAACTCGCCCGTTCGTTCTCGATACGGCTCGAACCCCGTCGACGCGTTGACTGAAGCATACCAGTGCTCTTCCCAGATGCCATCCGTTGGTTGCGGGCCGGCCTCCCAGGAGAGCATTGCGTCGTCATTGGGGACTGCAAGTGCATCGCAGAGCGCGGGGATCATTTTCTCGGGGCACAGCAGCACGTCCATGGAGTCGATCACAGGCGGCGTCTGTCCTCTCTGATGCAACTGCTCGAACAATCGCACCTGCTGCGGCAGGCCTGTGTCTTCGATGGATGGTTGATCGAGTACACGCGACAGCGACAGCAGCATCGCGCGCGGTTCACGAATAAGCATGCAGTTGGTCAACTGGTTGACCCAGTCGGTGGCCATATCCGGCAACAGGTGGTGAGCCATGTGCTTCTGATAGAGGATCGTCTTCCCCGGTGGGAGTTCGCCGAACAAGGTGCGTAAGACTGCTTCGATCCTGGTCTCATGCGCGGCGACAATCTCAGCAGCGCCTGGGTGCGGGAGGCATGTCTGCTTGAGATAGTGCGCATAAAGTGGCTCATCAATCACAACGGTGTCGGCACGGCTCCCCCACGAGCGCATCATTGCTGTGGAGATGTTGCGCGGGCCGGACCACATGGCAATCCTCACAGGTTGGAGACTTCCATTCGTCACGCGCGGCAGCGTAAGAGGACAGCTCAGTTGTTGCAAGGTCGTGATGATCTGACTCGCAAATCCGATCAACATTCGTCTCGACCACCGTGTCGACGATTTTCTGTCCGCCGCATATGAGCCACGAAAGTGAAGCTGTGTCCTTCGACCTATCTCTGGCTTCGCGCGACGAGCATGCAGCCCTTGTCTTCCCGGCTTCACTCAAGTGCCAGCCGACGGGATCGACACGTTCCAGACAACCAGCGACGATGGCACCCGGATATACGTCCATGACAATCCTGTCGTCAACAATGACGGCCTGCACGGGATGGATGAGGCACGTGGCATCATCGGTTTACGGGCTGGCTTGCACCCGATTCGGGTCGAATGGTCCAGCGAGACGGGCAGCCGCGGCCTCGAAGTTGCCTGGGACGGCCGGGGCTTCGGCATGCAAGTTCTCCGGCTCGACATGCTGTTCCGCTCCGTGTGCATGAATCTCAACGGCTCACAAGTTCCTCGGCAGACAGTTTGCCCACCGAAATGTGCTGCGGATAGTCGTCTGATTTCGCGCGACAAAGAGCGTTCGATCAGGGATTTCCAGCAAATTTTGAACTCTGGACAAAAAAACCACTGTTTTTGCAGTCTGAAATGTCTTGTGGCCGACAAGATTGAGCATTAGAGTTTCGTCGGTTCGGCCACGTTCGGCCGCAAGGATCAGAAAGGAAGCCAAATGGCAGCAACACGCAAGAAGAAGAAGACCGGTACGACCCGGCGCAAGACCTCGGCGACCAGAGCCACGTCAAGCCGCCGCAAGACGACAACGCGTTCCACGACCCGCAAGAAGACGGCAACCACCGGTGTGAAGGCACGCACCAAAAGTCAGATATTCTCTGACCTCGCTGAGTCCACTGGGCTCACCAAGAAGGAAGTCGGCGCGGTGTTTGAAGAAATGGGCAAGCTCATCAAGAAGGACCTTGGCGCGCGCGGCCCGGGTGTTTTCACTGTTCCCGGCCTGATGAAGATCAAGAAGCGCCAGGTGCCACGCAAACCCGCCCGCAAGAATGTCTGGGTGCCACTGCTCCAACAGTATCGCGACATCCCGGCGAAGCCCGCCCGCAAGACTGTCAAGGTCCTCCCGCTCAAGGCGCTCAAAGAAATGGTCTGATCTCCCCCTGCTCTGTTTGCAGTTCAGCCGGGTCGCC
>CAZVXI010000216.1:0-4950 GCA_964631295.1 uncultured Isosphaeraceae bacterium
GATGCACGCGCCGACGGTGTCGAGTTCCAGGTTCATCGCCTGGCCCATGATGGTGCCTTTGTCTGTTTCGAACTCAAGCAGTTCGCCGGCCATACATTTGGAGAGGCCGTACACGCGGGCGATCCCGTCGCCGACCTCGACCACTTGGCCGACTTCGCTGATCTCCAGCTCACTGGAGAACTGATCGATTTCCTGCTTGATAACTGATGTGATTTCGTCGGTCTTGATCTTCACGGTTGTTCCTTTGGTGAGGCGTTCGCCTCGCTCGAACGTTCCATGCTCTGGTGTGGAGGTGAGAGTTTCGTTGACTTCCGTTGGTTCTCTTACTGCTACTGCGATGCAATCTCCAGCACGACTGTCACGCTTGCTGTCACGGTGATGTCGCCCGGCGTGATCGGCGGCGCAGCGGAAGATTCCATGGCCATCCGCCCGACGGTGTCGCTGCCGCGCTGCATGATCGGCTGAGCATATGCCTGGTCGAGCGTGAGCGAGAGCACTCGCACGATGCGCTGGTCGGTCGCCGCGGCAAGCACACGCGCGTCGGCCATGGCGAGCCGGGCTGCTTCGCGGATTGCCTCGCTGCGATGCACAAGCGGATCGGACAGCGAGAAGCTCACCGAGTCAACCGAGTTCGCGCCAGCTTCCGTTGCTTTCTGAATGATCTTTCCTGCATCATCAAGGCGCCTGGTCGTGATGAGCAGCGAGTTGGTTACGCGATACCCGACAATCGTCGGCTTCCAGTCGATGTCTGCGTTCCTCGGACGACGTGAATACTGAGGCGACACTCGGTACTGCCCGGTCTCGTACTCGTCCTCGGTGAGGTCGAGCCGTTCGAGCGCATCGACGACATCTTCGCTGTCACGCGCATTGGCGTCGATGGCATCCTCAGCATCTTCCGCTTCGGTGACGACGCTCAGGCGGATCTCCACCTGGTCGGCGGGCTTCTGGAGTTCGGCGTTGCCACGCACGGTCATCTGTGGGATGACATCATCATTCGTCGCGCTGCCAGCAGCGGGCCGGGCCTGTTCCGCATGCACCGTCGCTGCGCACGCAGGTGCTGTGAAAAGGCACGCGCTGAGAGTTGCAACCGAAATGTGCTTGCTGTGGAACATTGGCAGTCTGCCTTCGTGTTACGCGGTGTTGTCGTCCTCGATGATCTCGTTGAAACGGTTGATGAGTTGATCACCCGCTGAATGCATCAGCGATTCCTGCATCCGGCGCAGTTGCCCGGCGACCGAGCCGTCGATGAGTTGATCGCCGATCCGCAGTTTGACACCGCCGAGCATCGCTTCATCGGTGTATGCGTGCAGCACCGGCTCCTTGCCAAGTGCTTCCTTCACGCGGGCGTGAATGGTCGACCGCTGCGACTCATCAAGCGGCGCGGCGGTAAACACATCCACCTCAATCCGGCCGAATCGGTGTTGCACCATCTGGTCGTACGCGGCGGCGATCTTGGCGAGGTGGCCAAGGCGCCCCTTGTTGTTCAAGACGAGCAGGAATCGCAGCATCAGGTCGGTCACCTGTCCATCGAACATCCGCCTCAGTGCGTCTGCCCGTTTCGGTGCATCGATGATCGGCGAGCCGAGAAACTCATGGAGCTGCGCGTCGTTGCGTGTCAGGTCAATGATCTGCTCGACCTCGTCGTTGATCTCCATGATCTTGTCCGCACCGCCGGCCGCTTCCGCCAGTTCATACAAACTGCGAGCGTAGACGGAAGCAAGTGCGTCGATCTGCGTGGCCATATCTCGTGTCCTTGCCTTGCTCAGCGGCCATTGACCGTTGCGAGTTCCCGGAGCGATTCTTCAACGAGTTGCTGCTGGTCGTTGGCAGTAATCTCACGCTTGAGGATCTTGCCGGCGATCGTTGCTGCAAGTGTGGCTGCTTCGCTGTGCAGATCAATGATCGCCGTCGACTTGGCCGACTCGATCTCCTTCACAGCGCGCTGCTTGAGTTCCGCGGCCTGCTCCTCGGCCTCGCTTCGCAGTTGCTCACGGTACTTCTGCACATCGGCCCGAGCCTGGGCCATCTCACCTTCGAGCTTCTCCCGCTGCGCAGCTACGCTGGCTTCATACTGCTGCTGGGCCTGCTGGGCTTCCTTGCGAGCCTTTTCAGCGGCAGCAATCTCGTCGCGAATCTTGTTTTCGCGATCTTCCAGGCCACGGGTGATCTTCGGCCAGACGACGGTCGAGAGAATCCCGAACGCAGCGAGGAACACCACGATGGATGTTACCAGAGGCATCCAGTCTGGATCGAAGACTTTGGCCTGCGGAACGTCATCGGCAGCCAGCATCAACAGTTCGTACATATCAATGGTCTCGCATCACGCGGTGTTGGAACAAATCTCACCGCGCGTCGTCAAACGCGCGATGAGCGGTCTTTCGTTTGCCAATCGATCAGCTTGAGAAGTTGAACGCCGGGAAGTTCAGGAAGCCGACGACGACGGCGAAAAGCGCAACACCTTCGACGAGGGCGGCAGTCAGAATCATGTTGATGAAGATGCGGCCGGCCATTTCTGGCTGGCGGGCGACAGCTTCGTTCGACTTCGCACCGATCATGCCGATGCCAATGCCTGCACCAATCACGGCGAGACCTGCTGCAAGGCCGGCACCCAGGCCTGCAACGCCAGCGCCATCAATCACAGACATGGAATCATCGGGAAGTTCCACGACGTTCTGTGCAGCAGCCGGGGCGGCAAGAAACACGGTGATGCCAGCGAGGGCCGCCAGCGAGAGAAGTGCAAGACGGGAGAGATTCATGAGTAGTTGAACTCCGTTTGGTTGATCCTGCCCGTGCCGTGGGAAGCGTCGGGCGTTGTGTTTGTTTCGTTGAATCCGGGCGGTCCCACGATCGCCCAGGTGTTTCGTTTCCCGCCTGGTATCAGGCGATCCGTGCCTCCTCGGCAGCCATGGCGATGTCATCATGCTCGATTTCATGGGCGTTGTGCGATTCCTCGTGCTCGTGGTCATCATGGTGCATCAGCAGCGAGATAAACACAGCCGTGAGGAACATGAAGATAAACGCCTGCAGGAAGGCAACGAAGACTTCAAGGAAAAAGATCAGCAGCGATGCCACGCCTGTGACGAGCCAGATCAGAATAGGGACGGCGCCGAAGCTCCCTGCGCCCTCCACCGCCGCGTAGCCGAAACCCAGCAGCACAGCGAGCAGGATGTGGCCAGCCACCATGTTGGCGAACAGGCGAATCGCCAGTGCCGTCGGCTTGATGAACAGGCCGAGAATCTCGACGATGAAAACGATCAGGATAACCGGGCTGAGCATCAGCACCTGCAGCAGCGGACCATCGACGAGGCCGCCTGTCATGTGTTTGAAGAACTCTTTGGGCCCGAGATCGATGAAGCCGTTGGCGACGATCACGATGCCCGCAACGAGTGCCAGACCGCCAGTGATGGCAATGTTACTCGTCGCTGTGCCGCCAAATGGTGTGACGTGAATCCCCAACAGATGCTGGAGGTCTGCGAACGGGATGATCCCGATGATGTTGTTGCACAGGATAAAGAAGAACAGCGTGAGCAGGAATGGCAGGAACTTCCGTGCGCCGTGTTCTCCGAGGACGGGAACCAGCATTTCATCTCGCAGGTAGACGACCATGGCCTCGATCATCTGCGCGAATCTGCCCCTCGTGATGTACCGGTCATTGCCTTGCGATTCCGGGCCCGTGCCGATGGACCTGGCAGCCAGCATCAGCAGAAGCACTGTGACAACTCCCGCGACGAGCAGCGTGACCATGTGCATCGTGAGGATGCGGAAGTCGCCCGGATTCCAGCCGGACGGCAGCAGAATCACGTCTTTCACGTGCGAAGAAGGGTCTTCAGCGGCAAGAAAAAGCAGGTCGGTCATGGTTGGTCTGCACCGCTTACGTGGCCAGGTTCAGAGGCGGCCGAAGTAGAAGTGGAATCATCATTCGAGACGAGGCGGCGGTTGAGGAACCACGCCAGCGTCCCGGTCTCAAGGAACAAACACAAGACGTAACTCAACGCGACGGCGAGTCCGAGCGTCCGGACATCCCGCAGCGCGGCGGAGTATAGCACCCACGCAGCGACAGGTGTCACCATCAGCCGCAGCACCGTTACGCCGAGCCAGAAGGTCATCCAGTCGCCCATGCGTCGGGGTTTCCAAGGCGTGAGCATGGCGGTGGTGGCAAGGTAGATCGCCAGAACTGTGCCGACGCCCGCAAGTGCAGTCGGAAGCCCAGCTTGCATCGATTCGAATAATGAAGCGCCAGCCAGCCAGAGCAGCACCGTTGTGACTCCGCCGGCAACAGCAGCAGCGAACATGGGCCTCGCTGGCAGGGGCATGATCGGTTCAGCAGCCATGCCGGTTGCCTTCGAGGCGGGCGCATTGGTCTGGATGGGCATCTCAGCGGCAGTCAAGGAATACTCTCAGCGGGTTCGCGGCGTCAGTCAATCACGACTTGAAAGAGTTTGATTTCGTTGCGTCATCCGTGTTCCAGTCATCGGCAGCGTCGTTGCTGTCAGTGTCCTCATCTTCGAAGGGGATCGGCTTGCCGCGTCCTGTCGTCGGGTGCCGTTTGTCGAGCTGAGCGTTGAGCTTGAGCGCCCCGCGAACCAGCGTCCACATCCCGAAGACGATCCCTGCGATGGCCCCGTAGGTCACGCCCTTGGGAGCCGTCCCCTGCCACTTGTCGAACAGCCAGCCGAGCAACGCTCCGGCGAGCACGTGCGTCGAAACTTCGAGCCCGAGGCCGGCCATTTTCCAGCCGACACGGTACTCCTGCTCACGATGGTCTGATTCGGGCTGCTCAGCCATGGCGGGCAGGATACCGCCGGGAGAGCGAGCACGCTGAGAGGTTCGATCGCGACCTCGTGAAATTTTTCTCAATGTCGGCCAAGGGTAGGCGGCCTCGGCCTCAGGGGCAACCTTTTTTCATGTAGTTGCGGAAGCCATCGGCGAAGGGTTCGAGTGCAGCAAACG
>CAZVXI010000217.1:0-4904 GCA_964631295.1 uncultured Isosphaeraceae bacterium
TGGTCAGTCTCGCATGCTGCTGGCTGTACCCGGCTTCCAGTGACTCGATGGCATCACGCACATCGCCCGGCAGGTCGCCTCTTCGGAGCTTTGCAAAATGCCGGTCGACACCAGCCGGATCGGGCGTGATGCCGGGGTACAACCGGCTGAAGACATCCTCGCCAAGGGAATCTGCATTGACGGGGCGCAGCAGTGCGAGCATGCGCTCGACGAACGCGCGGTGTGCAATCCGAATCTCATTGGCGGCCTGCGTGCTTCGCTGTTGAATCTCAGGCCACGGTACTTGTTCGACGTTGCTGCTGATCCACCGATCATGGTGGCTCGCTTCATCGAGATCGACAAGCATGCTTGTTACGCGGCGTTCATGTTCATCAAGCAATGGATGAACAGCATCGCGCTCACGTACGCTGAGATCGAGCTTCAGCAACGCGCGGCGCAGCTCGATCTGTGCGTGGAACTCGTCCCCATACGGGAAGGGAAGCCCGACGCCGCGATTGCGCACACGCTGTCGCGCGCGCAGCATGGAGAGCGTTTGCAGCTCAGACGCCTGCTCATCAGTGAGCACGGGGCGCATGCTCTCGAAGAAGTCGTCATCAATCCGAGCAGCGCTGCGACGAAGCTCGGCAATGCGATCGTGAACGTCCCGAAGGTTGCGTTCGCTTCGCCAGTACCCCTCGGGATCCTCTTCCTTGGCTTTCCTGTCCGCCTCATTGAAGCGCCCGAGTTCCCCCTCCTCATATGCCTGGCGCTTCTCCAGGTACTGCTGATACAGCGAGTCAATCGCACGGTACTGCGCATCGGAGAGCTTGAGTATCTTCGCGTACTCTGCAAGATCATCCGAAGAGATCGCCGGCTCGATCTGTGCCTGACCGCACGCATTGCCGCCACATACGAGCAGGAAACAGAACCACAGAACGCACGTTTTCGCGTGGAGTCGCATACTGCCATACTATCCGACGAAGGGCCGACTCAGCCAGCGGATCCGACTGCGAATTACAGCGATTCGGTCACAATGCGTCCTCGACAGGTGCGCCGCTGCTGAGACGGGTTCCGGCCTGACGATCAGACAGGGTCGTCATCTGGGAACGTTACGCAGGTACACGCGATCCTCTGTCGGCACGATCACAATGCGCCACTGCATCTGCAGCACACTGCCGAGGAACCCTTCAGTATTCGGCGGCTGGGGATGATTCATGACAAAGAACCGCATCGGACCGACCGGCACATCACCAAGCCGCACATTCGCAGCGCGATAGACGGTCAATCCTTCAACCTGATCGCGCGCCGGCTTGAGTTCCCTCGGCAGTTCCACGATCCCATACAGGTCATCATCTGCAAACGCGATCGCACCGGTATCCAGCACCATGCGCAGTGTCGTCTCACTGTCATCGAGGCGCATCGGCACAACCGGGCCATCGTGCATGCTCAGCAACGGCACCGCAAGCCAGTCATCGCGATTGAAGTCGCTCGGCAGCGCGCCGGCTGGCAGGATCCCAAGCCGGCCAACCGGCATATCGATGTCGAGCGTCAGGCCCACCAGCAGGCCGCGCCCGAGCATACCATCGCCGGGCATGAAGTCGGGGAACGCACTTGACTCCGCAGGTGCGCGTACATCGTTGAACGTCAGCGGGCCGATGTGGACTTCATCCAGTTGAAACACCGGCACGCGTGAAAGCCCGCCGCTGGCGCCGGCTTCCCACTCGGCCCCTGCCTGTGGCAGAGACTCAGCAACCGGTGAATCCATGCGGATGAGCATCGCCTGGTCGGCGCCGGTGTCGAGAATCAGCTGCAGCGGACCAGCCGATGACTGCACCGTCAGCAGCGCGACGCCATGCTCGGTGACTTCAAGAGGCACATGAAACGGCTCGAATGTTGCAAGGTTCTGATCAACCGATGTGTACATCGGCAGTGACGAACAACCCGCCAGCGTCACCACGGCTGCGGTCGAAATGATCACAAATAATACTGGTTCTCTCTTCACGCCGACGCCTTTTCACTGTTCAAGCAGCGCTACGATGTCTGCTTCAAACTCCTCCGGGGTGATGCGCGATCTGTAATGTTTCACGACATTTCCATCGCGATCGAGCAGGAACTTCTCAAAGTTCCAGTCAAGCGCTCCCTGACTTGCTGCGGCTTCATCCGGGTCGGTCAGATATGCATACAGCGGCGCAATATCTTCACCTCTCACAGATATCTTTGCAAACATCGGGAACGTCACATTGTAGTTCTCTTCGCAGAACTTCATGATCTGCTCGTTCGTGCCGGGCTCCTGATTACGAAAGTTGTTGGCCGGGAACCCGAGCACGACGAAGCCCTGCTCCGCGTACTTGTCATACAGTGCCTGCAATCCCTCATACTGTGGCGTGAATCCGCACTGGCTCGCCACGTTTACTATCAACACAATCTTCCCGCCGTATTCGCCCGCGAGATTGATCTCATCGCCGGTGATCGACTCCATCGTGAAGTCGAGCGCGGGCGGGACCTCTGAGTCAGATGAGAACGACAGGAACGGTATCGTCGAATCGATATTGTCAAGTGTCTTGCGCAGCGATGCGAGATGGCCATCGAGCCCCTTGAGCGACGCGTCGATGGAGTCCAGCGTCTTGAGTTTGTCCTGTAACTGCACAAGCTGCTCGTTCGTCTCCAGCAATCCCGCATTGGTCGCCTTCACCTCATCGAGTTGCTGCTCGACTGTCGCCAGTCGGCCATTGACAATGGTGAGTTCCTCGTGGATGTTGTCAAACACGCATCCGCCGGCTGCCAGCGAACACACGCCCAGAACCACCATTGCCATCACAGCGCGCACCTGTCTCATCATGTTCTCCTTTGACTTTCAACACTTGCCTGCGAGTCCGTTTCATATTCCGCAAACCGGGCCGGAGTATAGCAGCTTGCACGCGGTGATCCTGATACCATTGCCGATGCCACCGAGAATACTGGTATGGTGCGGGCTCGCTCTGCTGCTTGCGGAAGGATGTCACGTGGTGCCGAAGTCTGATGATGACAACAACCCGCAGCACGCGGGGCCGATCACCGTCGCGGGTATCCGCTCGCTGTGGGATTACAACGACCCCGCAGCAACCGAGCAGGCGTTCCTCGCGCTGCTTCCGGACGCGCGAACACGATCTTCGAAAAGCATCGAAGCACTGACGACATACGCCGTGCTGCTCACGCAGATCGCGCGAACACATTCGCTGCGGCGGCAGTTCGACCAGGCGCATGCTCTGCTTGATGCCGTTGAACCGCTGCTGGACGAAACTCTCCCCGAAGCGCGTGTGTACTGGCTGCTTGAACGTGGCCGCACGCTCAACAGTTCCGGCGATGGCGATTCTTCGCTGCCATTGTTCGAGCAGGCGTGGGATGCTGCGCGCAAGGCGCAGCTCGATGGCCTGGCAGTTGATGCTGCGCACATGATCGCCATCGTCGGGTCAGGTGATGATGCGCTGCGCTGGAGCGAGATTGCCCTGCATCTCGCTGAATCATCCGATGATCCCGATGCCCGCCGCTGGCTCGGATCGCTCCACAACAACATCGGCTGGGCATATCACCAGCAGAGCAGCTACACGCAGGCCCTGCGCCACTTCGAGCGCGCACTCGCAGCCCGCGAAGCACAAGGCGACGCAGGTGATATCCGCATCGCGCGCTGGTGCATCGCACGCTGCCTGCGATCACTCGGCCGAGTTGATGAAGCGCTCGCGATGCAACAGTCCATCGCAGATGATGCTCGCGTGTCTGGCGTCGAACCCGATGGCTACGTTCACGAAGAGCTCGCTGAGTGCCTGCACGCACTGGGGCGTGCGGAAGAGGCACGCCCGCACTTCCAGCGCGCGCATGAACTGCTCTCACAAGACGCGTGGCTGGTCGAGCAGGAACCTGAACGCATCGCTCGCCTCAGGCGACTCGCCAGCGACTGACATTGTCATGCCAGCGCACGCCGGTGGGTCGCTGCAGACGGAATGTCCGAGATCCGAGAACCCGGAGACCCGGGAGATCTGAGACCCGCGGCTGCGCTTCGCTGCGCCACGGCTTGGATGCACCTCGCGAGATTCGCCCTCTCCTCCCCCACAAGCCGGGACGAAGGCGCAGCCGCAGTCCCGGGTCTCCCCATCATCCATCCTGGACCGTCCACACCCACGCACCTTCGCGGCTGTGATTCACAATGTACTCGAAGATGCGCTGCTGGTGCCGCTTGTCAGACACACGTCTGTAATCACCTCCGCCGGCCCAGATTCGCCCCGGCATCTCTTGTCGCACCGCACGAGATGAAGCGTTCTTCGCATCACCGACGATACTGCGCACCGCGCCCATCTCTGCTGGAAGTTCGGTGAGCATGTGCGCGTGGGTCGCAGCGACGGTGATGGCCAATACGCAATGGCCATCATTCACAAGCGAATCCCGCAATGCGTTCGCCACCTTCGAGCGCAATGTACTTGGAATGACGACCGATTCACCGGCCACCTCTCTGGTATATGCATGCAATCCGCGATGTTCGCCATCCGGCGGCGGCGACTTGTAATCGCCACTTGAATGCCGCCGATGCTTCCGACTGCGCCACCCACGCGGGTCGCCCGGCAGCCATGAGTTGAGCGTGGAGATTGTTACATGCCGCCACTGTTTACCGGGTTGAGGCATGCGAGAATGGTATCAAATCATCCACCGATTGATCGGCAAAGACCCGGGAATCTGAGACCCGCGGCTGCGCTTCGCTGCGCCACGGCTTGGATGCACCCCCCAAGCCGGGACGAAGGCGCAGCCGCAGTCCCGGGTTTCCCCCAGTCCCGGGTGTCCGACAGACCGATCCCGTCATGGGCCGATGATGTCGCCGACCCGCCAGCCGCGCGCGGATGAACCGCTCACGCAGCCAGACGCAGTGGCGTGCGCTTGAGATCACTCAGATTCTGCTT
>CAZVXI010000218.1:0-706 GCA_964631295.1 uncultured Isosphaeraceae bacterium
ATACCGACCTCGCGTCGGCGACGGAGTTGTCAGATGACATCGTCGCAGGCCTGGGTGGGATGGATCAGACGTGCGACATCGCGCTCTATCCGCCGTTCCCGTATCTGCAGTCGGTGGGCAAGACGCTGGGCCATCACCCGATTCTGCTTGGTGCGCAGGATCTCTGGCCTGATCCAAACGGCGCGTTCACCGGCGAAGTGAGCACTGACATGCTCAATGACCTTGATGTCGAGTCTGTGTTGGTGGGTCATTCCGAGCGGCGGCATGTGATCGGGGAAGACGATGCTCTTGTTTCACGCAAACTCAGTGCGGCACTGGAGGCGGACCTGTGCGGCATTCTGTGTGTGGGTGAGACGCTCGATGAGCGTGAATCAGGCGAGACGGAAGCCATCGTGCTGGATCAACTGGAGGCGGCGCTGGCGGAGGTGGACGCGGAGACTGCCGCCCGCCTTCTGGTCATCGCCTATGAGCCGGTCTGGGCGATCGGAACGGGGCGGACCGCCTCACCCGAGGATGCCCAACAAGTCCATGCAACCATTCGCCAATGGCTCGCCCGGCGCTATGATCAGACTAGATCCCAGGCGATCCGGATTCAGTATGGCGGGTCGGTCAAGCCGGGCAATGCGGCCGAGTTGTTCGCTCAGCCGGATATCGATGGTTTCCTGGTGGGTGGCGCGTCGCTGAACGCTGATGATTTTCTGGCCAT
>CAZVXI010000218.1:716-4814 GCA_964631295.1 uncultured Isosphaeraceae bacterium
CTGGCCATTGTTCGTGAAGTGAGATCAACGCCATGAGCGTGCCGTTTGTGTTGCTGACCATCGTGTTCATTGTCCTGTCCGCTGCAATGATCCTGATCATCCTTGTGCAGCGCCCGCAGGGCGGCGGGCTTGCCGGCGCGTTCGGCGGCAGTGGTGGCACAAGCAGTGAGACCGTGTTCGGCGGTCGCGTGGGCGATGCCCTGACGGTTGCGACAACCATTGCGTTCATTGTCTGGCTCGGTTTTGCGATTTCACTGAACCTCATGAGCCCGACCGCAGCAGCGCCGGGGGCGACGCCTGCCAATACAACTGCGGAAGACGGCACGACGCCCATTGATGCGCTTGGAGATGGTACGACCCGGCCGGCTGGCGAGCCTGACGCGAGCGACCCGGGATTGTTCGATTCATCCGTGCCCGTGGCTGATGATGACACGACAGGTGGCGAAGACGAAGGCGGCAGCGACACTGAAGGCACTGCTCCCGGAGATGCGGGGACGGGTGAATGATTCGCTCGATGACCGGCTTCGGCGCAGCATCCCGCGATGCTGACGGCACGAAGTACTCCGTCGAAGTCCGATCGCTGAACAACAAGTTCTTCAAGGCCAATGTCCGCCTGCCGGAAGAGTTGCCCGGCCTTGATGCGCCGATCGAATCGATCATGAGCAAAGCGCTCACTCGCGGCAGTGTTGTGGCGACGGTGCGATTCGCAGACACGTCAGCCGGGGCTGCGGAGCAGATCAACGTGCAGGCGCTGCAGCGTTACATTGATCAGTTGCGGCAGGTGAACGGCGTGGAGCACGTCGATCCGGCGCCGCTGCTCAATCTCCCGGGGGTGCTGGTGGATGAAGCTGGCCACGAACGCATTCAGCGATCGCGCGAGATTCTGTGCGATCTGACAAAGGAAGCATGCAGCCAGGTGCTCGCGATGCGCCTGCGCGAGGGCGAGGTTCTCTACGCAGAGTTTCGCAAGCACTGCGATCGCATCGCAGAACACCTCAGCGAAGTAGAAACGCGTGTGCCCGAAGTCGTGAAGTCATACCAGCAGCGGCTGCGCAGCCGCATGGAGGAACTGCTCGCGGAGGTCGGCGCGACGCTCGCGGAAGAAGATCTGCTGCGCGAGGTTGCGATCTTTGCTGAGCGATCCGATATTGCTGAGGAAGTCTCGCGGTTGGCCGGGCACCTTGAGCAGTTTCGAGAGATCATCGACGGGGAAGGCCAGGATCCCGTCGGCAGAACGCTCGACTTCATCAGTCAGGAGATGCTGCGAGAAGCGAACACCATCGGCAGTAAGTGCATGGATGTGGAGATCGCCCGGCGGATTGTCGAAATCAAGAGTGCGATCGATCGCATCAAGGAACAGGCGCAGAACGTCGAATGAATGCTGGACGAGGGTGTGATCCTTGTCCACACGGCCCCGGGTGGCATCTTTATGGCTCAACAGCCCGCACAAGACCTGCACCTGCATGTCGGCTCCGACAGCCCCGACCGGCAGCGACGCGACACGTTCGAGATGTACGAACTGGCAGTCGTGCTGAGCCATTACGACCTTGGGCCGATTGAGAAGTTGCGTGAATATCCGCGTGGGTCGCGCCGCGCGCCGAAGCTGCGCATCACAGCGCGGCGTGGGGACTTTCTGCTCAAGCGCCGTGCGCCCGGCCGGAGTGACCCGTTTCGCGTCGCCTTCGCGCACACGCTGCAACTGGAACTCGCCCGGCAGGATTATCCGGTCGCGCGGCTGATTGGCACGAGGGGTGACAACAACTCGTTGCTGCAATACAACGGGCAGACGTATGAAATGTTCCAGTACGTGCCGGGCGAACGGTACGACCGTTCAACCGAGGCGGCGGTTGCATCCGGTAAGGCGCTGGGCGCAATGCACCGCATTCTCGCGAGCTTCAAGAGCCGTTACCAGCCGGCACCCGGCACCTTTCATGCTGCGGATATGGCCGGGCTGTTTGAGCAGACGCCCCCCTCGGTCAGCCGCGCCGAGCCACAGATTGATCGCGCGGGGTTGCAGGGTACGGTGGCGTACCTGCGCGACATGTATCAGCGCGCGGGCGAACGTGTGGATGCGTTCGGCTTCGCGGACTGGCCACGCGGGGTGATCCACGGCGACTGGCATCCGGGCAACCTGCTCTACGACGGCCACGAGATTGCAGCGGTGATCGACTTTGACTCGGCGCGCATCGAACCGCGGATGGCCGACGTTGCCAACGCGGCATTGCAGTTCTCCATGCGAATGGGTGAGCCGGCTGACCCGCAACTCTGGCCTGACGGCTTCAGCGGGCGGTTGATCCAGGCGATGATCTACGGCTACAACACTGCCAACAGCCGAACACTCTCCAGCCCGGAGTGCCAGGCGTTGCCATGGCTGATGATGGAGGCGTTGATCGTCGAAAGTATCATCCCGATCAGTGCGACGGGCTCCTTTGCCCGGATTCCCGGCTCAAAGTTCCTTGCGATGGTTGAGCAGAAAGTCCGTTGGCTGGAGCCTCGGGTGGATAGACTTGTGGAGATGCTCAACTGACCGCAACCGCCGTGTTCGGTCTCACGAAGGCGACGCAGGAGGACATGCCATCGCCCGTGTGAAACCACATCTTGCTGCCTGGATGCTGGTGGCCGGCCTTGTGAGCCCGGTGTGTCTGGCCGGGCAACAGTCCCAGGATGACTCGCAGCGCGCCAGCACCGAGCGGCTGCTTGAGGCGATCAACCAACTCGATGCGCCGGACTACGAGACGCGCGAGCAGGCCATGATGTGGATCGCAGCGGCCCGGCGGCTTGATATCGACTTTCGCGCGATACTCGCCACCGCCGATCTCTCGATTGAGCAGCGCAATCGCCTGCTGATCGCCTGGCACGATCGCGTGGTGTTTCGCCCGCGCGGTGCGCTCGGCGTCGAGCAGCGATGGGTGCCCGATGATGACTCAATTTACGGTTCGTTTGAGATACTGAGCCTGCTGCCTGATCTGCCCGCACGTGAGGTACTTCAGCTGCGAGATCGGATCACGCACTTCGATGGTCGGAGGCCGATCAGCGGCGAGGAGTTGCGTGAACATGTGCAATCGCTGGAGCCAGGCGACGTCGTGAAACTGACGGTGGAACGAATCGTGCGCGATGAGAATGGCGACGCCCAGCGAGATGATGCGGGCGAGCTTCTCCGGGAAACGATCGAAGTTGATCTTCCGCTCGGGCCGCTGGAAAAACTCGTCGATCGCAACGGTATTCCTCAACTTGCGATGGACGCCAAGGCGATCGCACGAAATACGATGCGCCGGCAGTTCCGGGTGTTTGCGCCGCACGCGGAAATGATTCGCTTTTCCGATGGTGTCAACCTCAACGACATGCCAACGCGCAGCCGCATGGAAGAGATGGTCGATCAGCACAACACGATCGTGTTCCTGAAGCGGCAGCTTGATTACATCGACCAGGGACGAGCCACGTACGATGACATGCTCGAACAGTGGGACAGGATGGTCCAGCAGGTGCGATCGCAAATCAACGATCCTGCGACGACCGATGCCGAGCGAGAGTTTCTGCAACTCGTCGTCAAGCGTTTCTATGAACTCACGCAGCCGGATCGCAACGTGCATGGCGGGTGAATCGCGAAAGCAACTCCATGCGAGGTGAGTCCCTTGACGAGATGCGTGGTCGGCTTGCACGCGTCCAGCCGGATGCGATCGCATTCGCGCCAGGCCGAATCAACCTCATCGGTGAACATACGGATTACAACGACGGCCTCGTCCTGCCAATGGCGGTTGATCGCGGTGTCTGTCTTGCGATGCGATCGGGTGATGCCGGCGAGGCGAACATCGCATTCCCGGACCTGCCCGCAGGCCATCAAGAAGCGCGGGCGGCTGCCTTTGCACGGAAGATCATTCGGGATGTCGCCGGCGAGTCGTTCGGATTTTCGGCGACTGTCGCTGCCAACCTTCCGATCGGCGCGGGGCTCTCGAGCAGCGCTGCACTTGGATGTGCTGCGGCTGTCGCTGCTGACTTTCTCTCTGGGGGTGCGGCTGTGCACCCGGCCGATCTCGCGCACATCGTCCAACAGGCGGAGCACGAAGCGCTCGGTACCCCATGTGGCATCATGGATCCGTT
>CAZVXI010000219.1:0-4792 GCA_964631295.1 uncultured Isosphaeraceae bacterium
GAACTCGATATTGGAGAATCCATCAAGCCGTTTGCGCGCCGCGTCAAGCATCGACTGGTCGAGGTCGACGGCGATGATCTTCATCACAAGTGGTGCGAGCAGTTCTGTTGCGTTCCCCGTTCCGCAGCCAAGGTCGGCGATGACTGCATCAGCGGGCAGCAGGCCGAGTATCGCTTCGAAGGTGAAGGTATCGCCGAACAGTTCACGTCGCAGCGCATCCCATTCACCGCCGATGCGCCCGAAGAAGCCGATGGTGTCTGTGCGCCTGTCGCGCAGCACCTGTTCGAGGCGCATGTCATCGTTCTGGAATGTCGGGCTCGGCCCGAGTTGGCTTTGGGCGAGCGCCCACACCTGCCGCGCCGGTTCGGTGAGTGAAGCCTCATCGACCTGATACATGCTGGCAGTGCCTTCTGTTCGCTTGACGACCCATTTCTTGTCGTGCAGCAGTTTGAGGTGCCTGCTGACTGTTGACTGCGGCAGTTGCAGTGCGCGGGCGATCTCGCCGACGCTTACTTCATGCTGTTGCAGAATGCGCAGCAGCCGCACACGCGCGGGATCACTGAGCGTGTCGAAACACTGCAGCAGTTGGAGGCCATCGTTCTCAGCCTTCCCATCCATTGCGAGTTACACCATGCGGCGGGCAGCGCGACTCACCGGTAGTCGTCCGTTTCAGCGTTTCCGAGGGTCGGGCCGGGAATTTCGCCGAGTGCGCGCAGCCGATCGCGGATGGCCTCGTTCTCCGAATCGAGGTGATAGGCGCTCGTGAGGTACATCGCAGCGGTGTCGATCTGACCGAGCCGCTCGGCAAGTTCCGCAGCGAGCAGGTACGGCTCGACGGACTGGTTGTTATCGAGCGCGATGGCTGTGTCGATCGCTGTCTGCGCCGAATCGTGATCGCCCATCTCCATCGAGTACCTCCCGAGCAACAGGTACGAGCGGACGGTCTGGGTTGACTCCGCTCGTTCGCGCAGGAATGCAAACAGGCGGCTTTCATCATTGAGGCGGAAAATCGCTTCTGCGAGGGCCTCTGCAACATCTGCGTTGCGCGGCCGGCGGGTGTGGGCGATTTCGAGCGCCCGCCGTGCCTCCAGATCGTTGCCAAGCCGCAGTTGGCTCACGCCGTAGCGATACTGAATCTGCCAGTCGCCGGGGTATTTGTCGATGACGCCGGCATATTCCCGGGCGGCGAGATCGTATTCGCCGTTCTGGAAGTGAAAATCGCCATCCGTCCGCATCTGGACGGTGGACTTGCTCGTTGAGCACCCGGCCAGCGGAAGCACCGCCAGTGCAGCGAGCAGGGTCAGGGAGGCAAGACGAGTGATGTGTGAACGCATGAACAGCATTGCAGGACTCCAGATGATGTGGCCCACCGCTTGGATCATACAGTCCGAAGGCGCGCCGGGCCGCAAGCTGGTATGATCGTCAGTCCATCCACCCTGCTGATCAGGGGTAAACGAGGGTCAGGGAGGCCCGGTGCATGCTGGACGCGCCTGTGCGAAACCCGGAATCTTCCGAGGAGGTCGCACCCATCGCGCGCATGGTGCAGCTTCAGCACACGCTGCCCGACGGCAGTTGGCACATCGACTGGATGCTCACACAACCCGACGGGTCCGGTGCTGAGGATGATGCGGGCCTGATCACGTTCCGCCTGCCCGGGCCACTGCATGAACTGCGGCCGGGCTCGACGATGCAGGCAACGCGAATCGCGGACCATCGGAAGGCATATCTGACCTACGAGGGGCCGGTGTCCGGCAATCGCGGGAAAGTCCGGCGAATCGCGACCGGTGAGGCCACGCGGTGGGCAGATCCAACGTCGACACGATGGACGCTCGATCTCATCTGGCGTGTCGACGGCAGGGCTGAGCACCAGCAGATCATCGTCGCGCGCGATGAGGCGGGATCAGACGGGTGGACAATCGCCTGCCAGCAAGAACTGAAGGAGTGATGGATGACCCCCAATAATGACATCCCGATGGACCCGGGGAACAGTGGTTCGTATGCGCCGATCGACGACACGCCGCTTCCGATGGCTGAGTCGCCCGATCGTGGCGAGGAAGAGGAGAGCTCGAAGAAGATCACCGCGATCGGCGAGCGGCGCAAGGCCCACGCGGACCACTGGGATCGCACGCCGAACCAGAACGGAACCGGCGCGATCCACGTGAAGACGTTCCACGCCAAGCTCACTGATGATGCCCTGCGATACATGGATCAGTGTGTCAATGAGTGGCTGGACACGCACCCGGAATACGAGGTGAAGTTTGTCAACTCGACGATCGGCACGCTGACCGGCAAACAGAAGGAACCGCACCTGATCTGCCAGATCTGGGTGTAGATACGGTCCGGGCCACCGCTCGCGGGTTGCATCCGCAGCCGGTGCCTGCCAGTAAGAAACAAGAGTGTGAACCGACCGATGCACGTGTCGGCACCAGCGTTGAAGCGCATCGATCAAGGAAACCCAACCCACGAGGGAAAGCGAGACAGCCATGCAACGATTCGTCTGGTGCTGCGCCAGCGCATTCACGATTCTTGTCAGTTCAGCGATCGGCCAGGTCGATCAGCGAACCGTCGAGCGAATCATCGATGAGGGCAAGACCAACAGCCAGGTGTGGGACCACCTGATGTATCTCTCCGAAGAGATCGGCACGCGGCTCACCGGGTCGACGAACTGCCAGATCGCCAACGAGTGGACACGCGACACGTTCGCGAGCTTCGGCCTTTCCAATGCTCATTTGCAGAAGTGGGGCGAAGTGGCAGTGCGTTTTGATCGCGGACCGAGCTATGGCAGGATGCTCCAGCCGGTTGAGCGCGAGTTCGAGTTCACGACGCGCGCATGGTCGGCAGGCACAGACGGCCCGGTGCAGGGGCCGGTCTTCAAGGCGCCGCGCGATGATGCAGAGTTCGAGGCGATTGAAGATCAACTCGAAGGCGCGTGGATTCTCTCACCCGGGCGCTCTCGTGGCGGCAGGCGTGGCGTGGTGCCGCAGGGAACCGTCCCGCCGGTGACTGAAGAAATCGCAGCGCGGCTTTTCGAGGCAGGTATTGCTGGCATCATCACCGCAAGTCGCAACGACCTGGTCGTCACGAGCGGGCAGCGCGGCTGGCGCGACACCGAACTCGATGATGTCTCTGACGAAGTGACCATCTACGTTCGGCGAAGCGACTACGACGCGATCAACAGCCGCCTGGCAGATGGCGAAGAAGTCGTCGCAGAGTTCGACCTCGATCACACCTTCACGGCCGGGCCGATCCCGGTGTACAACACGATCGCAGACATTCCCGGCACCGAGTTTCCCGAGCAGGTGGTGATCTTCTCAGGCCACCTCGACACATGGGACGGCCCCGGCTCGCAGGGCACGCAGGACAATGGCACCGGTACATCGGTGATGCTGGAAGCAGCCCGCATCCTGATGGCATCAGGCGTCAAGCCGCGACGCACGATCCGCTTCATCCTCTGGACGGGCGAAGAGCAGGGCCTGCTCGGCTCACGTGCGTATCTCGAATCGCTCAGCGAAGAAGAACGCGCGAACATCTCCGCGGTGTTCGTTGATGACGGCGGCACGAACTACCAGGGCGGCGTGACCTGCACGCACGAGATGGAACCGATCCTCTCAGCAGCCTTCGCGCCGGTCGAGAAGGCATTCCCCGACATGCCCATCGACCTGACCGTGCAGGATCAACTCTCGCGATTTGGCGGCAGCGATCATGCGCCGTTTGTGCGAGCAGGTATCCCCGCGTTCTTCACGAAGGAAGCTGGCAGTGGCGGCCGGGAAGGCAGGAACTACCGCTACATCCACCACACCCAGCATGACACCCCGCGGTATGCGGTGCCCGAGTATCTTGTACAGTCGGCGACGTGCTCCGCTGTGGTGGCCTATCACCTCGCGATGATCGACGGCCTGCTGCCGCGCGAACCCTCTGAGGAGGAAGTGGCCGAGCAGGCCGCTGCCGAGCGACCAGAATGGCCCGCCCACAATGGCCCGCTCACCGGTGAGTGGAGTGCGAAACTCGTCGAGAGTGATTTCGACTTTGCGTTCACACTCTCATTCGAGCATCACCCGGATGGTCGTGTTCGTGGCATGATGATCAGCGATATGGATTCATCGCTGCTCGAAGAAGTCGCGTTCGACAAGGACTCGAGCAAAGTCACGTTCAAGCGCGCATCCGGCCAATACGGCACGATCGAGTACTCAGCCACCATCAAGGGCAACAAGATGACAGGCACGATGCAGGTCGGCGACCGATTTACATCGAAGTTCGAAGCGCAGCGCAAAAGTGATATCGCGTCAGCCGGCTGATTCGCTCACAGACCCTGTTGCATGGCAAGCACAGGGATCGTGACGCCCGGGCCTCTTGCCTGACGTGCGTCAGCGGTACGGTCACGACTCAGTCGCTGCTGATCTTTGCGGTCAGGTTGGCGACCTCTGCGCCGAGCGCACGGATCTGCTCCGCCTTGCCATCGTCCTTGAGCGAACCATCATCGTTGAACGCGTTGTGCGCAGCGGGCACTGCGACCATGGTCGGCACGACGATCACGCCGATGTTCTGCAGGATCGATCGCACGCCGGGCAGAGCGCGCATTCCGCCGAACCCGCCCGCTGCGGCAGCCAGAAGCCCGGCAGCTTTGCCCTTGAAGCAGTCCAGTGGCGGGCGGCCCTCCTGCGGGCGCGAGACCCAGTCGATCGCGTTCTTCAGCGCCCCGGAGATGCCACTGTTGTACTCCGGCGATGAGATCAGCAGCCCGTTGTGCTCGCGGAAGATGTCCTTGAGGTTCATCACATTATCCGGCGTGCCG
>CAZVXI010000220.1:0-539 GCA_964631295.1 uncultured Isosphaeraceae bacterium
CGCCCGCAGCGTCGTAATCCTCGAACTGCAGCACATACTTGTTGAACTTCGGCCGCTGCGGGTCTTCATAGGCAGCGCACACCAGCTTGCGCAATGCCTTGAGCGCATCATCCAGCGTGGTGGCCTGCGTGTGGTCATCTTCGTGGCCTTCGGGATACACGCCGCAGATTGAAAACATGGTTGGATTCCTTTTGGAATTCTGGAGTTGTTGGCTGTTTGTGATTGGTTGTCGATCAGGCCGCGAGTTTGATCTGCTGTCGCGACGATGCGAGTTCACCCGGGAGATTTGTATAGACCGCCTGCGAGAATCCGCCCGGTTGCAAGCGCGGGTTGATCCAGCACGCACGAATCCAGACAGTCGCTCCTGCCGGCACTTCGTTCGGAAACTGCAGCTTCATCTTCGAGCGCGTGGTCTGGCCGTGGAAGTGCCAGTCGCGATCGTTCGCTGCCGGTAACTGGCCGACGCATGTGAAGACCGTCGCGCCCGCCACACCGCGCGGCCGGGCAAATGGCCGGTTGCTCTCGCGCTCGCGCAAACG
>CAZVXI010000220.1:549-4777 GCA_964631295.1 uncultured Isosphaeraceae bacterium
AACGAATCCACACGGTTCGCATGACGACTTTCTCAATCTGAATCCGCGGCGATGTCGCAGGAACCGGCAGCCGCGCGGGCGTCTCACCCGGCACAGTCAGGCCAAGGCTGTTCAGTTGCACATCGGTGATGTCGAGGTTGCCGCGAATCTGCCTGCCGAGCGCCCGCGATTCTGCGATCAACGCTTTCTTCGCGGTGTTCTTTTCGGTCACATTCGTAGATGAGTTGCCGCTGTTGGTGCGTGTGAGCGCGAGCAAGTCATCGAACGACTGAAACAATGTCTGGTAATGCGTCGCCTGCTCGGGCGTGACGCCGTATGACAGCGGCTGGGCGATCAGCGTGTCACAGAAGACCTCCGCCCACGTCCGGAGCTCCGTCTCTCGATCTGGTAGAAAGTTCGATGACGCCATGATTGGACAGATATCGACCCGCATGGCCAGCAACTTCATTGTGACCGTCAGAAACGGCGAAGACCGCAAGATTCCCGCAACGAGACGGCCAATCCACGCTCGCGACGGGCGTGTTCACGCGCATGATTGGCGCGTTCACGATCAAGGATGCGACATCCGGTGGCGCGGATGACATGGTCACGGGCTCGGATGCCAAATCCACGCAAACGGTCCCCACGTCCGAGGGCGTGAATCCGGCATTCACGCGCGTGGATGGGGCGGGCACGGGCGTGAGATAAGGGTTCGCATGCGTGGATACGGTCTACACGCACGCGATTGGCCGTTCTCAAAGCGAAGACAGTCAACGCCGTCGAACAGCACGGTGAAACTCCTCGCTGGACTGCTTGTCATACGCTGTTCCGATGACGATGCCACAATGGACACCTCGGAGCAGCAGATATGAGAAAGAAGCACCGACGCCACCTGACGCTGATGATGATGATTGTCGTCACGGCTTTGCTGCCGCTGCATGCGAGGACGGCGCGCGCCGACGCCAATAGAAGCGATACTGGTGCGTTGACCGCACACGACCTGCGCTGTGAGATGCGGGATGATCCATTGGGGATTGATGTTGCGCAGCCGCGTCTGTCGTGGAAGTTGGCATCGAAGCAGCGAGGTCAGCGGCAGACTGCCTGGCAGGTGCTCGTGTCTCACACTCTGGACACGCTGCAGCCCGGCAAAGCAACACTCTGGGATACGGGCAAGGTCGAAACAGGCAAGAGTCTGCACATCGTGTACGCAGGCAAAGCGCTGCGATCGCGCGAGCGCTGCTACTGGACTGTTCGCGTGTGGGATCGTGATGGTGCGGCCTCGCAGTGGAGTGAGCCGGCACACTGGGAGATGGGTCTGCTCGACGCAGACGACTGGCAGGCGCGGTGGATCGACGATGGCACACACGCGCCCACTCGCGATGAGGATCATTATGCACCCGACCCGGCACCACTTATGCGACATGCGTTTGATGTCCGTGGCGAGGTGATGGGCGCCCGTCTTTACATCAGCGGGCTGGGCTACTACGACGCAACAATCAATGGCGAGCCGGTGGGCGACCGGGTGCTCGATCCGATCTGGACACACTATGGCACACGCGTGTATTACAGCACGTATGATGTGACTGAGCATCTGCATCAAGGGAACAATGTGATTGGTGTGATGCTCGGCAACGGCTGGTACAATCCATTGCCGCTGCGCATGTGGGGGCACCTGAACCTGCGCGATCATCTCGTGATCGGGCGGCCTCGACTGATCGCGCAACTTGAGATCTCATATTCATCTGGCGAGCGCGAAGTGATCGTGACGGATGAGTCATGGAAGACGAGCCCTGGCCCGATCGTGCGCAATAATATCTACCTCGGAGAGGAATATGATGCGCGGCTGGAGCAGCCCGGATGGAATCGCGCTGGCTTTGATGATGCAATGTGGGATTCGGCCGCGGCGTCATCAACACACATCGGTCCCCTGCAGGCGACGCCATTGCAGCCCATCCGCGTGATCGGGCAACTGCGCCCGGTGGCTATCACCGAGCCGAAGCCCGGCGTGTTCATCGTCGACATGGGCCAGAACTTCACGGGATGGGTGCGCCTCTTGATGGAAGGCGAGCGCGGCGCGACCGTGCGCATGCGTTTCGGTGAACTGCTGCATGATGATGGCACGCTCAATCCGATGACGAGTGTGTGCGGGCAAATCAAGCGCGAAGGTATCGGCGGACCGGGCGCGCCGGCGGTTGCCGTGCAACAGAACACCTACACACTGCGGGGCGGCGATCGCGAGACATATACACCACGGTTCACATTCCATGCATTCCGGTATGTTGAGATCACAGGATACCCGGGACGGCCATCGCTTGATGCGATTGAGGGCCTGCAGCTTGCGTGCGATGTCTCACAAACAGGACACTTTTCCTGTTCGAGCGATCTGCTCAACCATATTCACGACATGGTGCGCTGGACGTTTCTGAGCAATCTCGTGGGTGTGCAGTCTGATTGTCCGCATCGTGAACGATTCGGATACGGCGGCGATATCGTGGCGACGTGTGAAGCGTTCATGATGCATCTGGATATGTCGAGCTTCTACCCAAAGACAGTGACGGACTTTGCAGATTCTGTCTCTCCAAATGGTGCCTTCCCGATGACGGCGCCGTATGTCGGCATTGCCTACGCAGGGCTGGAAGAAGGCGACGGGCCGATCGGCTGGTCGATCGCTCACCCGCTGCTGCTGCGTGAGTTGTACCGACACTATGGAGATCGCCGGATTGTTGCGCAGCAGTATGATGCCGCTCAGCGATGGGTTGAATATGTGCGCGAACGCAGCATCGATAACATCGTGGAACACGGGCTCTCCGACCACGAGTCGCTTGAACCAAAGCCCGTGCGCGTGACGAGCACGGCGTTTTACCTGCAGGGTGTTGAAGTCATCTCCGAACTCGCGACCATGCTCGGCAGGGACGACGACGCACGGGGTTACCACGAGCTGGCAGGTGATATTCGCCGGGCGTTCGCAGACGGGCTGGTGAACACAGACACAGGTGAGATCGGCATTGGTACACAGGCAGCGCACGCGACGGCGCTCTATCACGATATGGTCCCTGAGACGATACGAAACAAGACTGTTGCGCAACTCGTCGAGCCGATTGAAGCTGATCCGAACCATCTCGTCAGTGGTATCTTTGGCGTGCGGTACCTGCTTGATGTTCTCTCTCGTGAAGGGCGTGCTGATCTTGCCTGTGCACTTGTGAATCGAACATCGTTTCCCGGCTGGGGACATATGCTGAACCGCGGCGCAACGACGCTCTGGGAACACTGGGCATTTTCTGATAATACATTCAGCCACAACCACCCGATGTTCGGATCAGTCAGCACGTGGATGTTCCATTGGTTGGCGGGGATCGCGCCGGCACCCCACGCAGTGGGATTCGATCGCGTGCTGTTCCGGCCGCAACCAGTGCCGGGACTGACATGGGCCAGCGCTCGATATGAGTCTGTTCGTGGCCCGATTGAAAGCGCGTGGACACTCGACGACGGGCAGTTCACGTTACAGATCGTTGTTCCTGTGGGTGCAACCGCGGAGGTGCATCTGCCGGCGCTGTGTTCTGCCGCCGGTGTGATGGAATCTTCGGTGCCTGTTGATGATGCGCCTGGCGTGACCCGGATCGGACCGCGACAGTTCCGGATCGGGTCTGGTCGGTATGCGTTCCGTGCTCTGGCTGACCGCGACTGATGGGATGTCGATGATGCTCCGCTGCGACCTAACATCACCCGGCATGGACACGATCTATCTCGATCACAACGCGACGACTCGGCCGGCGGATGAGGTCATTGCCGCGATGACCGATGCGCTCGCTGACCGCTGGGGCAATCCATCATCGCTGCACCGGCGAGGGCAGCAGGCGCGGCAGGCGCTGGAACTTGCGCGCGAATCTGTCTGCAATCTGCTCGGCTGCTCGGATCGTGAACTGATCTTTACAAGCGGCGGCACCGAGGCGGCCAACCTCGCCATCCAGGGATCGCTGCTGGCGCAGCTGGGCAGGAATGTGATCGTGACCAACCGCACGGAACATCACACCGTGCGCGAACAGGCAGAAGCACTGGAGAAGCGCGGCAACGAAGTGATCTGGCTCGCGAACGACATCAATGGGATTATCGATCCGGAGGAACTGCGCGCCGTGCTCAGCAAGCGCGGCGATGAAGTTGCGATCGTCGCGATCATGTGGGCGAACAACGAGACCGGCGTGATCCAGCCGATCGATGCGCTCGTCGAAGTGTGCAGGGCTGCGAACGTGCG
>CAZVXI010000221.1:0-4694 GCA_964631295.1 uncultured Isosphaeraceae bacterium
CGTCTCGCCGTCCAGCGTGGGGAGCAGCGCATCAACGCAGCGCTCACACTCGACGCTCGTCCTCAACCGGACGGCAAACGACTTGCGCAGCAGCGACTCGGCATCCAGGTGCGCACGATCCCTGCTGAAGTCGCAGCGCAACTCAACCTGCGCAACAACACGGGACTGCTGATCGCCGACCTCGAACGAGATGGCCCCGCAGAGCGCGTCGGCCTCGTGCCGGGCGACATTATCCTTTCAATCGGCAGGCACTTCGTGCGATCAATTGATGACCTCGGCGACCTGCTCGAGTTCGCCGATCCGGGTGATGATCTGACAGTCTCCGTGCTCCGTGTCGACCGCCGCGGCAAGGCCCGCCTCACCGGCCGCATTCGGGTCCGGTGAGGCACACGCCCGACGCGCTATTCATCTTCGCCGTACTGCCAGTCGTCCTCGGCAAGCATGCGCAGCGCCTCATCAACCGAGGCCTTCAGTTCGCGATCAAATCCATCGAGTTCATCTTGCGGCGAGTTCTCGACCCAGACATCCGGCGCGACGCCGAAGTTCTCGAGGTTGATGCCGTAGTTGTATTGCTTCGACGGATCGTACGTGACGACGAGCGAGCCCGGCGTGCGAATACTGCCACCATTGAGCAGACGATAACTGCTCGTTGCAATCACAGCGCCGTACGTCGGGTTGCCGACGATGCGGCCGAGTTCAAGATCGCGAAACGCCTGCGGCGTGACTTCGCTGTCTGATGCGCTGCGCCAGTTGATAAGCATCACCTGTGGCCCGGCAATCGCCTGCCGCGGCCGGCGCCCAGCGGCGCGCCCACCCATCCGGTAGTTCCAGTATTCGTACGGCCGGCGTTCAAGGATGTCGATCAACTGCTGGTCAATGTTCCCACCGCCGTTGTAACGGATGTCAATAATCATTCCGTTCTTATTCCAGAACTGATTGATTTCTGTTTGAAAACGCGCAAGTGATGAGCCGTTCATCGAACGGATGTGAACGTAGCCCACCTTCCCGCCAGACCATTCATTCACGAGTTCGCGGTTTCGTTCGACCCAGTTCTCGTAGCGCACGTTGCGCAACGATCCTGTCGGGTTGATGCGCAACACACGAGGATCGCCAAATACCTCAACATCTTCATCTGCACCCTTCTTCGGTGATGCAACTTTGAGGTTCACATAGTCATTGAGCAGATCCGTCAGCATCGTGTGGTAGTTGTCACCGTCACGAATATCCTCGTCATTGATAGCAAGCACGTAGTCGCCAGTGTTGAGGTTGAGCCATTCCTTGTCCGCAGGTCCGTCGCGGTCGATATGTGAGACGCGGTAATAATCGCCATCACCGGTGAGTTCGATACCGAGTTGCTCAGTCGAGTACAAGCGTGGCATGGAACGCGTCGGCGGGCCACTCACGCCGGTGTGTGATGCATTGAGTTCGCCAATCATCTCGTTGCACAGGTCGTACAAATCCTGGTTCTCACCAACGTATTTGAGCATTGGCTTGTATCTCGCTTTCATCGCGTCCCAGTCCACACCGTGCATATCCGGATCGTAAAAGCGGTATTTCATGACGCGCCATGCTTCTTCGAAGACCTGCTCCCACTCCGCCTTGTGATCGACCTTCACACGAAAACGGAAACTGATCGGCTTGCGCGCCCCGCCGGATATGTTCATGCGGTGAATCTGGCCACCATCAGAAAAGAACAGCCACTTGCCATCCGCGGTCATCTGCAAACCACCAAGGCGACCATCTGCGACCTTTCGCCGATTCTCTCCTTGCAGGTCAACGGACCACAGCGTATTCCCCTGCGTATAAAGCACTTTCTTATCATCGTCGGTCAGCATTGCACTGCCGACCGAATCATTGCCGGTGGAAAGCCGCCACGGCCGACGATCGATTCCGTCGAGGTCAATCTCAATCGAGTCAACGCCGATCGGCTCATCTTCTTCCGTTTCAACACCATCACCATCTGCATCGTCGCCTTCGCTCTGGTCCTTCTTTGTATCGCGCCCATTGGAAGCCCTGGGCGCCTCAGCGAGCGGATCATTCGGGTCGTACGAACGTTTCGTCAGCGAGACAGCGTACAGGTGTCTGGTTCCGTCACGATCGGAGATAAATACAACATGTCTGCCATCAGAGGTGAGATCGCCTCCATACTCCGTGAACCGATGCTGCGTGATGTTGATCTCGTCGCGATCAGCAATATTGAACAGATACACATCGCGATTGAGATCCCGGTTGCTGCGTGAGTAAATCAGCCATGCCCCATCGTCTGAAAATGCCGAGAGCGAATAGCCGCCTTCGGGATTGTGTGCCAGTTCATCCTGATCGCCCAATTCGACATCAACCATGAACAGCCGGTTGTCAGCTTCGAAGATAATCTTCTTTGCATCAGGCGACCACATGTACGACCGCTTGGTCGACTCGTGCTCGGTCAACTGCCTGCGCTGGTTACTCTTGAGTTCATGCAGCCAGATTTCCTCATCGCCGGATTCGTCCGTGATGTACGCAAGGTACTTGCCATCCGGTGAGTACGACTGGTATCGATCCCGCCAGGCGCTGTCGGTTACCTGTGATTTCTCACCCTTGTCCGCATCGACGGGCACCGTGAATATTTCACCATGCTCATCAACTGCAATGCGCTGGCCATCATGTGAGGGTGCAAACCCATCCGCGCGGCTGTTCACGTCAATGTACTCGATATAGTTCTGCTTCGGATCAAACTCGAGATGCAGCGGCACGCGCTTCGTCGCGCCATCGGCAACGTTGTACTTCCACAGTTCAAACTCATTCTCGTAAACGATCGTCGCGCCGTCCGGGCTGATCGACGGATACTGCACGCCATCCTTGCGGTGGTCAGTCATCTGCTCGGGTTCGCCGCCTTCCTGCGTGATGCGCCAGATGTTGAAGATACCGTCGCGCTCAGACATGAAGTAGATCATGCCATCCGCACCCCACATCGGGTGCGCATCCTGAGTGTGATTGCGGAAGTTCTTCAGGTCAAGGTCTGTCAACTGACGAATCGAATGATCATCGCCGGTGAGATTCTGCACGTAGATGTCGGTGTTGTTGTTGCCGCGGTATCCCTTGCGCCAGTAGCGGAAGCCGATGCGGTTAAATGCGATCGCGCTGCCGTCCTGCCTGATCATTCCCGAAGCGCCGCGATCCATACCGAGCGGTGTCGGCAGCGATCCATCCAGCGGCGCGATGTACAGCGGCGAACCCCACGGGTGTGTCCCGCGCGATGACGAAAACACAATGCCATCGCCAGCAGGTGTCCAGTAAAGCAGCGTGTCACCCGTCGAATGATGTGTCAGTTGTTCCGGCTCGCCGCCTTCAACAGGCACAATCCAGATGTCCGTGTTACCCATGCGATCACTGTTGAACGCGATGTGCTGCCCGTCCGGCGAGAACCTCGGAAAGGTATCGTGCGCGATGTGAGCCGTCAGCCGGCGCGGATTCGCGCCGTCGGCATCCGCCAGCCAGATATCGCCGTGATAGCAGAACGCCAGCGTGCCATCATTGCTCACCGCCGGGTACCGTGCGAACTTGATCGCCTCGTGATCCTGCGCAGCCACAGGCGTCGCCACAAATACCGCCATTGTCATCACCGTGGCGACACACGCGCCACCCATCCACACTCGGTTCAACATAAAGAATCTCCCACTCACAGCAAAAGGGCCAACAAACTCCTTGCAATACCGACGACTTGCGAGCAAGATTCACCCCGAGTTCCACGTGTCCGGAACATCACCACAGACCCGATCATTGCGCGTGTCTTGTGGAGCACACCTTCACTCACAGCGCACAGACACGTGAGGTATAGCAATGTCCTGGAACGGGTTATGGCTGGGGTTGACGGCGATTGCTTGCCTTGGCCTGATCGTGTGCGTTGGAATCGTGATTCGTCGAACGCGTCGTCCGCGTGAACGAAGCTGCCCAAAATGCCACTATCTCATGCCCCTCATGCAGACAATGCGATGCAGTGAGTGCGGGCACGAAGCGGGAAGCGAGCGAGCGTTGCATCGGCGCAACCTGCGCGGACCGTGGCTTGCGTCGGTCGTGTGTGTCATCATGGGGATTGTCTGCTTCTCTGGAGCGATCACAGTCTCTGGCCGGTGGGCGTCGTTTACGCCCAACTCGATCGGGATATGGCTGTTACAGTTCGACTCCACCGAGGCGTGGGCGGTCGATCTGCTGACATCGCGTCGCCAGAACAGGGCACTGTGGAGCTGGCAGGAACGGTGGCTCGCGAACGTGCGAATGGACGGCGCCTGCAACTGCACGGAGGAAGAAATCGATGCGTGGCTGGGCTCGCCGCTTCAGCGTCTCCGCGCGACAGACTACAACACGCAGAAACTGCTCACACGGGTGCTTGACGAACACCGTGACACACGAGAGTGTCTTCGTCTCGCGCGAACGGCCGTCGGGGATGCTGCGAAACCCGCCGAGCGGACAGCGATCATGGCCATGTTGATCGAAGCCAGCAAACGACGCGGGCTGCGAGATCAGACCAGCGCCTGGGAGGCCGACGTCGAAGCAGTCATGCTGATGGGTCAACCATGGAAGGAAGCACGCGTGGCAGTCCCGGCTCTTGTCGCGATGCTCGATGAACAATGGGTTCGGTCAGGTGGAGATGACTGGAAGATGGATAACATTGCCATCGGCACGCTCGCGCGAATCGGTCCGCCAGCGCGCGACGC
>CAZVXI010000222.1:0-4669 GCA_964631295.1 uncultured Isosphaeraceae bacterium
GTTCGCAGCCATCCTCGGCGTCCCACCCTCCGAACCCGCTGGTGCTGCGCCAGTCACAACTGAAGATGACGACGATTACATCGTCAGCAGCGGTTCCGATGTCAGTGGCGACGCCGTCAAGGACACCATCATCGCGCAGCCCGATGGCGATGGAACAGCAGGCAGCGAGCCCGGCCGCGTTGAGGTTCGCTCCGGCCAGGACGATGAAGTGCTCGTCACACTTGTCGGCAAATACGACGGCGACAAGTTCGGCCACTCCGCAGCCATCGCAGGCGACCTCAACCTCGACGGGCTCGATGATCTCATCGTCGGCGCGCCAGCCGATGGCTTCGGCGCTGCCTATGTGTTCTTCGGCCCGTTTGATACAACCGGCCCGGCAGAGATCAGCGCGCATTCTGCTGACTTCTGGTTCACGAGCATTTACGAAGACGACTTCGAGTTCGGCGACGATGTCGGCCGCATCTTCGATCACGATGAAGATGGCATCGGCGATCTGCGTGTCGCAGCAAAGTGGACAGCACCTGACGACACGATCCACACACGCACATACATCTACTCAGGCATCAGCGGTGAGATTCTTCACGTGCTGCATGGCGAGATTGCAGAAATCATCTGGAACACACTCATCGGCGATGTCAACGAAGATGGCGTCGTTGACATGTTCGACCTCTATCAAATTCAACTGCTCTTCGGCACTGTCGATGCCACAATGACGCAGCGTGATGGCGATCTCAATCTTGATGGTGTCATCGACACCGCAGACTATGCCATCGCATCCGCGAACCTCGGCACGTATGAAGAGCAGTACGCTGCGGCGGGCGCCAGTGCTGGTCTGATCACCGTGCAGGAAGGCAACTGCACGGTAACCTATCAACAGTTGGCTGATGGCACGCTCAAATGGAAAGGCGCCTCATGCGTCCTCTGTTCCGGCGGCGGATGTAATGGCGACGTTGACGGCGGCGGGGGTGATGGCGGCGACGGCGGTTCCGGTGGCAGCGGAGGCGATCACGGCAGCGGCGGTGATGGCGGTGGCCCGAGCGATCCTGCGCCGCCTTGTCTGAGCGCCCAGCCGCATCCCGAGTATGCCTGTGTCGGCTCGGATGTCCCGGTCACGGTCAACTACGACACCGATCGTCCATGCCCCATCGAATGGCCGCCACTTCCGGACGGCGTCGCATGTTATGTCGGCAGCGATGGCGAATGTATCCCGCCGGGCGTCCCTGTCACGGGCCAGAGCCAGACCATCCACTTCCTCGGCCCCGGCTCAGTGAGCATCCGCCCCACCGCCTGCGGCTGCACAGTTGATGAACCGATTGAGATCACTGCGATCGTGGTCGATCTTGATATCGACAGCGACAACACTGCCGCGCTTGAGGGTCCGAGTCGATCCGACTACGAGGACGCTATCGAAGACGGCGTTGGCATGAAGGTTGTTGTCGTGAATCGCAACGATGACGATGGAGACGGTGTCCCAGATTATGCGGACGGCTTCGCCGGCAATGGTACATCGGGTGAACGATTTGTTCCCATCATCCTCGATTTGTCTCACATCGCGGGACTAGATGGGGCTGTCGCCCGCATCAACTACAACGCTGCAGATCCTGACACATTAGTTCCGAGTACGGTCGAAGTGCCCGATATCCAGAGCAGCTTTCTGCGATACGACAGGGGTGATGGTTTACTGCGTTTGTGGCGTGTTGACGGCAGTGATGTCCGTAGCATTGAGGACTTCGTTCCGGATGGGCATGAGTTTAGTTTAGCTACGTCCGCTGCCGTCATTACTCTTTACGTCGAAGCCGTGAACGGGTCCGCGATGGCCACGGAAGTCGTGGTCACGGTAGACCTGCCAAGCGGATCCTCTTGCTCGGATTTGGTGAGAGTCCTGCCATTCGATTCGGTGAGTGGGCTCTCGGAATCGCAAGTCGACGGCTTTACGATCCTGTCGGGTTCAGCTGTTGGAAGTTCGGGGCGTGAGATTATTTTCGGAAGTCCAAGCGATGACGTGATTAATGCTGGCGGTGGCGACGACATTGTTGTCGCAGGCGGTGGTAATGACACGATCAATGCTGGGCAAGGCTCTGATGTTGTTTTCGCTTTCCGCGGCAACGACATCATCGACATGAGCAATACATCGGTCGCGCGCAGTTCATCAGATGATGAGGACATCATCTTGCCTGAAGATGATGGCCCGTTCACCACGGAACAAGTCCTCGTCGTCTACCGAATGATGTATGGCGACAATGACCCATGGCTCAATATCTTCCTGAGCCCCGAGATAAACGGTCGCGTCGAGGCCGTTGAAGGTGATGGCTGGCCATTTAGCTCCGTCGACTGGGATTATATCTCTTACCTTGATTATGATGGCGAACATTACGATGAGTTCGTCATCCAACTGGAGTTTAGTTTAGTTAGTCCCATCGTTGCAGCTGCTCATCTGCGTAGTGAACTTCTGGACGTGGCAGGTAGCTGGCGCGGTAACGCGAACGGGAAGTTCCAGGCGGCGCTCATTAACGAAGCGTGGCAGAACGCGCTGATGCAAGATGATTTTGATGACGAGATTGCTGAATTTCAAGAACTGCGGATGCGGGGCATTCAGAATGCACAGGCATTAGCGACAGCACTCACAGCCGCATACTTCGAAGGCATCGGTATTGCGAGTGTTGGTGCCGATATCATTATCACGGTCGGGTTGCTCGCGCAGGATGAACTTGGACCTCTGGAGGCCGGTCTCGCAGCTTGCCCATTCGTTGTGGCGCCCATCACGGATGTTGGGCGCCATCTTATTCTGCAGAGCGACACCGGAGAAGAGCTCTTCAAGCGTATGTCTGACGGGAACCCCAGCATTGACCGGCGAGCCATGCGTGGCGCCGACTCCGGAGTGGCTGGCGTAGGCTGGATCCCGCGATGGTTCATGGAGCGACGCTCCCATATCAACGGCAACGGTAAGGTTACACTGCGCCTTGGAACGGCCCAGAACCCGGGAGGACCCTCGGGGCAGATTCACGCTACACTTGTGGAAGCACTGGCTGACGAGCGTGTCACCGGCGACTTGGCCGAATATGTGGTCATGAATCGAAGCATGAAGACTGCAACCGGCCGCACGGACCTGGGATCAGTGGCAGGGTGGCGGCCAGATGTCACCGTTGTGAATCGGAGTGGGACGGTCGACTTGATTGAAGTCAGGTCACCGTCGGAGACCGTCCAGAGTCAAATCAACAAGTTGAATGATATGCGGAATGCGCTTCCACAAGGCAATCAAGGTAAGATTCAGTTGTTTAATATTGACTCCAGCTTGTTGTTTGAGGATTAGTGATCATGCCTGTGAATGACGGTGTAGTCCGTGATCGGTGCATGCTATATGACTGTGCATGGACGCCGAAGCGTGTGCGGGGGGTCTACGAGGCGGTGCTTGAGCTGTGGGCGGTGGCCGCCTTGGAACCGGATCGTCTGGCCGCAGGAGCTCCTGAGGCACCGGGTATTGGGGACAAATGGGGGTCATATCGCCACAAACGTAAACGATTCGAGAATGCGGACTTCTCGCTCATACAGAGTTTCTCAATGTCCCACATGGCGGAACCGAATGAAGCCCATCCAACGGCATATTTGCATCCGGACAGAGATTGGATTGTGTATCTTGCCTGCAGCGTGAGGAGTGCGAGTGGGCGCTACCAACGTTACATGCAACTCAGCCGTATCCCATCGCTTGTCGATATCTCCGATGATGCATGGGCTGACGGAGTGCAACAGGTCGCCGCAATTGCGCAGGCACGGTATGGCTATCGCGATGTACGAAAAGTGCATTATCCACATTTCAAGGAAGTCTCAAGAGAGACTCCGGTACAAAGAGATAAGAGCATGAACCTGTCGTGGTGGCAACCGTATATGCCGAATCAGGCCGGATCGTTACTGCTACGTGATGTCTACGCGCACAACTATCTCAGTGATGCATACCTCGATGCCTTCATGGGCAAGACTGCCATGACGCTGCGTGAGTGGATTGAGGATGATCCAGACGAGCGCGGTAGACTGGAGCCCTTTACCAAGCAGCTGACCTCATGGATGCCTCCGAAGAGTAGCATACCGACGTTGCGAGAAACACTGTTCCGTGCCGGCCGGCTGTTCTATTGGAGGTTCTTCAATCCATCAAACAGACGAATGGACGCCCCCCCGATTCTGCAAACGGGACTCATGGATGAGTCATGGCAGGAACCCGAGCCATACTACCGACCGGACATCCACGAGCCATGGGAAGCGACAGGACCGACGCCTGATATCTTTCGGCCTGACTTCCGCCCGACATGGTGAGTTGCATCGCGTGGATTGTTGCTCTCGCCGATACGCTGGTCGACCTGCCGCCGCTTCTGCAGTGGTCGCTTGCTGCGATCACGGCAGCGGCGGTGATGGCGGTGGCCCGAGCGATCCTGCGCCGCCTTGTCTGAGCGCCCAGCCGCATCCCGAGTATGCCTGTGTCGGCTCGGATGTCCCGGTCACGGTCAACTACGACACCGATCGTCCATGCCCCATCGAATGGCCGCCACTTCCGGACGGCGTCGCATGTTATGTCGGCAGCGATGGCGAATGTATCCCGCCGGGCGTCCCTGTCACGGGCCAGAGCCAGACCATCCACTTCCTCGGCCCCGGCTCAGTGAGCATCCGCCCCACCGCCTGC
>CAZVXI010000223.1:0-4576 GCA_964631295.1 uncultured Isosphaeraceae bacterium
GCGAGAACTGGAGCGTGAGATATGAACAAGATGAGCCAAAGTGTCGTCAAAATGATGACAGCCGTTCGGCGACAAATACTGCGTCGGATTCGGAGATTTCGGTTAGCATAGAGTCCCGAGAGCAATCAATGACAGGAATTGCTCTGTTGATCGCGCAGAGTAGGTCTTGCTCCGAGGTATGATCTCACGGCGTTTGAATGTGTGTTCGCGATTTGGAGAGTTCGTATGAACTTCCGACACGAGTTGGTCTTCGGTCTCGCGTGCATGGCGTTGATGCCGCTCGGCGGGATCCACCCATACGACCAGGTGAACGCCTCAACTTGTGCAGAACAGCAATCTGCTGAGACACACAGCCCGGCTGTCGCGAACGACAGTGGCCCGGCTGCCGGAGTGCTTGTGTATTGCATGGATGCTCAGGCACATGCCACGCTCGCCGAGTCCCTGGCACTCTCGGAGAGCCAGCGCAAGTACGCAAATCGTCTGTTTGATCTGTATACGCAACACATTCAGAAGGTCGTCACACGAGTCGAGCAGTCGCTCGCATCTTCATATGAACAGCTTCGTTCACTGCCGCGCGGGGCCTTTACAGTTGGTGCCGAGAGAACTCCTGAAGTGCAGGAGATCCTGCTCGATGCATCACGATCTGCTCGACAGGCGTTCACCGCTGCAAGAGCTGACCAGTTTACTGCGTTTGAACAGTATCGGGCTTCTCTTGTCAATGTGCTGCACGAAAGCCAAGTCGCGCGTGTCGGTCCTTCGGTTCGGCGGTGGCATCGAAGCTTGATGCTCAATCCGGTGGACAACCACACCGGGCGTGATCTGGACCGCCACGCTGATCTCATCGAGGACATCGAAGCGCTGGCTGAGGATGACCTCGAGTTTCGGGATTGGTACACGCATTCGAGCGAGTTTCAGGACGCGTTGACCGCCTATGAGATCGAACTGGATGTCCTGTTGACATCCGTGTTCTGGCAGTCGTGGGATGACGCCTTGCGCGTCCGCACCAAGGTCATCGAAGAAGGGGCGCAAGCTGGCGATCGACTTCGAGGACGCCTTGTTGACCAGTGGTACCGTATCTACCGCTTCAATGAGCAGACACTCGCTCTCCTGTGCGCGATCGCTGAAGCTGACGGACACATGGATTACAGCATGCAACTCGTGAGCCGATTTCGTGACAGCTACTTCCCATGGCTGTACTCAGACAAGAGCGCCGATCTCTCTCATCGATGGGTACTCGATTGTGATGCGATAACCGATGCGCAGAAACTCCAACTGGGCGACGCGTATGCAACGCTCTGCCAGGTCCGGACACCCCTGCGGCGTGAGATGGAGCGCGCCATGATCCGGTTCGCACGCGATGAACGAATCTCGCCACAGATCGTCGGCATGAGACGCCTGGCCGGCGAATGCTCGCAGCAGATCAACGAGATCATCAGACGTCGGCGCGATCTCAACGACGCGTATCTCGATCAAGTAGCCACGGCGATTTCGTCCGATCTGAGAACGCGGCTTGAGGCATATCTCAGACTGAACAACACAAGTGATTCGGAACACATGGAGTTCTGATCCAGACACGCGCTCGGATTCCACCTGCTCACCTGTACAAAGGAACCATGCACATGAAACTGACCATCCACCTGACCTGCTCCGTGATACTCCTCGCTGTCATCGCGGTGTCCGTGCAGCAACGCGTGTGCGCACAAGTCGTGCCCAATCCGAGCGGGGTCGACATGTTCGCGATCTGCGTCAATGACGGCATGTGCGCTGCATCACCGGCGGCGTGCCCCATGTGTGCCCCGGGTTCGGTTCCCGGCCAACCCTGTCAAACCTGCGCCACGCCGAGAACAAGACAGGCGTGTGTGTTCTCCTCGACCCAGCAGTGTGCGTGGACCAACCTCATCGGCAAAACCGGCTGCGGTGCCGAGTCGGTTGGCTGCTGCCTTGGCGGTGCGGGCGCCACGCCGTGCGTACTGCCCATTGGCACAGGCCTGGTATGCGACCGCATCATCTGCACCAGTGGACCAATGCTGTGACGATCGAGCCGCCGAGACATCTGGCGCTCTCTGGTTGCATCGTACTTGCAATCGCGATTTCGGTCTGTCCGGTGACCATCGCTCAGGATGGAACCGACAACACGAACGATGTGACTCCTGACGATGTGGCCTCCATCCTCAGAGCATCCAACGTCCTCAACGCTGATCGCAACTTCGCGACCACCCTGCTGATCGAGAAGCACACGGAGCGGACTGAAGGGCAGCCGGGAACGTGGGATGAGACGCCGATCACACTTCGCGAGGAGATTCGCCATGTCTTCTGCGATCGCATGTTCTACTTGCGGCACAGAAACCTGGCCGCCTCAGGCGATGAGGCCGGATACGAGCGGATCTGTGTCTGGCGTAATGGCACGTGGGATCAGCGTGTGACCACCGAACAGCATCTCGTCACATTGTCTGACGCCGCAACGCCCGGAGACCTCTTCAACCAGGCGTTCATCGTCAACCTTGTCGAGGGCCGCATCCCATCATGGGATACGCTTGCGCAACTCGCTGAATCTGGTGATCGCATCAACAGCAGTCGAACCGACGACACGCTCACTTATCGGTTCGCAAAGGAAGGTGTACCTGATCAGCGTGTGCAATACGAGGTGCAGCTGCATGTCGCATCCACGCCGCGTCTCGAGTCGTTCTCAATCGAATTATTCGATGACGCTGCAGAAATGATCACACGCCAGAGCTACACCGTGGACAACTGGCAGCAATACGGAGATGCGCTGCTGCCATCACACATGACGATCGACGGCTGGACCAGGAACAGCCCGAATCCAAGTATTCCGCCGCCCCTGGTGAGCCGAGTTGAATACAAGAGACTGAACTTTGAGACGCTCACATCACCGTGCAGCGAGATGACCGACCTGTTCGACACGCCCTTCCCTGCGGGAACGTCAGTCCATGATGATCGGCTCAATCTCAGCTACGAGATTGGCCAGTCATACCTGTACCTCGATGGGGTCAGGTATCGCCTGGATGAGGCACTTACCGAGCCACCGGGTGATGATCTTGATGTTCTGCTGGCCAGCCCCACTGCCGAGAGCGCACCCGCGCCAACAGATACGAATCAGACACAGACTGCTGCCTCAAGCGCCCAGGGCCTGACAACCACCGGCATGTTGATACTCGCCGTTGCTGCGTTGCTCGTCGTCGCTGGCGTGTGCGTGGTAGCTCGTGCAGTGTTCACCAGCAACAGCGGGAAGGCAGCGTAGCGTGGCTGCGATCACTCCAGACCGAAGGGGTCGCATCATTGTACTCGGGGTCATGATGGTGACCGCCGGCTGCGTGCTCGGTCTCAACTTGGCTTATGGACACGCGACACGACCAGCCACTGCTGGTGTCTTCACAGGGAACGCGGCACACGACTTCGGTATCGTCCAGCTCTCGCAGGCACAGGAGCCACTGGAACATACGTTCACGTTGAGGAACGCACGCTCCGAATCCATCGAAGTCATCCACGTCCAGTCCTCATGCGGCTGTGCGCAAGTCGAGGCAACGCCCGACATCGTTGAGCCGGGCGGAACCCTCGACGTGTCTGCCGTACTCACCCTGTCAGACTCCGGCGTCAAGACAGCACGCGTGCGCATCCACACCAGCCACAGCCAGGAGCCGTTCACTCTGTCGCTGCGCGCCACCGGCCGGCGGAGTCAGCAACTGACCATCAACCGCCGTCATGTCGAGGTGAAGGATGATTCGGCAGCAACCGTGCACCTGCAGTACATCGACTACGACAACGATCATGCTCCGCCAGGTCCGATCACCACCTCATCCAGCGAGGTTGAGTTTGTGGCCCACACGTGGGAAATGGTGCACCCGGGCGATGCCGCCGCCTCAGT
Source organism: uncultured Isosphaeraceae bacterium (assembly GCA_964631295.1). Classification (GTDB taxonomy): domain Bacteria; phylum Planctomycetota; class Phycisphaerae; order Phycisphaerales; family SM1A02; genus CAZVXI01. Next base: position 3,884 of record CAZVXI010000223.1, read on the forward strand.
ACCCGCTCGCTGGCGCGCACAACTCACGCTACGAGCGAAGTTCACGCGGTCGCGCGTGGTCATCGACCTTCACTGCGGAGGTGACACGGTTTCGCTGGTGCTGCTGCGGGACGAAAACCGGAGCGCTATCGAACTACCATCGCCTGATGCGAGCGACGCCGCCGGAGCAATCCCCGCGCCCCCGGAAGTGGCGGACATCGACATCTGATGATGCGCGCCGGTTCTCTGTGGATTCCTTCTGCTGCGCGCGAAAAAAATCTGCAAATCTCACCAGATCCTTGTCACGTTTTGCGGTTTTCCAGCGCCCTTACCTGTGGAGGGCGCGGGTGCGTCGCCGCTGAACCTTCTTGCTGGACCCTCCCGGCGGCGCACAGCCCTCCCCATCCTCAAAGGGAGGTTGCGCCCATGCCGCACCATGACAACAATAACCCGCCACACCACCACGATCCCGATGACCCCGATGATCGCCCTCCGGATCGCCAGACCCCGCCCGACTCACACAATCCGCCGCCGCCAGATCCCCCGCACGGCCCCGTCATGCCTCGCGCTTCCGGGGGCGGGCATCCACTTCCTGCCGGCAGCCGTCAGCCCACAGGTAAAAGCCCCCAGAGCAGTCCCACACGGGCCCGGGCGAAGAAGAAGAAAAAGCCCCCCGAAGCCAATCCCCCGGCCGCCGATCCGCCAGCCGCCGAT
>CAZVXI010000224.1:0-4568 GCA_964631295.1 uncultured Isosphaeraceae bacterium
GCGACCGCGGGCGGCTCGACATCCGCGGGTGTGGCAGTGCTTGTCGCAGGGGCCGCCGTGTCGACATCATCCGCCGGGGTTTCGGTCGGCGCATCTGCCTTCGTTTCGGCCAGCTCGGCCTGCACGGTCTCAGCGTCTTGCTTGGTTTCCTTTGCCTTGACGTCTGTCTCGTCGGGCTTCTCGACCTTGGCGGTGGTCTTCTTCCGGGCGGCCTTGCGTTTCGCCTTGGTCTTGGCCTTCTTGCGAGCAGTCTGCAGATCGACCTTCGGCGTTGCCTCGACCGCTGTGGCCACACCGCCTTCGCCGGCGAACCATTCGCGGATCGTCGCTGCAAGGCCGAGCGACACCGTCGACATGTGGTTCGTGATGCCCGGAATGTCTTCAGCCTGACACTTGGCGACGATGTCCTTCGACTGGACACCAAGTTCCTTGGCGACTTGGAATATGCGTAACGTCTTAGCCACTCGTTGCTCCGTCGTACCTCATGCAGCAAACCTACAAGGCCGCTGCGTGATGCTTCATGCGTTATCCCGCCGGCTTGTCGCTTGTGGCGTCCACGGCCTCCGCGACATTTTCTTCTGCAGACGCATCTGCGTCGTCTTCTGCAGGTGCTTGTTCGTCATGCTCGCTCGATTCAGTGGGATCCGAACCCGAGTCTTGATCCGAGTCCGCGTTCGATGATGATGCGCCGCCTCCCAGACCAAGAATGGCGTCGGCTGATGCCTCGCTCTGTGAGTCGGGCGCAGCAGCGCCGCCTCCGCCAAGCACAGCCGCTGCGGAAGCTTCGCCGCCATCTCCGAGCACGGCAGACACTGCTGCTTCTTCCTCGGCCTTGCGGAGTTCTGCTTCTTCCTTCTCTTTGGCCTGCTGCTCGGCGACGATCTTGGCTTTGTCCGCGCAAATCTGCACGACGCGCGCTGCGAGTTCCTCGGGCATGCCCAGTTCCTCGACAAGCACACTCTCGCCAACTTCCTCGATATCGAACACGCTGATCATGCCCAGCGCACCCATACGGTCGAGCATTTCCTGCTCGACACCTTCGATCGGCGTGACTGTTTCCTCGAGCGTTTCGAGAGACCGGGCAAACTCTGCCGGCGTGAGAATGTCGATATCCCAGCCCGTCAGGCGGGCGGCGAGGCGCACGTTCTGCCCACGCCGACCAATCGCCAGCGACAGTTGGTCATCACGCACGATGATCGTCGCGCGGCCCAGCTCGAAGCACAACGACACTTCTTCAACCTCAGCGGGCTTGAGAGCGTTGGCGATCAGAATCTGGCTCGACTCATTCCAGCGAACAATGTCGATCTTCTCGCCGCCCAGTTCATCAACGATGTTCCGGATGCGGCTGCCGCGCACGCCGACGCATGCCCCGACTGCATCGACCTTGGAGTCGATCGAGGAAACAGCGAGTTTCGTGCGATAGCCCGCCTCGCGCGCCATCGCCTTGATCTCGATCACGCGTTCAGCGACTTCGGGTACTTCTGCTTCGAACAGTTCGCGGATGAAATCCGGGTGGCTGCGTGAGAGAACGATCTTCACCTGGCTGCCGGAGTCGCGCACGTCGAGGATCAGGCATCGCACACGATCACCCGGGTGGAACTGCTCTCCGGGGATTTGCTCTGAGCGGGGCATGAAACCTTCTGCGCGGTCGACCTGCACAACCAGCGCGCCGCCTTCATAGCGGTGTGCTGTGCCGGTGGTGATCTCACCCTGCCGCTTGGAGAACTCTTCCAACAGCGATTGACGCTCATCGTCGCGGAAGCGCTGAATCATCACCTGCTTGGCGGTTTGCGCGGGGATGCGCCCGAGCGTGCTCATCGGGATGTCTTCGCGCACGCCGTCGGCGCTGTTGCGCCAGATCGTAATCTCACCCGAAGCGCGGTCCATCGTGCAACCAAACTCCTCGGTATCGAGCGAGTTGAAGTGCTTGCGCGCCGCGGAGATCATCGCCTGTTCGAGGTCTTCGATGAGCAGCTCCCGGTCGATGTTTCGGTCGCGCGCGATCGAGTCGAGGATGCGGAGTGTTTCACTGTTCATGAGATTGCTGTCTTGCCTGAGATGTCTGAATGTTGAGTTGTCGAGTTGTGCGGGCTGAAAAAGGAACGGGCCAAAAATGAACAAGGTCACGTTTCGTTCGCCAGAGAACGCTCCGTGACCCGCGAGCAAATGGGTGCCGACCTCAGGCCGACAGCCATGCGCCATCTTGTGCCGGCGGCTCAGATCATGAGCATGCTCCATCCATGGGCATACCCAGCATCGTCACCTGCGGCCAGCGGGCCACAGCAGCATCCACGAAATGACAACGCTCAGTTGTCATCACGGTGCATGCCTGCCTGGGAAGCGAAACCAATCATCGCGTCGAACGCTCCAATCGAAACGAAACTCCGGCAACCTTGCCAGAATCGAGCAGGATACGTTGCAAGTGAAGTTGGGTCAAGGTGAGACCCGCACTCACGCGATGTTGGTGGCATAGTGTGACGAAATCGGATCGACGGCCTTGGCTCCGCGTCCAACGCGTGCATCTGGATGGCGTTTTGGGTCGTTATCAATGGTGCAGTTATGCCGCCGGATCAATCGTGATGCTGGACGGATCAGCGTCGATCTCTACCGGCGACAGTAAACGGGAGCCACGACCAAGCCTTGTGAATGCACTTCGGCTCATCGGTTTAGCCGGCATTGGCGGCGACTGAATGTGACAGTGGCCTGGGTCATCCTCTTCCGGGTCGTGCACGACATGGAATCCGGTGTCAATCGGTACGGATGCTGGCAGGATAGCAACACGCCAGTCGCTTGGATCAATGTCATGGGCGACGAGCAAATCGAGCAATCGGCGCGGAGACGTCATCCGAAGACGACTCACGGAGAGTCGCAGATCGCCTGACTTGGGCCGGAACGCGGAGCCAGTAGCGCGAGCGACGCCATTCTCAATATCAAAGTGCACCTGATTAGGCGGAACACGCCTCAGCAACAGTTCACTACGTTCAACTTCGGTGATGGGCGTCACGGACATCTCGCTGAGGCATCCGGATCGATGCCCTCATCAACACGGGCAGAGGAACGACTGGACCAAGACGTTGATGATGATAGCCGGCTGAGCCGATTGCCCCTCTAAATCCTGTTCACCATCGAGAAGAACATAGTCCACGAATCCTGTGGGCAATACTTCAAGCTCCAATGAATCTTCACCCCGATACCAACACAGAACCGCGTTACCATCTGCTGATGCACTAACTGTTGGCGTCGCGATGGCGGCATCCTCGCTTTCCGTCAGGTCAAGCCTCCTGTGATTTGCAATTCTCGCAGCCCAGTCCCGTGCGAGGTCAATGGAATCGCGACGTGGGGCCGAAGCGCCGTATGAGTTCCAGTTGTCCTGAAGGAACAACAACTGATTGAGGGCATCAAGCACCTCACCCAGCCACTCTTGGGCCCGCGGCGTGTACTCTGCCATCGAACCAGTCAACGAAAGTTGACTGATCGGCTCATCTTCTTGGTGGAAACAAGCTGCGTCCGCTGGCTGTGCCATCATTGTTGTCTCCCGAGTTCATTCCATTGAAAATCAGCGTCGACATGCCGAGCAAATCCGCTTACGACCCAGTCGTGTGCTAGGCGCAGCTCATGCCGAACGTCCTCTATACTGTCACTGCGCAGCCGAGCAGTCATCTTCAGGGTCAAATGATCTGCCTTCGGATCTCGCCGTATCTGGGCCTCCATATAAAAACGACCAATGTCTCCTATCGAACAAGTTTGATTGAAGTCAACGCCCTGCATTGACTCCATCAGGAACGGTGATGACAGGCCGAGGACGTGCTCGAACATCTCGCGCGGCGAGCGCCCGTTCCGAGGAAAGCGATTGATGTACACGACTTCGCAGAGGTCGGGCTTTAACTCGCCCAACTTGCGATCCGAAGCGAACCGTTGGAACTGATCGAGATAGCGAGTGAAGTGTGGCTCAACCTCGCGGTAGTTAGGGTACTCCCCGCCTTCCTGCAAACGCCAGTTGAACGCCATGCGATCGGGCTGTAACTGGAGCACGCTCGCGTTGTCCGGAGATCGGTACCACACTCGAGGCAGCATGATCTGACCCACCGGCATGCTCACGTGAGTTTCATGTGGTGCTTCGACGACGTGCGCTACACGTGGCTGGTCTTCAACTGCCGGAAATTCGTCTTTGATCAACTCGTGGAACTGGCCAAAGTGTGATGACTGAAATCGCACGAGATCTTGGAATTGGACTGCCAGCCCCGTTTCGATCACTGGTGGGTTCGCATATTCCGGCTGCATGTACCAGTCTGGGCGCAGTTTCAGCAACCGAGTGGGCAGGGTATCATCATTCGTTGTGGTCATCGCGGGTTTGCCAGATTCGGTCGGGTACGAGCGAATTTCCCAAGGTCAAGGAACTTCACTTGATTTATCATAGGTCCGCCGCTGTAAACAGGGGCAAACAAACGTACACAATGTCTCCAAGAGTACGATGTTAGGACTATTCTAGGCGCTCCACGGCAATCATTGGTTAGCCGAGATGTTCAAGCTGACCCGCGCACTCGAGTCCACTCCAGAGACCGTCGACC
>CAZVXI010000225.1:0-4522 GCA_964631295.1 uncultured Isosphaeraceae bacterium
GCGATCGCATCGTCATTCACGACGATGCAACCGGCCGTCACATCGCCATGACCTGAAAGATGCTTGGTCGCCGAGTGAATGACGATATCGGCACCGAGTTCAAGCGGATTCTGCAGGTGTGGCGACAGGAAGGTGTTGTCCACGGCGAACAGAGCATCGAACTCGTCGGCGATGTCAGCGACGCGGCGCAGATCACAGATCCGCTGCAAGGGATTGGATGGCGTCTCGATCAATATGAGTCTCGTCGTTGCATCGATCTGTGCGCGGAGCGCTTCCGGATCCTCTGGTGCGGCAAAGCGAACATTGATACCGAACGGCTCGATCAATTGCGCGAACAACCGGTACGTGCCTCCATAGATGTCCGAACCGAGCACGACCGAATCGCCCGGCCGCAACAATCGAGCGACCGCACTCATGGCCGTCATTCCGCTTGAGAACGCAAAGCCGTGCTTTCCGTGCTCGAGCCGCGCAATGTGAGATTCGAGCGCATCACGCGTCGGGTTTCCGCTGCGCGAATAGTCGTAGTGATCAAACTCGGTGGCTGTTGGCTGTCGAAAAGTCGCAGTCTGGTACAGCGGCACCGCTGATGGTTCACATGTGCGCGCGTGTCTGGGAATGTCGATGCCTGTCAGGCAGGTTGTATTACGATGCATTGTCATGCCCCTCGGTCAATGATGCTGTGTGGTTGTCGTGGTGAACCTCTCGACGTGACCGAGAGACTCGCGACGAAGCGCGAACAAATCGGCCAGGACAGATTCCGTCGTCGGGATACGCCCCGCGCCGCGCCCGCGAATGATGTGTCTTGCTCCATCATCGGTTTCAACAGCAAGGGCATTCCACTCGCGTCGCACATGCGCAAGCGGATGAGCCGGGCCGACAATCAACGGCCTGACCGATGCCTGCACTCCATCGCCGGCACGAATCGCTCGCGCAATATGGCGGACAGATCGGCCTGCCCGTCCACAGCGGTTGGCTTCGATTGCCTGTTGTTGATCGAGCGCAACACGACTGATTTGGTCCGGGTCGAGTGATACACCCAACGCGAGCCGGGCAAGAATCGCCAGTTTGTCCGCTGCATCGATGCCGTTCAGATCGCGGGACGGATCTGCCTCACAGAAGCCATCTCGCTGCGCGCGTTCGACCGAGTCTTCGAGTGACCGCCCGTCAATGAGATCGTCGAGAATGACATTGGTTGAGCCGTTGATGATTCCCTCAATCAATGTGATCCGCCGGCCATTGGCAAGCTGCTGCACGTGTTCGACGATCGGCGCAGAGCCGCCCACGCTCGCTGCGCCGCGCAGCGTGACGTTGTGGGCGTCAGCGATGCGTTCCAACGCTGCGCTGTGCCTCGCAAGAACAGCCTTGTTGGCAGAAATGACATGTATCCCGCGCGCAAGTGCGCCCTCGATCAGTTCCACGGCCGGCTCCACGCCTCCGATGAGTTCGATCATCACATCAGGCCGCGAGCGAATCGCACGCCAGCAGTCGGTTGTCAGCAAGTCTGCTGGCACATCTGATCGCTCCGCCCCGCGTCGCGATCGCACGGCAACTGCGCTCAGTTCGAACAGGTCAGGGCGGGACACCACTCGTTCGTAAACACCACGACCGACCGTCCCAAGTCCGAGCAACGCCACACGAATCGGACGCGTCGGCACAGGAGGATCTTCCACAACGGTCTCATCACTGCCGACGAGCGTTGCTGCTCGCTCATGCAGACAGGTCACTTCGAACGGCCATGAAACATCGCGCGCAAACTCCGTTGCCTTGCGCTGGAGAATCTTTCCATTCAACTGCGCCGCATCATCGAACGTGATGGACGTAAAACGACTGGGTCGCGCGCCCGGAGCGTTCGGGTCTGCCTCGTAGAGACCATCGACATCCTTGATCAGCCGGCATCGGTCAGCGTTAATCTGTTGTGCGACGAATATTGCAGTCAGATCGGAGCCGCCTCGCCCGAGCAGTGTCGTGCAGCCGTGATCATCCACACCAAGAAAACCAGGCAACACGAGCACCGGCGCATCTGCGAGTGCCCCGTTGATTGCGGCGACGTCGACTGTCGCAGGTGTCGCGTCCGTTGCGCTGCCACCGGTGCGCAGTGAAATCCGGCGATGATCGAGCACGTTGGCTGGTACGCCAACTTCGTGAAGGGCAAGCCCGAGTAACGCCGCACTGGCAATCTCGCCTGTGCCGAGCAGCATAGCGGACGATCTCTCACATGGATTCGTTCCGAACGCCCGAGCCGCGTCGAGCAGCGCATCCGTCGTGCTGCCGATCGCTGAGACGACTGGAACAACACGGTAGCCCTTGCGATACCAGCGATATATCTCTGTGACGACATCAGGCAGCGCATCAGTTGATGACAACACGGAACTTCCGAACTTCAGAACAACTGTCTTGTTGAAGGTGGTCATTGCTGCCGACCTCCAAGCGCAACAGTGAGGGCTGCGTCAATGTCTGCGATGATGTCTGCCGGGCATTCGAGTCCGACGGAAAGGCGGATCAGCCCGTCTGTCACACCGGTTGCGTGACGCTGCTCGACTGGTACATCGCCATGCGTCATTGTCGCAGGGTGCGTGACCAGTGTTTCGACTGCGCCGAGGTTCTCGGCAAGTGTGCACAACGCGAGAGACTGCAACACGCACCGGGCCGTCGCAGCACCGCCGACAACTTCAAATGCGATGATCCCGCCGGTATCTGCCTGCTGACGACGCGCAAGATCGCGCTGTGCAAACGTCTCGAGGCCAGGGTAGTAAACGCGGCTGATGCGTCCGTCATCTTCCAGCCAGCGTGCAATCTCCATCGCATTTGCCGAGTGCTGCTTGATGCGCAATGGCAGAGTCTTGATGCCACGCAGCGTCAGCCATGCTTCAAACGGCGACTGCGTGGATCCGAGTGTCTTGCGGATGAACCGAATGTGGTCGATCAGTTGCCGATCGCGCGAGACAATCGCGCCGCCCAGCGTGGCATTGTGTCCTTCAATGTATTTTGTCGTCGAATAGAGCGACACACTTGCGCCAAGATCAAGCGGCTGCTGCAATGCCGGTGTCAGGAACGTGTTGTCCACGACCAGCGGGACACGCTGGCGAGTGGCAATCTCGGCGATCGCCGCGATGTCGGTGAGTTTGAGCGTGGGGTTTGCCGGCGTCTCGATGAAGATGAGCCGCGTCGCCTTCGTGATTGCTGAGTCGACGGCGGCAGGCGTGGCCGTATCAACGAAGCTCGCATCCACGCCGAAGTTTGCAAGCACATTGCGGAGCAGACGGACAGTCCCGCCGTAGACGACGTCGGATACGACCACGTGATCGCCGGCCTTGAGCGTGGCGAGCAGCAACGCAGTCGTGGCGGCCATGCCCGTGCCGAAACACACGGCTGGGGGCGCATCTTCCAACTCGCCGAGCGCAACCTCCAGCGCAGCGACAGTTGGATTGCCTGCGCGTGAATACGTGAAGCCGCGATCACGACCGACGCCATCCTGCACGAACGTGGTTGATTGAACGATCGGTGTCAGAAGCGACCCGTGCGTTGGGTCGGGATGAAGCCCGGCATGGATCGCGCGGGTCGATAGATCGGGTACGTGAATCGGCGCGAACGCATCGGCGCTCGCGGTCAGCGTAGCGGTGGACATGGGTCCAACTCCTGGTCATGGGCAGATCGTGGCGAATCGCGTGCGCCGACGATCAGTCAGTTGCGTGTTGTGAAGGGGGAACGACCTGCAAAGGATGCCCGGACATCATGGTCGTTTGCTGTGCGATCGAATCAGAGCCGTTCGCAGACCGACGCCATGCCGCCCGGGCCGGGCATGTGCATATCCATGAACATCATCATGGGCGTCGGGTTGGCGAGGCGGGAGTTCTGCATGACGATTCGTCTTCGAGAAGTCGCCAGAATAGCAACTTCGACACACTTGGCAAGTGTATTTATCCAATAAACCGATAAATGGATGGTCGGATTCCCCTGACTTGTGCGTGAGGCCAATCGGCTTGGGCTATGATCGCCGCATGACAATGCACGCGCCAACGATGAATGAACGCTTGACGATTGCCACGGAGGCCGTCGCGGCGGCGGCGCGGGTCGCGAATCACGTTCAGAAGGATCTTGAGCGGGTGCGTTCGGTGAGCAAGGACGATCGCAGCCCGGTGACAGTGGCCGACTTCGCTGTGCAGGCGATTGTGGCGCTGCATTTGGCGAGGCACCTTGATCAGCCACTGATTGTGGGTGAGGAGCACGCTGGAATCCTGAGGCAGAGCGATCAAGGCGTTCTTCGCCGCCAAGTCGTCGAGGCTGCCCGTATGGTCGAGCCCGATGCAAGCGAAGACGCGATCCTCGATGCCATCGACGCGTGCGATCACGATGGCAGCGCTGCTGGCTACTGGACGCTCGATCCGGTTGATGGCACCAAAGGCTTCCTGCGAGGGCAGCAATATGCGATCGCCCTTGGCTGGCTGACAGATGGTCAGGTGCAACTCGGTGTGATGGGCTGCCCGAACCTGCCAGCCTCGCCGTGCGACCCGCTTGACCAACC
>CAZVXI010000226.1:0-4504 GCA_964631295.1 uncultured Isosphaeraceae bacterium
GCATTCGATGGTGAGCTGCCGCTCGTGCCGCACCTCTTGTTCGTTCAGGTCGGCAACCCCGCGAACATCCGCGAGCTTGATCTGCCGATGCCGCCGCTCGAACCGTTGCTGCCCATGCCGTGGTCGGTGTGTGACCCACTTGGCCACGTTCCGATGCCACCTGATCTGTTTCTGCCGCCATGTCTGCCGCCCGACTGCATCCCACTGCCGTTGCGAACGCCGGAAGAAAGCGTCGGATTTGACGTGATGCAGAATCCGAACGTGTTCGGCCCGGGTTGTGCCGCGCCCGACGATGGGACCGGTACGGTGCTGCTGCCGCCCCCGTGTCCGATGCTGCCGATTCCGGGCCAGCCACTGATACTCCCGGTACCGCCGGGTTCTGATTTGATACTCATCCCGACGCTGGAGAACTTTCAGAACATCGTGCACCTGCCAGGTGGTCAATTCGGGCCAGATGGCCAGATCATCCTGTTCGACGCCGATCTTCGGCTTGACATTCACGGTGCCGGCGAACTTGCAGGTTACACTCGAAACATCACTCTCCAGTCGAACCTTGAACTGCACACCGGGCCGCGCACACCAGGCGAGGCCGAACAATCCTTCCCCAATGAAATGGTGCTGTTGGAGGGGGAACTTTTCGGCGATCCTGATTTCTGCACCTTCCGGATCGATGGCGGCACCGGAAACGGTCTGCCCAGCCCCGGCCATACAACGCTGACGCAGTTGGGTCCTCCAGGCAGCGACTTCCAGGTCGACAGCTTCTTCGATATCGAGTACCGCATCGAGTGGCAGGGCTGCCCCGGTTCGATCTTCGATGGCATCGGCGGCCTTCAGGAGGTGCGCGGCCCGCTCGTGCAGGGAGGCATCCCACAGTTGCCCACCAACTATGGCGGTCTGCCGCACGCGCCGATCGGAGGCGCATGCCTTGGCGAAGATGCCAACTGCGATCTCGTCGTTTCCAACATTGGCTCATCCGGACTGGATGGCGTGCGCATTGATCTCGGCGAGAGTGCTCAGGGCATAAGCGTCGAGCTTGGACTGCCTCCGATGGGTCAGTACCCGCACCTCGCTCGTCACGCAAGCGAGGGCTTCTTTGATATCGCAGTTGCGCGGGGAATATCCGGTAAAGTTTACTGGGGTCTCGAAGGGAATCCCGACGGCTCAGCAACGTTACTGTTTGATCCTGGCTCACTGCCCTTCGAAGTCAGCGTGCTGCACGCAGCTGTGCTGGCACCCGATGGCACCCCCGCGTGGAGCGGCCCGATGCCGGTTTCGATCGTGGGCAACATCGGCTCGTCCGGAGACGACGGCGTGGTTATGTGCATGACTGTCGTTGAGAATGATTGCTGTCCGCCATGGGTCGACCCCGGCGCATGTGAAGGCATCCTGTTCGATCTGGTGAACCCGGCCCCGACAGAGTTCCTGCTCGATGGCGAGATGGTGCCCGGCCAGCGACTGCAGATTTTCGCGGAGAACACGACCGGTTTTCCAACGCCGCGCATGCATGCTGGCTGTGTGAGTGCTGCGAATGCTCCGCCGTTCGCAATCCACAAAGAGTGGGTGAACCTGCATTGTGTCTCCTATTCGCAACAGGGCGACTCCCGACTGCGATCTGAACCCGGGGCCGGTGGCGGTGGCGGTCGCATTGCGGTCTTCAACCTCGGCTCATCCGGCATGGACGGCGTTCGCGCCGACCTTTCACCGCCGGGCGGGGACTTCCAGGTTGACAGCTTCTTTGATATCTCGTTTAGAGTCTCGGTCACCCCTGATCCCGGGCAGCTTGGGACGCTGTTCCTCAATGGCGTGGAGACCGAGGACATTGGTCGAGGTTCCCTCGCAGAGATGGGAGTTTCCATCAGCAAGAACGGAGCGGATGAACTCGAGTTGCATCACCTTTTCGGACCTGACCACCCGTCCATTGACGTCGATATAGAAGCACGGCTTGGTGGCGCTGTTCAGGACAGCTACGCTGGCCCGCTGCCCGAGCCGTGGGGCACCATCAGCGGAGCTGCCAACTGGCCCGGTGAGTTTGAAGCCCACATCATGCCGACCATGGCCGAGGATGAGATCATGGTCTTGCTGCGACCGGCACCAGGTGCTGCAACGTTCATGTTCGAGATCACCGGCAGTTCAGTTGTCGAGGCCGATGAGGTCATGATCCGCGGCCTCAGGCCCGCTGCCCCACCGCTACGCGCGGGGGCCGGCCAGCCCCGGCGACACGGGTCGACTATGCGTGGCGATGCTGGCAGTCCGACCTCGGCTGGCTTTGTCGCGCTGGAAATTACCGGCAGCGATCTGGACTCCTTCAGCATTGATGATGTCAGCACGGAGTTACCGCTCTGTCCCGGCGACGCCAACGGTGATCGCACTGTCGGGCTGGCGGATCTGCTGAATGTTCTCTCCAACTGGGGGGCAGGGCCGGAAGGCGATGTCAATGGCGACGGCAGCGTCGGCCTTGCCGACTTGCTCGCGGTCCTGTCCAACTGGGGGAACACCTGCACGCCCTGACTTGCCGCAGATATTTCTGACCCAACGCAAGGGGATCCATCTGGATCCCCTTGTTTTTTCCTGCGACGGCGGACCGTATCAGTTGATGCCCCCTTGCGAGAGTTGCTCGACGTGCTCGTCATCATGATCCGGCGGTCGTTCACCCTTTGGCACGTAGATGCCGTCAAACCATGTCTTCCACGAGTTGCCGCCGTCTGTTGATTCTTCAATGAACTGCCGCACAGTCCCGTCTTCGTTCTGCGTGAAGCGTGCGCGGAAGGCCCGTCGTTCTCCAGTTGGCAAAGTGTGCGAACCCTCGAAACGCATGGATCCATCGATGTAGCGGCCTGTCTTGTTGATGATGTTGCCGCCGTCATCAACCCAGACCTGCGTCCAGCGCCGCCGGCTTGGATTGTAGTAGTTGATGCTCGTTCCCTGGCTGCCCTTTGCGCTCGTCCAGTGTTCGATGAGTGCATTGCCAGCGTGCGCCAGGGTGATGCTGTTGGTGCCAGCCTTCTTGCCATCCGGCGTGTACACATCCCATTCACCAACCCAGAAGTCAAACTGCCTGCGAGCCAGCGCGAGCTGCTCTTCACGACGGTCCGGCGGCAGAATACCACGCGCTTGCGCACGCGGCGCCTGGACCTTCAAGCCATCCATGATTCTGGCGAATCGCTCGTCAGACCGGATCGATTCAAGGTCGGGGTCGGTCTGCATCTGCTGTCGCTGGCTGAAGCCAGCTTCGACTGACTTCTCCAGCCACGTGAGAGCTTTATCACTGTTGCCCTTCAGTGCATACACACACGCCACGTTGTACATGCACACCGGAGCAGTCTGATCAAACTCCGCGCCCATGAGGTGATATGGCAGTGCTTCGTCAACCCGACCCGCAGCATGGAGCGCGTATCCAAGCAGCAGCCATGCGCGCGGGTTGTCCGGCTGACTCTGTGTCACGCCGCGCAGAACGTCGACAGCCGCCTGCCATTCCTGGGAGTCGATGTGCTCCTGAGCGACGACCATGGGATCATCCGATCCCTGGCCAGTCGCAAACGATGCAATCGCAAGTGCACACAGTGTGGCCACCACCACCAAGCCGAAAGAGCGTGTCAAAGCCATGTGTTGCCTCCTCATCCCCCGAGGACAGCAGAATCTCCATAAGACCTGCAGGTGCTGCGGCTCCGAGCGGGATCATTGCAGAAACGTAGCCGGGGATCATCTACAAATTGCCGGACTCTCTGAGTTTGCTCTCAGGTGGTCGTCAGGGAACTGATTTCAGCCCCCGCGACCTCAACGAGCCGGCGGAACAGGGCACCGGAGAATCGATCATCGGCAGTCCGCTCAGGATGCCATTGCACGCCCAGATAGAACGCCCTTCGATCATCGCCCACTGCCTCGATGACGCCATCCTGTGCCGATGCAAGGACATCGAGGGAACCTGCGGAGGCCATCGCCTGCCGATGGTGGGAGTGAACCTGACCCTCTCCCAGGCTGCCGATGATGGCGTGGTCGCGTCGATCCCAATGGTCTGCGGCCGTTGCGTGCGTGTCTGGCAGAAACTGATTGAGCCGGCCGCCTGCATGCAACGCCATGTACTGCATCCCGAGGCACACACCCAGGATTGGGATATCCGGCCGATCATCCAGCAGCCTGAGCAGTTTCAGTTCGAATCGCTGGCGGGCCGCGTCCACCGCTGTCGCCTTCGGATGCATCGCCTCCCCGAAGTCAGCCATGATCGGATCGTCGCCGCCGGTGAGGATAAATCCATCGCACAGGTCAATGTAGACGCCAGCAAGCGTGTGGTCGGGCATGAGCAGAACCGGCGTGCCGCCTGCAGCGATGACATGCTCGCCGTACGTTCGCCCGACGCGACATCGCCCATCGTGCAGATCGGTGGTTATTCCAATCCGCGGGCCGCGCGGCCTGTCCCAACTTGCAGATTCCATTCCCATGACCTTCATGTGCCTCCATGCACAATGCCGAATCCAGTGGTCTATTCAGTCTATACAAATCTCACCGG
>CAZVXI010000227.1:0-4489 GCA_964631295.1 uncultured Isosphaeraceae bacterium
TGCGGCTCGTTGAGCACGGGCTGATCGAGTCCGAGGTACTGCAGTTCCCACGCAGCAACGCCCCGATTTTCGTGTGCAAACATCCGCCGCAGTTCCTGACCGATTCGCTCGGGGCTCACGCCCGTGAGCGTATCTGCACTGGATCGAATCGCATCTGCGGTCTCCGGGTCCAGCGAAAATCCGAATCGGGCAGCGAAGCGAACTGCGCGGAGCAGGCGAAGTCGGTCCTCCCCAAGCCGCGCTGCAGGGTCGCCGATCGCCCGAATCACGCCACGTTCGAGGTCCGCACGTCCGCCGACAAGATCGATGACCTGATCGCTCAGCGGATCTTCAAACAGGCCGTTGATCGTGAAGTCTCGTCGCTGGGCATCGTGCTGAGCGTCACTGAACTCGACAGACTGCGGATGGCGCCCATCGGCATACACGCCATCGGTTCGAAATGTCGCGACTTCAATCGCAAATCCATCGATCATCACGAGCGCGACGCCAAATGATTCTCCAACATGCTGCACCCGATGGAAAATCGCACTGACCTGTTCCGGCCGAGCACTGGTTGCCACGTCGTAATCAGTCGGGGTGATACCCAGGAGTCGATCGCGAACGCAGCCGCCAGCGAAGTACGCTTCGTGATTCTCGCCGCGCAATCGGCGCACCACCGAAACCGCCGCTGCGCGCAGTCTCGACAGTTGCTGTAAATCATCCGGCTTGCCGGCTCCGTCAATCAAGTGGCACCATCGCTCGCTTCGTCATCTGCTCTTGGCTGATACAGCAGTACCCACTTGTCGCGACCGTAGTCGTGCGCCTCCGGCCCTGCAAAGCCATCGATCGTCAGGTCGATCTCGTCCGGTCCGAGCGGCGAGCGCAGAATGACAAATGATCGATCGGCGAGCACCGCCCTGCACCGCTCGATCTGCGCAAACACATGCGGCCGCGTCGCATCGTCCGCCATCAGTGGATACGGAGGGTCAACAAACAGCAGATCAACCGGCCGAGGCGCTCGAAACAGAATGTGATCGCTGAGCGCATCAGCGAGAATCGCTTCGGCACGGTCGCCGCACCCGAGTGTCTCAATGTTGTGCTTGAGGTGCTCGTGCGTCTGCCGGTTCTGCTCAACCATCACCACACGGGCTGCCCCTCGGCTGACAGCCTCAAGCCCGACCGTCCCGACGCCTGCGAACAGATCGAGAACATTGGCATCGTCAAACCAGCCGCGCAGCATATTAAACACTGACTCGCGGATCCGCGCGATGTATGGCCTCGACTGTTCGTCGGGCTTTGGCTCTTCGAGCCTGCGTGATCGATACTCTCCGCCGATGATCTTGAGCATGCCGAATCCTATCCGCGATCAACTCATCGCATGGGAGGGCTATGATCGCGCCCATGCCTGATCTGACGCAACAACTGCCATCCTCGCTCCGCGCGAATGCGAAATGGCTGCGCCTGGGCGACTCGCAAACGCCCTCTCTGCTTGTGCATCCGAACTGGGATCTGGCTGAAAAGGTGCCGGTGATGCTCTGGATGCACGGCAGAACCGCCAACAAGGAACTCGATCCGGGGCGATACCTTCGCTGGATGCGCGCCGGATTCGGCGCGTGCGCACTCGATCTTCCCGGCCATGGCGAACGCTGCGATCAGCGGTCGCAGCAGCCGGACCACACCCTTGACATCATCCTCGAAATGGTGGAGGAAATCGATGGCATCGTCGATCACCTCGCATCACTCGATGCTTTCGATATGACGCGGATCGGCATCGGTGGTATGTCTGCTGGCGGCATGGCCACGTTCGTGCGGCTCTGCACTTCGCACGACTTCGTATGCGCCTGCGGTGAGGCCACGACTGGTTCATGGCAGTCGCAGTGCAAACGCGAGATGTTCCGCCATCGCGACCCCGATGAAGTCGAACAGCGCAACCCGATACACAATCTCGACGACTGGCTTGAGATTCCGCTTCAGGCAATCCACAGCAGGCAGGACGAGTGGGTTTGCTTCGAAGGGCAACGTGAGTTCATTGATGCACTTCGGCAGCAATACGAGGCCCCGGAGCGTGTCGAGTTTATCGTGTATGACGAGACCGGCGCGCCATTCGAGCACGCTGGTTTCGGCAGGTTTTCGGCTGACGCCAAAGACAGGCAGCGCGACTTCCTGTGTAAGTACCTCGTGGCGTGATCACTCAGGCATCACATACCACTTGAAGCCGCCAACATCGCTGAAAAACATCCGAGAACGGTTTGTATCCAGCCACTGCTGCCATTGAGCAGTCGTCATGAATGATTCGTGCGTATATCGCTTCAGCAAGCGTTTTGCACGATCGGCCTTCATCTGGTTTCTGCTTTCAAAGTGATTGATGCAATGTTGCAGTATTGCAATGTCGTTGTTGGCGATGCCGACAGCCTGCGCATCGTCATCAACGCGAATCTCCCTGCGACTGATCGTATGCATGAAGCCGAGATTGGCTTCAACATGCTTCTCCAAGCCGGCAACATCTCCGTCGAACTTCTCCACAAGATCATTGCCAAACGCGCGACGCAGGATCGCGGGCGACTTCCTGGCCCACACAAAGTACTGCGACAGGTCGTCGCGACTCATGTTGAGGCGCTTCGAGACGGGCTGCTGCCCGTCAAATCGCGTGATGTATGCGACCGAGTTGGCAAACACCTTGCGTGCTTCTTCGGTCATGTGCTCCGGACGGGCGAAGAACCCCCAGAAGAAGAAGTTGCCGTGCCGCGCGATCGCGACGGACTCCGGGCCTTTGCTGTTGAGCCCGCTGGAAATCACCTCAGAGTCGGGCTCATCAAAGCCAGTCGGCGACGACACAAGCCCGACATCGATCTCGGGCGAATCCTTCGTCTGCACCTTCCACACACGAATCTTCTCGGGAAGATCCAGACCCGCCGGATAGTTCCGGTAGTTCATCGGCGTCTGGTAATCGACGAACGTCGGCTCAACTGGATACGGAGTCTGAAAGACTGGATGCTGCAGCGCCACACCGTGGGCTGAACTACCAAGGCACAGTCACAACCAGTCAAACTTCAGTTGCTGATTTGCGTGGCCGCCGACGCGCGCCGCGACCGAGGAAATCATTACCGTTGCCTTGTCGTAGTCCTTGGGCAACTCCGGAAATCGTGGCAACCGCAACTGGAAATTCTCACGATTGATCCTGCCATCTTTATCGCGCGGGAATATCGAAACCCAGTCGAGGATGACAACGTCGTACGCATCGGCATCCTCAGAGGTGAACGTCTCCAGCGAGGTTGTGCCGACCGCCGCAAAGTGCTCTGCCAGGAACCGCTCGAAGTCGGCCATTCGCTCACTGCCGGGTTTGCCAGCGTAGAGCACATCAATATCCTGGCGATCCTCGCTGGCGAACGCCGAGCTCGATGCCAGCAGCAGAATCAGAATCGCAAGCAAACGCAGATACATGGGCGGACTCCCTGAACGAGCACCTTCAGAATACCGGCGAGCGACCTGCTGTGACACTGAATCTCGCACGAAAAACGTGAGCCGTCCCGAAAACCCACTTTGCCGACATGTCACAGACGCCGAACTTGGCATAATACCAGCGTGCCAGAGAGCACCTCGAAAGGGACCGTGCCATGTTGGACAAACTTCTCGATGACGGCCTGTGGCTGTTCTCGATCCCCGCGATCCTCGGAACGAGCGTCTTTGTCGTCAAGCTCCTGCTGATGACGATCGGCGGCTTTGCCGGCGGCCTCGACATGGATGCAGATGTCGACGTTGATGCCGACTTCGATATCGCTGCTGAGGCCGATCTTGACGTCCACGACGGCGCAGCCGACTCGACTCTTGCATTCGAGTGGCTGTCCATTCAGACCATTTCCGGCTTCCTGATGGGCTTTGGTGGCGGCGGACTCGTGGGCCGCTTCGGGCTCGGCTGGGACATGGCCGGCAGTATCGCCCTCGCCGTCGGCTTCGGCGGCGCAACAGTCTGGCTTATCGTCTGGATGATGCGGTTGATGTACAGCCTGCAGTCGTCCGGCAATATCAACATTCGCGATGCGGTTGGTCGTGAAGGAATCGTGTACACCAGTATTCCTGCATCGGGCGAGGGGCGAGGGCAGGTGCGCGTGGTGATCAACCAGCGAATGCGATTGTTCTCCGCAGTCTCTGAATCGGATGCGATCGACTCTCGCGCATCCGTTCGCGTCGTTCAGGCCAACGGCGACAACACACTGACCGTGACACAGCACACATGATCTCATTCGTGAGGTCACTTTTCAAAGGAGTGCACGATGGACTCGCAACTGTTCATAGCAACAGCAGGAAACAGCGGAAACCCTATGTGGTGGCTCGTGATCGTCGGCATCCTTGCGCTGCTTGCGCTGTTCTTCATCATGTACCTCATCAGCCGGTACCGCAGGTGCCCGAGTAACCGCATTCTCGTTGTGTACGGGAAAGTCGGCGGCGCGAAAGCGGCGAAGTGCTTCCATGGCGGCGGGGCGTTCGTCCTGCCGCTCATCCAGGACTACGC
>CAZVXI010000228.1:0-4480 GCA_964631295.1 uncultured Isosphaeraceae bacterium
GCTTGAGAATGCCTGTGTAGAAAAGGCCGAGCATGGTGCCGGTGACGGCAATGGTGATCAGGAACGCGGGCAGCGCCAGCGACGCCGGACCGCCGCCGATGAGTTGCGGCAATGCAAAGTCGTCGCCTGTCCGTTCGAGTTGAAGTTTGGCAAGCGCATCATCGCTCAGGAACTGCACAAGCAGGCCATCGAGCAGCTTTGTGAAGATGCCGAGGAAGACGCCTTCAACAATCGCATAGATCGGCGCCATGAAGACCGATGCCTTCGGGTTGCCGCGCATGACGAAGCCGAGGCCGATCGCGATACCGAACGCTGCGATGCCCGATCCGATGAGCCAGCCCATGCTTGGGACGATCATCGCGTAGGCGATGGCGCCTGCCACCACTGCGATGAGCACGAGCAGGCCCGTCTTGTTGACCACGCCGGTCATCGTTGCCGTCGCGGGCTTGGCCGCCGAGGCGAACATGTCCTTGCCGTACACCTTGGAGAAGGTGTCCTGATCGTTGAGTACCGGATTCGATGAGTTGAGATTGATCATTGCTGTGTTCCCCGAGCGAGCGGTCCTTTGGAACTCAATACTGGATTCGTCATGAGATCATCACCCGGCGCACCGCCGCGTGTGAACGCTGATAAGTGTACCCTCTTTCCAGCGTGGCGGTTCAACAGAACCGGGCCGCCAGCGATGTTTATCGGCTCGCGAGCGCTTTGGTTTCGATGGTTTCGAGTTCCGCAGGCAATGGCAAAGCACGACCCCGGACAAACCGACATTTCTGCCTCCATGCGGCTCGGATTGGGCCGGTGTGGCCGGCTGGGCGTGGCTGTATCGCTCGCCGGTCTTGCCTGGCACATTGCCGTGCTGGCCGGGCTGTCGATCGATCGTGCTCCGACGGATGCCGCCGGGCAGGGCAACCTCGCCCACCTCCTATGGTTCTGGAGCAGTGCCGGCCTCGGCTGGGCAGGGCTGACGATGCTCTGGATCGCGCTGCGCGGGGCTGGCGGGTCGGGCTCGGCCGATCACGGGGGGCATGGCGAGAAAGATGCACGACATCGCCCGCGCTGGCTGCCGCTGGTGCTGATCTTCGCAATCGCGATCGCTGCCCGAGGCGTCGTCATCTTCACACACGATGCCACGCTCAGCGATGACATCCACCGCTATGAACTCGACGGGCGCACGCTGGCCCGTGGCATCAATCCGTATCTGCAATCGCCCGCGCAGTGCGAGGCCGACATCCTGCTTGGTTCTTCCGAGCGCTGGCCGGGCGAGCGCGCGCTGATCGCGCGCGTCAACAACCGAGAGATGCACACGCTCTACCTGCCAACGAGCCAGCTTGTGTTTGCTGGCGTCGGCCTGGCGATGGGTGATGCAGACCTCGATACCGATGACTCAGCGCGGCCGTTCCGCGTCGCGTTCATCTTCTTTGAGATCATTGCGATGATCTGCATCGCGCTGCTGTTGAAACGGCGCGGGCGATCCGCCTGGTGGCTCGCGCTGTATGCCTGGCATCCTGTTGTGATTGCAGAGTTCGCGGGTTCCGGCCATCAGGATGCGATCGGCATTGCGCTGCTTCTGCTCGCGATCGTGACAGTCGGGCCACGCGTCGAACGCGGGTTGATTGCATCCATGATTCCGCTTGCGTTTGGTGCGCTTGTGAAGCCGGTGACGATTCCCGTGGCTGCGTTCATGCTGCGCTCCAAGCCGACGTCGCGGTGGTTCATGTGCGGGATCGTCGGTGCGGCGTGCTGCATCGCGCTTGCCGGCCCATTGCTGTTGGCACACGATGCCCAACCGCTTCAGAACGTACGCGCATCTGCAGATCGATTTGCCAACAAGTGGTCGCACTTTGGCAGCGTGTATGAGCCGGTGCTCGGGCTGAGCAAGGTCATCTCGCCAATCGAGGATGAGCAGATTCAATGGCAGAAGCGCGAGCGACATGAGTTCGCCGCGCGGCTGATCTGCCTTGCCCTGCTCGCCGGCATGTTCATCGGACTGATGCGATCACGATTGGATCTGATCGCCGCGACCCGGACACTGCTGTTTGCCACAGTGCTGTTGTCGACGACGGCCCACCCGTGGTATGCGCTGTGGGCGCTCGCGCTGCTGCCGATTGCCCCGAGTGTGTCGCTGTGGATCGCGTCGTTGACGCTCACGTTCGGCTACGCAGCACTCGTCGAGCCAGCAACATGGGACATTCCCGCTTGGGTGTATGTGGTTGCGTACCTGCCGGTCTATGCGGCGGTCGCGTGGGAGTTGCTGTTGGCCGCCCGAAGACAATCGAGCCGAACTCGACGCAGCGGCGGTGACAGCAGGGTTTGAAAGGTCGAGGATCGCGCCCGTTTGTCTTGCTCCCGACAACTGCCAGGAATCAGGCGATCGGGGCAATCCACGCGAACCGTGCCGTGCTTACACTGCTGCCATGCGAGCACTGATCGTGACGGCCGTGGCGGATGAAGCAGAGGCGATTGGCAACATTGCAGACGCTTCCATCGCCGTCGCTGGTATCGGGCGCACCAATGCAGCAGCCACGACGACTGAACGCATCGTCAAGCACGGCCCGTTCGACATCACCATCAGTGCCGGCATCGCAGGTGCGCTGCCCGGAGGCGAGCTTGCCGCGGGGGACATCATCGTGTCATCCAGTTGCGTCTATGTCGAAGAGGGGCTCATCACGCCGCGCGGCTTTGCAGATATGGAAGGCATGGGCTTCTGCCTCGGCGATTTTCCCGGCAACATCGTCCCCGTTGATGAATGGCTGATCGACGCGCTTGCGGTCAGGTTCCGCATCGCGCCCATTGCCACGGTGGCAACATGCTCCGGAACAGATGATGCAGCCGCTGAAGTCGTCCGTCGGACGCAAGCCGTCGCCGAAGGGATGGAAGGCGCTGCGGTGGTTCATGCCGCTCGACGCCTGCATGTGCCTGCAATAGAGATCCGCGCGATCAGCAACACCACCGGCGACCGATCCAACCAGAGCTGGGACATCGACAAGGCATTTCAGGCGCTCGGCCCGGCCGTGCGCGAGGCGATCGAACTGCTGCGCGCTTCCTGATCGTGCTTCATCATCGCGAAAAACCGCACGCCGGCCCAGACTCGCGCGAATCGATATTAGACTCCAGCGCATGACCCACATTGGCACGACCGTTCGTCGGGCACGTTTCTTCGTGCTCGCAGCGATGCGCCTGACGGCGATGATCATGATCCTGTACGGGCTGTACGGCCTGATCCAGGTCATCATGCAGGCGGTGTCGTTCGGCGGATCAGATGCATTGATCGTGTTCTACAGCGAGGGTTTCTCGTGGACTGGCTACAGCCTCGGGCTGCTCGCGCCGGGGATTGCGCTGGCGCTGCTGAGCGGCCGACTCAGCCGATGGGTGACGCCGATACCCGGACGAGTGTGCCTGCACTGCAGCTATGAGCTGCGCAACCTGCAGGCACAATCCTGCCCGGAGTGCGGCACGCCGGTGGATTGACACAGAAAGTCCGTGGGTGTGCACCACGATCGCGCTGCCCTCCGCGCGATACGATGATCGCATGCCGCGCTACAAACTCACCGTCGCGTACGACGGGACACATTTTCATGGCTGGCAGAAGCAGCAGCCGCCCAATGCCGAGCCGCTGCGCACCGTGCAGGGCGTGCTCGAAGAGACCGTTCGTCAGGTTGTGCGCGAAGCGGTCAATGTCGATGGCGCCTCGCGCACCGATTCAGGCGTACACGCGCGCGGGCAGACAGCCGCGTTCACAACCGTCGCAATGATCGAGCCGGACGCGATGCTGCGCGCGATCAACAGTCGCCTGCCCGCCGATGCGCTCGTCACCGGTATCGAAGAAGTCGATGCGACATTCGAGCCGATCTCACAGGCGCAGCGCAAGAGCTATCGCTATTCGATTCATCACGGGCATCCGAAGAATGTATTGCGGCCGCTGTGGGACAGGCACTTCTTCACGAAGGTGCACTACGCGCTCGATCCGGAACGTATGCAGCAAGCGGCGGCGCATCTTGTCGGCGAGCATGACTTCGCGAGCTTCACCCGGCTGCATCACGGGCGCGAGTCGACGGTGCGCACGGTTGAATCATGCGAGATCGTCCAAGGCGATGATCATCGGATGTACATTGATGTGACTGGCCCGGGATTTCTGTACAACATGGTGCGCATCATTGCGGGCACGCTTGTGGAAGTTGGGCGCGGTAAGTGTGAGCCGAATGATGTTATGAATATTCTTGCAGCGCGTGATCGAGCCGCAGCCGGCCCGACGATGCCGCCCGAAGGATTGTGCCTGATGTGGATTGTGTATTGACATAATCATCGCGTGCGGCTTCACGTCATTCCACGGAAGTGGGGATCCACGGAGTGCTGATGGCACCGCGCGCATCAGGAGGATTTATGGACACTGGTGTGACGGTTGTGGCCTTATTCCCGCAAATTTCAGAAATTTGAGGAAATTCTGGCACTCTGCTGCAAATCCGAAAAATGGACAATTTGC
>CAZVXI010000229.1:0-4437 GCA_964631295.1 uncultured Isosphaeraceae bacterium
AGTGCCTTCGCATCAGAAGTTTACGACAAAGTGTGGTCGGCGATTTGTCGTCTCGATCATCCCTGCGCGCGCGGGGCGCGCCTGCGGCGGCATCTGTAGAGGGCGCGGGCATCAGTCACGCTTCCAAGGTGTGCGGCCCTCATCACGAACGATCGTTCGCGAACCGACACCCAGGGTCTCTACTCGCCGAGCGTCGCACCAGCCTGGACTGTTCGCCCGAGTTGGACGAGCCGTACTTCGTCGGAGCAGACGACGACTGGCGCATCATCAAATGCCGGGATGAATCGGCCGCGCATGTCGCCTCGCATGCCGGGCAGTTCATCGGAGCCGCGGGCTGCGGTGATGCTCAACTGGAAGTTGTAGCTGAACCCCCAGATGGTGCGCACGCGATGGGGGCTGCCCGACTCGACTGGAATCTCCCAACGTGCCAGCGGCTGCGCATCAGGTCGATCTGCATGACCGATCGGATAGAGCGCGAACTCGAATGTGCCTGGTGTTTCCATCCCGGCCGTGTTGGGCCAGGAGAACAGTGTCGACGACACCTCGACACGATCGGGAAAGCCGTTGCCGTTGGTGTCGATGGGTTTCTGGCCGACGAGCAGCGTCATCCGGTTGGGGACGGCATCGCTCGGCGGCTGCTTGACGGCACGCGGCCGGGGAGGCATCGGGCGACTGTCGCTGGTCGTCACGCGGCCGGTCTGGCAGGCGACGAACATGAGCGACCCGGCGCACAGCAGCGCACAGCCAGCGCGCCGCCGTATGTTGCGAAAATCTGCCAGCAAACGATGCATGTCTCACCCCTCGTGTGTGTGTGCGTGTGCGTGTGTATGCGAACTTCGCCTCTGGCTTATTCGCCAGAACTGCCGGCCGGGCGCCTGCCGAACGGATCATCCTCCCAGCGAGCATTCGGGGAATCGGGCTCTTTGCCTTCGCGGTCGTCTGGCTTGGCTTCAACATCAACATCTTCGATCAGGTTGCCCTCTGCGTCGTACAAGCCGTCGCCAATGTCAAGATTTCCGCGACGAATCGCATCCTTGATGCGTTCAGGCAGTGTCAGGCGGTCCACACCTTCCTGGGTCATCCCTGCGACACCGCTCGGGCTGGTAATCACATGCGGGGTGAGGACAATGAGCAGTTCTGTCTTCGTTGCCTGTTCCTTCTCAGAGCGGAACACCTCGCCCACGATCGGGATATCGCCAATGAACGGAATCTTGGCTTCACGAATCTCGTATCGATCCTGAATCAGTCCGCCGATGATGATGGTCTGACCATCGGGCACAGTCACGGTCGTGTCAGCAGTGCGCCGGGTGATGATCGGCGCGACGAGTGATTCGTTGATCTGCGTCGTCCGCTGGCTCAGGCTCGATATCGTCGGCTGAATGTCGAGGCGGACGAAACCATCGGGGTTGATCGAAGGCGTGACTTCGAGAATCACACCAAGTTCTTCCGACCGAAGCGACGTATTCGACTGGCCCGAGTCCGTGAATGAGGTTTGATCCGGCACCTGAATCGTTTCACCAATCTGAATCGTGGCGAGTTCATTATTCGCAGCCATGATCGACGGGTTGCTCAGTACCTGCACGCGACCTTGCGTGCGCAGCGCCTGGATCATCAACTCAAAGTCAGCATGCGACACCGTGAGATTCGGCACGGCGAACCCCTGTGCAAACGTGCTCGTCAGGCCGAATCCTGCCACGCCGACCGAACCAACCGATGCCGACCAGTCGATGCCCCACTCGCCGCCTGAATCCAGCGTGACTTCTGCCAGCATGACCTGGATCAACACCTGAGGCGGGTCCACATCAAGCTGCTCGATGATCTCCTTCACCCGCTCCATGTACCGCGGGCTCGCAGACACGAGCACAGTGTTCGACTTCTCATCACCCTGGATCGTCACCTCACGCTCGAGCAGGCGAGCGGCAGAACCGAGTTGTTCCTCGCTAAGCGTTTCCACGAGCTTGCGCTGCTCCAGATCAATGAACTGGCTCACAACATCTGCAACATCGCCAGCGACAGCATTTCGGAGCGGGTAGACGAACACTTCGCGTTCGTTCGCTTCCTTATTGTCAAGTTCGACGACGACTTTCTCAACAAGATCGAGATACGTCGGCGTGCCGGACACCAGCAGCGAGTTCGTGCGCGTATCAACCGTGATCGACAGTTGCTGGCGCTCATCAGGCACGGCCGTGAGTTCTGTTCCACTCAACAGAGGCGGCCCTGCAACTTCTCCAGCACCGGGCTGCGGCGGGATACCCTCACGCGGCTTGAGGACATACAAGTCATTGCCCTGCTGAAGCTGGAACAAATCCACG
This sequence comes from uncultured Isosphaeraceae bacterium, assembly GCA_964631295.1. Classification (GTDB taxonomy): domain Bacteria; phylum Planctomycetota; class Phycisphaerae; order Phycisphaerales; family SM1A02; genus CAZVXI01. Next base: position 2,313 of record CAZVXI010000229.1, read on the forward strand.
AGAATATCCCGCATGCCGATCGCATCCGCATTGTCGAGTTTGAAGATGCGAATATTCTTCGACCCGACACTCGTTTCATCGAGATCGCGAATCATCTGTTCGATGACACGCATCGTGTTTGCAGGGGCGCGGACGATAATCGTGTTCGTGCGAATATCCGGCGTGAGCGAGATTGTCTCGCGGATCGCGGAACTGACTTCCATCTCGTTCATCTGCTCGCCGCCACCCTGTTCCTGGGCAATCTGGCGGAAATAGTTGAGGACAGTCGCCTGCTCGCTCTGGCGCACCCGGCCGATACCCTGGCCGGAAAGAACCGTCTCGATCAGGCCAACAGTCTCCAGCGCGTTGGCGCTCTGCAGAGAAATGTATCGAATCTCAACAACCTGGCTCGGCTTGGCACCATCCAGTTGCGCAATGAGCCGTTTGATCTCACTGATATCACGCGGCTGACCACGCACAAGCACTGCATTGATGCGCTCATCGGCAGTCACACGAACCGTGTCGTCACCTCGGCGACGATTCTCCTGCTCAACATACAACTCATCGAGCATGTCCGTGATCGTCGTGGCCCGGCTCGAAGCAAGCTGCACGATCTCGAAGTCGCCCGCAGCCACCCCTTCCGCATCAGCCGACTGCAACGCTTCCAGCAGCCGCTGAATCACTTCGACACTTTCATTATTCGCAGCAACGATCAGCGAGTTACTCGCCTGATCCGCTTCAATCGTTACCAGATGAGAATCCGTCGCAGCATCACCGAGCGATTGCCGACGATCACGCATCAACCGCTGAATCCGCGGAGCGATCTCCTGGGCAATGCCATGCTCTAGCGTGAGCACGTGCACACCAATCGCAGGGTCACTCGGGGCAGCTTCGAGTTGTGCAATCAGATTCCTGATCGCAGTCAGGTCCTCTTCGTTGGCAGCCACGAGCAGCGCATTGGTCCGCAAGTCCGTCAGAACGAGCGGCTTCTGACTCTCACGAAGCTCATCGGGCAGGTCCGCGTAACGGCGATCCATCAGCGTGTCGATCGTATCTGCCAGCCGCTCAACATTGCCCAGCCCGACCGAAATCACTTCAATAAGCGCATCATCTTCCAGCGTTGTGCGGTCAAGATCTTTCACAAGTCGTTCGATAACCTGATACGCATCTTCACTCGCAGCAACAAGCAGACTGTTCGTGCGAGGATCCGGCTCGATCGTGATGCGCTCAAGGTCGGCCGTCTGCGGGTCGATTCGGCGTAACCGGTCAACACGGCCGTCCATCAGCCGCTGCACAATCGGCGCGACGCGTGCCGCGGCAGCAAACTCGATTTCAATCTGCCGAATCGCAGCAAGCTCCGGAGCGGTTTCACTGTCGAGCATGTCGAGCAGGTGCTCCACCATCGTAAAGCTGCGCGAACTCGTCGAAATCACGAGCGAGTTACTACGCTCATCGGGTTCGATGATCACACGATCCTCATCACGGAACCCGGCCCGCTGCTGCTGCTGCTGCATGAACAATCGGCTGATCATCTGGCCAAGCCGCGTCGCGGACGCATGCTCGACCGGATAGATGCGCACCATTGCTTCCGGCGAGGCAGCCTCAATGTCGAGCATCCCGACAAGTTCAGTGACAACTTCAATATTCACCGGCGTACCAACCACAATCAACGCGTTGGTCTGCTCTTCCGGTTCGATCACGAGCCGAGCCATCGGCTGGAACACCTCCGACTCCAGCACCTGCCCGCCGTTGCTGTCCAGGCGGGCCATCCGCAACCGAGCCACCTGGCGCTGCATCGGCGTCGACTGCGGCAAGTTGGTCGAGCCTTCAACGAGAATCGTCCGCAGCGTTCGCGCAAGTTCGATCGAGTCGGCATGTTGCAACGGAATGATGCGCGGCTCGACCCAGCCAATCGCCGTATCTGTATCCAGCCGCTTGGCCATCACTTCCACAAATGCAACGGCTTGTTCCTTGCCTGCCACGATGGCTGTGTTCGTTCGTGCATCCGCGGAGATCGCCACCTGCTCCAGCAACGCCCGGCCGACAACGCCCGGCGGCATGCCCTGCACATTCGTGCCCGGAACCCCCGCGATGTTTCGCCCCTGCTGGAACAACTCGCGCACAACACGAATGAAGTTATCAACAG
>CAZVXI010000230.1:0-4412 GCA_964631295.1 uncultured Isosphaeraceae bacterium
GCCGCGTGTGCGCGCATCACGCGCGCAATCCGACAACGTGTGGGAGCGTTGCTGCACCACTTATCCACCAAAGACTGTTTATGTTGACACGCGGCGCTCTCCGTGTTAGAACACGACTCAGCGTCCGTGGTACTTCCTTCTTCCTCGCTGCCGGGAGGGCAGGTCAATGAGAATAACCCGCGATCGTCTGCGGCGGTTTGTTGCCAGCGTGGTCGCTGTCGCCATGCTCGCTGGGACGGCCGCAGGCGTTGGCCAGGAAGAGCCGGATCGTGGGGCAGGTGTCGAAATCACGGCGGCAGATCACGAGCGGATCACCGCAACGATCCGAGAACAAGCGGCCATTGAAGTCAGCGATTGGGTGTGGGAGCGCTACTCGGATGGATTGGCGCACTTGAACGAGGCAAAGGAAGTGTTTCGCCGATGGCGCAACACGATTCCTCGCGATGTTGTTCACGGGAGCCGACCGCCAAGTGAACCGTATTCGTTGTCAGAAGCGCGCGAAGTTTTGTTGAAAGAGAGTACCGGCAAGTTCAATGCAGCATTGCTGCATCTGGAGATGCAGTACTGGCATTGGCTTTCGCTGCATCAGGTGTCATCTGAGTTGTTGACAGAGTTCCGTGAGGATGTCTACCGCAGACAGTTGCTGCCAGCGAATCGGAGAGTCCCGGGCGCGAATGTTGATCTGATCGCCATTCTCGATCAGTTGTCACCTGAGATTGCGGCCCAGTCATCGGAGCAACTTGCGATCCTCAAGCGCGGTTACGCGGAGGAACTCATGGACTTGCTGCTTGAACAAGCAGTGCGACTGGACGCTCGACGCATGGACGCGCAGACCGTTTTCGACCTTCGTGAAGGTGGCCGACATCGCACTGCGCCGACCGTCGAGGAGATTGAGCGCGCCGCCCGCGCCGCAGAGATCGAGGGCGCGATCGCCGATCACAATGCCAGATACCTTGCGGAACTTTGCAAGGAACTCCCCGGCGAAGCAGCCGATTCGGTGCTGCAAGCGTGGCGTCGATCTGTCTACCCGTTCCTGTGGCAGCGCAGCATGGAAGTGCAACTGGCGAAGATCGACGACACCAGCCCGAGGGAGTTGAGATCATTGGCCGGTCAGATACGAACGTATCAGACGCGGATGCACGATCGTCTGTGGAACGCCCAAGACCGCGCCACGTCGTTTCAGAATCAGGTCCGGGCGCGACGTGAGGGGACGCATCGCACGTTGTGGGCAGATTTCACAGAACTGAAAGGTCAGGCAGAAGCAGAGATCAAGGTGTTCGGTGCTGCCATTGACGATTTACTCACGGATGGGAGCGCGGCGCATTGACTCGTTCTGCCTCAACATGTCTGCTTCGATTGATGGTCGCGGCGTTTGCCGTCTTCCTCATTGGACCGCTGGCGTATGGTGGCCAGGACGAGGAACCATTCACATTCGCTCATCCGACATGGTCTCCTGCGGCGCTTGAGGAGTGGATTGAACGGGCTCTTGCCAACGACTTAGAGACAGCGCAAACGCTGCGGGAGTTGCATCATGAGTTTGTAGAACGATGGGCATTGGCGACCACACAGATGCGTCGTGCAATGCGCGAGTACCGTGAAGCAATGACTCAATGGATGGAGGATCAGGTCGGACCGCAGCCAGCGTCTACGACAGAGCAGATTGCACGCAGGTTACAGTGGAAGCACGATCGTCTTGCGCTGGAGGAGGATTTCGTGATCGCCGTCGCTGAAGTTCTCGATGATCACGAGGCGTGGAATTCCTGGACGCAGTTTATGGCGGACTGGCGACGACGGAAAACGTTTGCAGAAATGGAACCGGTGTGGCTCCTTCCATTGCCCGATCTCATAGGAACACTCGAAGAGTGCAACATCGATCTGACGGCGGGTGTCGCTACGGTAGCCGACGACTACCGGGTCGCTGTCGATCGCATGATCATATCGATACAGCGACGATATTACAGTGTGGAAGCAGTGTACTATCGCGCGCTGATGGCGAACGCGTCTTCCGAGGAACTCGAGCAAATCGACACTCGCCCACAGACCATTCGACCGCTTTACCAGCTGAACCTGACGTTCGCCGATGCATTCCTTGGCTCACTGCAGGGGGCGGAACGGGCTGCTTTTGAGGAGGCATGGAACGGCTTGTGGTTTGAAGGCATTTCAACGCCGACACCTGCGGACGCAGCGATCAAACGCATGCGCGAATGGCTTCATTCGAACGAAGATCATCGGATTGTGAATGTCGATCGGATCGCCAACGAGTACGAGACTGCGAAGCGGGCCACCGACAACATGCTCGTACAGGCGAATCCGCCAGCACAGCAAATCCGCAACCGATTCGATCCAGATCCGCTGGAGCCGCTGCCGGAGGACCTGCTTGCCTGGCTTGCGGATATGGAGAACGAGACGTACGGCGTGTGGAGAAGCAAGACCGCGCACGCCCACACAGAACGCCTGCGGCTTATTTGTGACACCTGTGAACGACTTACCGCATTGCTGGGTGATGACACGGGCGTACCTGCGGATGTGTTGTTCCTTTTATCAGCCCCGCTACTTGTAGACGGCGGCGTGTGAACTCTTTTCCTCGGAGGCTCCTCTCATGACTGTTCGTTACCTTTCCTTACTCTCTGCTGTGTTCTTGATCCTCGGTACGTCGCAGATTGCAGTTTCACAGGGGCCGGGATCGCCGACGAATCACTCGTGTCGCGAATCATTCAGCGCAAACTGTAACGAGAAGGCTATTGGTTGTTTGTGGTACATGGGCCCACCGACTTCAAACGTTTGCTATTGGTGTGATGGGACTGCGGTGTTTACGAGCGCGGATATTTGCACTTGGGAGTGGGGCATGACGTGTCCCTTCCCTGCCGGGGGGCCGGGCCTAGGCGTCCCGTGTGGCACTCGATGGTCTGCTACCTGCGCAAAGATCGGTGTCACTTACTCCTGTACGACTACGGCAACGAGTACTGGCAACGACTGCGTCTTCCAAAATGGCTGTAAGAATTGAGTCGTATGTCGCCAAGGGGTGTAGGTATGTTACAACGTGGCTGGGTTATTCTGGCGGTGTGCGTACTAGCAAGCGGACATTCGCTCAACGACGACGATCCGCGTGATCTTGCAATGCACGTACTAGACGCACGCCGCGATGAGTTGCGGTCGCGTACGATCGTCGTTGATGTTACAACGCATCTTGCCACCGACGAAGTGTTGGAAGGGCTGGAAGGGCTGCCGCCAGGACACGACCCGCGATCACAACTGATGGAGGCAGTTGAGTTGGTGTTCTTTGCCCGGGAGAGATGGACGCTCACTCTGATTGACGACCAGACATTTCGGATCGGTCGCGAGCTCATTGAAGGTTCGCCGATTGCGACCGGAGTGGAAGGCGACCGATCCGTGAAAGTCTCAAACCGTGATTATGTCAGATCAGTTGACCAAGCCACGCAGAACGACAAACTCAAGATCGGCGCTTCAGTGTATTCGGAGCCGCCTCAGTCATGGACTCGTCATCCAGTTCTGGAGTGGTGCGGGAATCAATTGGCCTACCTGCCGTGGGGATACTCACTGGCGGGCATCATTGCTGATTCGTCAAGCCGCGCCCACATGAAAGATGACTCGCTTCACATAGTCAACGAAGGATATGTGAGCAACACGCGATTTGAGATCGATCTGGGGCGGATGCGTGGCGCACTGGAACGACTCGAAGTCATTGAGACGATGGAAGATCAGCAGGGTGATCCATTCGTTGGGTCCGGGCGAATCTTGAATCCGAGTTGCTCGGGCAGCTCGAATCGGCACGCGAGGAACTCCGGGAGTTGATGGAGAGCGGACGGGGCCGCAATGGCTCGGGTGCGAGAGCAAGCGCCCTGCGCGAGGAGATCCGAGCGCTCTCGGCAGATGACCGCCGACTGACCAAGCGGATCGACGCCATGCAGGAGCGCGTGCTCGATGAAGACGAACTGGCAGGCGCGTTCGAAGCGTTCGATCCGATGTGGGATGCGCTGAGCTTGGAAGGCCCGTGTCCAAAGGACGCGGGCCTGTTTGTTTACCGGGACGGGTCCGGATCGGGCCGCTTGGGGGCGTCACGGGCGGGGTGGTTTGTTCTCGGCTTTGGGATTGGCGAGTCGGTGCCGATCGGAACCCGATGATGTTCTTGAATCCTGTGCGTTCGGTGACGCGGGTCGATCAACACGCGCATGCGGAGGTCGTTGGCTCCCGCGTCGGCGTCCCAGACGCCGATGTTCGCGCAGCGAATCGCGTACGCCGCGCGGTCGCGCAGCCGCTCGTGCGGATCCGGGAGTGCCAAGAGCACGTCGTACTGCCCCGCGGCGACGACCGCCGGTACCCGAGCGTTGAATTCGACGACCTTCGTCTCGCCCGGGGCTGGGAAGCCGCTGCGGATGTCGTCGATGCCCGAG
>CAZVXI010000231.1:0-4411 GCA_964631295.1 uncultured Isosphaeraceae bacterium
CAACAACTGCACTCGCCGGGAGAATCGCCCATTTGGTCCTCATTCGTCGCATCATCCAGTATAGTAGGACCAGTCAACTCATAATGGCGCATTCAGTGCGATCAACAACAAGCCGACCACGCGCGCAGACTCACCCGGCGACGTCCCACGTATCACCTTCATTGAGTAGCGCTTCGAGATCGCCCTCGCCATGCTTCGCAACCGCTTCCGCCACCTGCTGGTTCGCCATGCGCTCGTACGTGTCGTGCGTGGCACTGCGATAGATCACACCCAGCGGTTCGGGAAACTCCGGATGCCGCATGTTCGCGAGCATGAACGCAAGATTGCGGTCCGTCTCATCATGCACCAGCAGATCCGACTCAGACACATCGCCGCCCAGTTCAACGATCTCGATCCTGTTGCCACGCATCATCAGCCCGCGGTCGCGATTCTCACCGAAGATCATCGGCCTGCCATGTTCGAGGTCAAGCGTATTGTTCGGCCGCATATCTTTCTGCGAGGCGTAGAACCATGCCTGGTGATTGTAGATATTGCAGTCCTGGTAGATTTCCACCAGCGATGTCCCGCGATGCTCCGCAGCATGAATCATCACCTGCTCAAGATGCTTCACATCAATATCAATGCACCGCGCTACGAACGAGCATCCCACTCCAATCGCCAGTGACAGCGGGTTCAGCGGATAATCAATCGATCCCAGCGGCGTCGACTTCGTGCGTTTGCCCTGCTCACTCGTCGGCGAGTACTGCCCCTTCGTCAAGCCGTAAATCCTGTTGTTCAGAAGTAGTATGTTGATGTCCACATTGCGGCGCATCACGTGCATCGTGTGATTCCCGCCAATCGACAGCAGATCGCCATCGCCCGATGCAATCCACACCTGCAGCTCCGGATTCGTGATCTTGATGCCCGTCGCAAACGCAGGTGCCCTGCCATGAATCGAATGCATCCCGTAGGTATTCATATAGTACGGAAAGCGCGCAGCACACCCGATGCCGCTCACGAAGACATAATCTTCTTTTCTGTGTGAGAGATTTGGCAGCGTCTTCTGCACCGCTTTGAGGATCGCGTAGTCGCCGCAGCCCGGGCACCATCGTACATCCTGGTCAGATGAGAAATCTTTCGCTTTGTACACAGGAAGTTGCGCAGTTGTCATAGCGTTATCATTCCAATCATCACCCCAAACATGGTCACTGATGCATGATCTCGAGTGTGCGGTCAACAAGTTCCTGCACCTGGAACATCTGCCCGCGTGTCTGGTTGATGCCGATCGCATCGATCAGGAACCGGTCGCGCACCAGTGTCCGCAACTGGCCGAGGTTGATCTCCGGGATCACTACCGTGCGATACCTGCTCAGCACATCACCGGTGTTCTTCGGGAACGGGTTGAGATGGCGAAGATGAGCCGTCGCCACGCTGTGCCCCGCATCGCGCAGTCGCATGCCCGCAGTCGTGATTGCGCCGTAGGTGCCGCCCCAGCCCAGCAGCAATACATCGCCCGTCTCCGGCCCCACCATTTCAAGAGGCGCGATTACATCAGCCGCGCGCTGCACCTTCGCTGCCCGCGTCCGCACCATGTGGTCATGATTCTGTGGATCGTATGATACATTCCCCGTGCCATCCTGCTTCTCAAGCCCGCCCACGCGATGCTCCAGCCCGGGCGTGCCCGGCAGCGCCCATGGCCGCGCAAATGTCTGCTCATTACGTTCATACGGAAGATACAGCCCGTCCGGGTTGTTCGTCTCCGTCGGGTGCGAAACCTCGATCGGCTCGATCGCATGCACATCCGGTATACGCCATGGCTCCGCACCGTTGGCAATATATCCATCACTCAGATACAGCACCGGACACATGCAACGCGTCGCAAGCCGGAACGCTTCGATCGCCATGTCAAAACAGTCCGATGGGCTCCGCGGCGCAACAATAATCATCGGCGATTCGCTCGGCCTGCCATACATCGCCTGCAGCAGATCCGCTTGTTCGGTCTTCGTCGGCATGCCCGTCGATGGTCCCGCACGCTGCACATCAATGATCACCATCGGCAGTTCCAGCATCACCGCGAGCGACATCGCTTCGCCTTTGAGCGCGATGCCCGGCCCGGAGGAGCCCGTCAGCGCAAACTCGCCTGCATAACTCACGCCGATCGCTGCACATACCGCTGCGATCTCATCCTCCGCCTGAAAGGTCTTCACACCAAAGTGCTTCAGCCGCGCAAGCTGATGCAATATATCTGATGCAGGCGTAATCGGATAACTTGCATACACAAGTTGCTTGCCCGCTTTGCGCGCCGCTGTCACGAATCCGAGCGCTGTCGCCTCATTGCCGCTGATCTTGCGATATTTGCCTGGCTCCAGCTTTGCGGGCGCCACTGAGTAGCGTGCCGGGAACAGTTCCGCCGTCTCGCCGAAGTAATATCCTGCGTTGAGCGCCTTGATGTTCGCCGCTGCGATCTCGGGCTTCTTCTTTCCCTCCGCAAAATACTTATTGAGGTACCGCTCCGTCGTCTCGACCGGCCGATCGAACAGCCAGTACACGATTCCGAGTGCATACATATTCCGGCAGCGGTCGATGTCCTTCGCGCCCATGCCCGAATCGGCCAGCGATTCGCGCGTCAATCGGCTCATCGGCACCTTGCGAATCTGGTACCGCCGCTGCATCTGGTCATCGTCCAGCGGGTTATAGCCCTCCGCGTAGCCGCACTTCTTGTAGTTGACCTTGTTGAACTCATCTTCGTTGACGATGACGATCCCCCCCGGCTCAACATCCGCAATGTTCATCTTGAACCCCGCAGGATTCATCGCCACCATCGCGTTGACCGCATCGCCGGGCGTGTGGATATCGCTGCTGGAGAACTGCAACTGGAACCCGCTCACACCATACGTCGTGCCGCGCGGCGCGCGAATCTCCGCGGGGAAATCCGGGAACGTCGCGATGTCGTTGCCGAACAGGGCGCTCGTATTCGTGAACTGCCCGCCTGTGAGTTGCATGCCGTCGCCCGAGTCGCCGCAGAAGCGGATGACGATCGACTCGCGCTCCGTCGGAGCGGGCAGCGATTGCGGCGGGGTGTGCGTCGAAGAAGTCACCGGCAACATTGTAGCAACAACCCCGGAACCCGCTCCGGAAGACACTGCCCAGGCCCGTCGGAATCCGTCGTCAACCGCGCGATCTCATCGAGCATTCGCTCACGGCCGCCCGTTCCGCACAACTGGCACCTGCACGCGCAGCTCGAAGTGCTCGAGCCCGTGGGCGAACGGCTGGCCGACCCACGCCTCGAACGCTGGCTGATTGTCGGGCACGTAACCGCTCGACGGGAGCCAGGTGCCATAGATCCAGTCGATCGCGCGCATCTCGAGGTCGATGCCGCCGCGAATCTCCAACTCCACCACCTGCATCGAAGGAAAGTCGTACGCACCGACCTCGCCGCTCGGCTCGAAGTCATCCGCAACCACTGCCACGTCGTAGCGGCAATCCTTGAGCGGCACGATCTCGGGATCCTCCCACATGTACCCCAGCCATTGATTGTCGGCGACACCCTCGCGCTCGGCCCATCGCATGAGCCGCCCAGCAGCATCGACCACAACATCCGGCCGATACGGATCGAGCACGCGAACATACGCCACCCGCCGCGGCGCAAGCGTGCGCACAGCAGCGGAAAATCCATCCGGATTCTCGCCGCGCGGCAGGCGATCGAGCAGATGCTGCGAGCCAGTCTGCTCGCCGAGGCGCTCCAGTTCTTTGCGCCGTTCATCGCGAAAACTCCGCAGGTCGATCGCGCTCGGCGGCACGCCATAACGCTGCTTGAACGAGCGCGAGAAGTCAGATGATGAACCAAAACCGCAGGCGAGCGCGATGTCAGTCAGCGACAGCCCGCGATGGTGCCAGAGCATCTGCAACGCGCGCTCCAGCCGCACGCGCTTCGTGAACTCATTGAGCGTCTCGCCCATCAGCGACTTGAACACACGATGAAAATGAAACGGCGAGAAGTGCGCCACCCTCGCCACCGTTTCCAGCGGCAACGGCTCGTCCAGCCGACTGACGATGTAATCAATCGCGCGATTCACACGCTGCACGTAATCAAGTGATGTGTCGGTCGGCTCGGGCACGGCGGGTCTCACCTGCGATCGCAGGATATGTCAAACAATGCCCCGGCGAAGCGTGATGTCAGATTCGCAAGATCTGGCAAGAACTGGTCCGCGGCAGCCGCTAGCTTACAGGCGCAGCGGATGAGCACGGGGTTGCGCAACATTTGCACCGAACAGATCGAAAAGAGTCCCGCAGCCGTTCGCCGCTCAAAGGCGTCTGTCGATCCGATGCACAGCCGACATAACTGATCCACGCAAAACGAATGGAAAAATGTGCATCATTTCGCTCTGCGTACCGCCGATAACGGACCGAAACAGGCAGCTATTGCGCGATA
>CAZVXI010000232.1:0-4345 GCA_964631295.1 uncultured Isosphaeraceae bacterium
CCTGCGTCGCTCGTGCGCAAACATGCGCGCAGGCAACGCAACGCGATAGCCGTATACGGTTCCGCCGCCCGCGGTTGACAGCCGCACCCGGCCAAGCACGGTCGTGTTCATACGCTTGAGACCGTCATCCTGCGTGATGATCAGGCGCACCTTCTGGTTCGTAATCAGCGGCTGCAGCCGCGACCCTGCATGTGGCTGCGCGATGATGACATCTTCCTGCTCGGGGCGAACCTGCCGCACATGCGTGGTCATCTCGAACGGTTCATCGTCCGGCCCGGCAGCATCTGCCTCGAGCCCGATCGGATCACCTGCCGCTGCAATCTGCGACAAGATATCCGCCATCGCCTGGCGATCCCTGTCCAGCCGTCCGAACCAGCCATTGATGGTGTTGATCAATCCGCTCACATATGTTTCATCGGCGGGCGAGTGACAGCGATTCACCATCAAAGCATGTAGGCATGCACGACTTCCATCACAATGGCGAACCGCTCCCAGTAGCGCGCGGCCAATAACACGCCCGCTCCCAGCCAGAGGAACACGATGTACGGCCTCGTCCGGCGTGACATCAACCCCGGAATCGACATACCGATGGCAGCCGTCAACCCGGCGAGCATCACCTCGACCTGCGTACGATGGTCGTTCACCCAGAGTGCATTCATCGCGACGGCGGGGCGAGGTCCGAGAACTTCCAGCGCGCCGCACGCAGCCGCAAGCGCAATGCCGGTGATCAGCAGACACATGTCCGCCGACCGGCGAGCAACACGCGCGCGGAGCCGCTGCTTGTTGTTGCGGGAGTTGCCCATCAATCGGACCGTGCAATTGAAGCACGCGTACTGCAAGAAAATCTTGCGAACTTGTCGGCTGCCACCCCGGGGCCTTGCGATATACACCGATCAGTGAAGGCGTTCACGTGTCCAGGCCGAGCACGGTGATGTGCTCATTTGTGTACACACAGATTTCACCGGCAATCTTCATCGCCTCCCTGCACAGATCGTTTGGAGGCAACTGCGTGTGACGTGACAACGCCCGGGCAGCAGCCAAGGCGAACGACCCGCCTGAGCCGATCGCACAGATGCCGTCCGACGGCTCAATGACATCGCCCTGCCCGGACAGCAGCAGCGTCGACTTCCGATCCGCCACGACCAGCAGCGACTCGAGTCTGCGTAGCGCGCGGTCTGTCCGCCAGAACTTGGCCAGTTCGATCGCGGCTCGCAGCAGGTTCGTGGGTGATTCCTTGAGTTTGGCCTCAAACCGATCAAGCAGCGCGAACGCATCCGCTGCCGAGCCTGCAAACCCGACAAGCACCCCCGCACCCTCTGCGCCAACCTCCGGCAGGTGACGCACCTTGACTGCATCGCCCTTGGCGATGGTCTCAGCCATCGTGACCTGACCGTCGCCGGCGATGGCAACATCCGAGCCAGACCGTACAGAGAGAATCGTCGTCGCGTGATAGGTATCCATCGCTGCAAGTGTAGCCCGCGTCAGCGCCATCACCGCAGCAGCACTACTCCGACCGCACGTGCTCGATCGTCATTCGACCACCCTCATGCGATGCCACGATCATTCGGCCATCAATGCGGATCGCCATCGACTCCACATCCATCGGCATTGAGATGGCATCGCCAAGCGGCACAAACGACTCGCTCGCATCACGCAGGTCGTAGCGTTGGATCAGCCGTCCACTGGCGACTGCGATGAACAGCCGCCCTGCGTCCACCGCAAATCGCGTCGCGCCATGCTCGGTGGCTTCCGTCTTCGTGAGCAGCCGTCCGCGCCATGTGCCGTCGCTCGAATCCGGGATGGGTTCAATGTGCCACATAGCCATGCTGCCATCTTCACTGAGCGCGATGACGCGGTCACCTGCCGCATTGAACGTCACGCCAACTGCAGGCGACTGCAGATCATCCAGCCGCGCGAGCAACTGGCGTGTCCGCGGATTCCAGAGAAACACACTGCCGCGCTCCGATCCCGCCGCGAGCACGCTGCCATCCGATGAAAACGCGATGCACTGCAGTTGGCCTCGGCTGCTTCGCAGCAGTTGCGATTCACTCCCCACGCCGATGCCGCGCACATGCACCGCGAGATCATCACACGACCATGCGAGCATCTCGATGTCATCGCTCAGCGCCAGCGCGCGAACAGTGCCACATTGCACAGGTACGCGTGCAACGAAGTTCCCGCTTGCGCTGTTGTTGATCGCAATCGAGTCATCATGCGCGATGCTGGCAATCAACCCGCCCGCTGCTGCAACGTGCGTGATGGCGGTGTCATGTTCAGTGAATGTTGTCGTGACGTTTTCTGCGACGATGTCCCACGTCACAACCGCATGATCTGCAGTCCCGGTCGCGAGCCAGGCTGGCCGATCCGACAAGAACGTCATCGCATACACAGTGCCCGCCGGAGACTCGAGCAATCCGCGTGGCTGCAGCGGACGATTGCGCTCCGCTTCGCGCGTCTGATCGTCACGCCGGGCAGCAGCCTCTTCGATCAGGTCATTCTGAGCGTCAGCACGTTCCCGCATCAGCCGATCGAGTTGATCCTGAAGATCCTGCTGCTGGGACGTCTCACTGGTAATGACAAACAGGACGATACCCGCCGACACCGTGATGACAACCGTCGAAACAACCGTGGATAAAACCGCGGATCGGTGCCGGGCAAAAAACAGCCGGGCACGATACGAAAATGCAGCAGGCCGTGCGTGGATCGGCTTGTTCTCAAGCCATCGCATCAGGTCCCGGCCGAGTTCACCAGCCGAGCGATACCTCCGCGCGGGGTCTTTTTCCAGCGCCTTGAGGATGATCGTATCGAGGTCGCCTCTCAGTTGGGCGTTGAATGCGCTCGGACGATCTGGCTGATCTTCCCGGATCACGCGCGCCGCCTCATACACGGGCAGGCCTTCGAGTTCATACGGCGGCTTTCCCGTGAGGAGTTTGCACAACAGCACGCCGAGCGCGTACACATCGCAGCGCCCGTCGAGATCGCTCTCAACTGCCGACACCTGTTCCGGGCTCATGTACTGGATCGTCCCGACGAGCCGCCCCATCTCGGTGTTCATTGTCTCAACACCAACTTGCAACTCGGACACGCGCGCCACGCCGAAGTCAATGATCTTCGGCCGACCGCGGCGATCCACCAGTATGTTGCTCGGCTTGAGGTCGCGATGCACGATCCGGTTCCGGTTGCCGTGCTCGATCGCTGCGCACACATGCACAAACAGCTTCGCGCGATCTCGAATCGAGAGATTCTCCATCGCCGCGTACTCGAATATCGTGCGCGCATCAGCAACGTACTCCATCGCGAAGTACGGCCGCTCATGATGGCCGTCGTTGTACGTGCCCGCGTCGTACACCTGGGCGATGTACTGATGCCTCAGTTTGCCGAGGATTTCAACCTCGCGCCGGAATCGGCGCACGGCGACGGGGTCGTCGATCTCGGCTTTCATGACCTTGAGCGCGACAGTCCGCCGAGGCCGCTGCTGTAAGGCTGCGTAGACGGTTGCCATCCCGCCGGTCCCGATGACGTGCAGCAGCCGGTAGCCGTCAATCTCGCGCGGCACGCCAGACGGGATCGGCCGCTTCTCATGCGTGGTGCCTGGCGCGTCCGTCTCGCTCGTCTCAGCCTCGCCGGGCGGCCGCGGGTTGTTGCTCTCGTCACTGCTCATGGGGGTCCAGACTGGCATGATAGACCCGGCATCTGCACGCGCGAGCAGCTCAGGAACCGCCCTCCGCATTCATGAATGATCCCTGAATCAGGCCGACGCGCAACGGCTCATCGTCGTCCTCATCCACCAGCAGCAGCCCGACAATGCGCCCGTCGCTTCGCGCGACGACCACCGCTCCATGCCAGGTTCGATCGAGCGAGAGCGTCGGATCGATCAGCCAGGATCTTTCACTCTCCACGGAGAAGCGCGATGCCGCCACCGGCAGCGGCCGCTCGCCTGCATCCGCGACGATCAGGCAATCCTCAATATCAGCCGCGGAGCGAATCCGATCCGGCGGGAGGAAATGATCGTTGAGCAGAATCTCCGATCGCGCGAGCGAGCCGTTGGCCAGTTCTGGCTGTGCTGGCATGAGAAACTCGCGCCCGGCAACGTGCAGCTCGACAGTGCCATCGCGGGCAGCTTCGGGCGCCATGAGCAAATCGGCCGGCGCAATCACGCCGAACTCCGTCGGCAGCAACCAGCCGGTGCAAGCTTTCTCCGAACGCAGGATGCGTCCCTGCCGCCAGATCAGCCGCGCCGCCTGCGGTGTCGGCAACGCAGCGCCGGCCGGAAGAAGATCACTGCCGATGCTCACCTGTGGCTGCCAGGCGAGCCATTCGTCTGACGGCTCATCTGCCAGCTCAA
>CAZVXI010000233.1:0-4311 GCA_964631295.1 uncultured Isosphaeraceae bacterium
AGAAAGCCGCCACTGATCTCCCTGCATCATCGACCGTCATCAAAGCGGGTGAGGGGACTCGAACCCCCAACATCCAGCTTGGGAAGCTGGCGCTCTACCATTGAGCTACACCCGCAGACAGCTTTCTCAGGCAACCATGATCGTAGCACATCGCTGCTGCGGTCGACGGCAGGGCAGTTGCCAGATCAGTCCTCCGCGAGCAGTTCCTGCCGGGCCCGCTGCAGCGCCTTCTTCGCCGTCGGCGACACGGTTGGCATCGTCAGATCAAGCGATTCGATGCGCGATGAGATCACGTCGGCAATGATCGCGCGGGCGTACCACTTTTCATCGGCTGGAATAATGTACCATGGCGCGTGCTCGGTGCTCGTGTTGGAGAGCATGTCTGCGTATACGCGCTGGTATTCATCCCAGTGTCGACGCTCACGGACGTCCGCTTCGTTGAACTTCCAGTGTTTCTCCGGCCTGTCGATTCGATCAAGGAATCGCCGGCGCTGTTCATCTTTCGAAAGATGCAGGAAGAACTTGAGCACCTGTGTGCCGTTGCGCGTGAGCGTGTGCTCAAAGGTGTTGATGTCTTCAAACCGCCCGCACCAGATATCAGAGTCGTCATCGCGGATGCGCAGCCGTTGTGGTTCCAGAAACTCCGGATGCACGCGCACAATGAGGACCTCCTCATAATATGAACGATTGAAAATAGCGATCCTGCCACGCCCTGGCTGGTAACGCACGGGCCGCCAGAGAAAGTGATGCTGGAGTTCTTCTTCACTGGGCGCTTTGAAGCTGTGAACAGCGCAGCCCTGCGGATTGACGCCGCTCATCACGTGGCGAATGGCGCCGTCCTTCCCTGCTGCGTCGAGCCCCTGAAAGATGATCAGCATCGCGTACTGCTCTGAAGCCCACAGAACACGCTGTGCGCGGGCAAGGCGTTTCACATCTGCCTGAATGGCTTGCTTGCGCTGCTCCTTCGTCGACAGGTCATCACCATCTGTCGTCGAGATCGCGCCTAGATCGACGTGCGTGCCCGACCGAACGATGAACTTCGAATGATCGAAATGATGCTCTCTGATCATGTTTTGCATGCTAACGAGATTCGGTATACTGCGTGCCAGACATCTTCGTGCGCCCACGCGGGCGTTGCGGCGAACCCGCCGCTGAGAAACTTGCACAGTCCAGTTGAAAGGGAACAATTTCATGAGTAAGTCATGTTGGCTGTCGTGGCCGAAGGCGGCGACAGTCTTTGGTGGGGTCCTGTTCGCGGGTATGCCAGCGGGCTCAGCAAATGCTGATCGTGTCATGCTGCTGACGGGGGAGACGATGGAAGTGACGAATCTCGCAGTGACCGATTCCACTGTGCGGTTTGATCACCCGGTGCTCGGCTCCGTCGAACTGTCTCGCGATCAGGTTCGTGGCGTTGAGACGGCGCGGGAACGCGGCCGGTTCGAAGAGGCTGCCGCTCTTGGTGCGATTCAGGATGAGGCTATGGCAGAGCCCGAGCCCGCATCTGAGTGGGAGGGCAGCGTCACACTCGCGTTCAGCGGCACAAGCGGAAACTCTGAATCAGTTGGATTTGTCGGCTTGGCCGATGTCAAGCGCGAAACGGATCGCATGATCACCTCGCTCGATACCGGGTACTTCTTCGCCTCGAGCGGTGGCGATCGCAGCGAGAACCGCTTCACGCTTGGCGGAGTGCACGATTGGCTTTTTCCGGATTCGCGGTGGTCGATCTTCGTCGATGGCCGCTACGACCTCGATGAGTTTCAGTCATGGGACTATCGCATCAGCAGCCACGTTGGCGCGGGGTATCACCTCGTGGATGAAGCCAACTATCAGGCGCGTCTGCGCGGCGGTATTGGCTTTGTGAAGGAGTTCAACTCTGCGAATGATGATGTGCGTCCGGAAGCGCTGTTCGGCGTGGAAGGTGAGTGGAAAATCTCGGACAAGCAGTCGCTCACCTATGATGCGACCATCTACCCCGACCTTGATGACGCGGGCGAGTTCCGATCCATCGAAAACCTCGCGTGGGAAGTGCTGCTTGATGAGGCAACAAACATGTCGCTCTCAGCCGGCGTGCAACATGAGCATCAGTCGCAAGTGTCCGCCGGCCGGGACAAGGATGACTTTCGCGTGTATGCCGGTCTGAACTTTTCGTTCTGATTGTTCCTTTTGCGTCTGCGCGCAGCCGGGTCCGGAGGGGCTCGGCTGTTGTTTTGCGCTGTTAGCGTGCAATCAAAAAGTGTGTGAACTCGCCGGTTGCCCGGTGCTGTTTCATCGTCATGTCGTCGATGTTGTCCGCCTTGGCAGAACGCACCGCGTCGATGAACTGATCGAGGTCAGCCTGCTCGCCCTCTGCAACCAGACGAACCGATCCATCCGGCTCATTACGCACCCAGCCGGCGACAGGAAAGCTGCGCGCAATCTGCTCGGCCGTCGCCCGAAAATAGACACCCTGTACGCGACCGACAAAGCGGACATCGTATCGAACGTGTTGTGTCGTGTGCGTGGCCATCTTGGTCAGGAACGCGCCCGGCAGGATTCGAACCTGCGACCTACGCTTTAGGAAAGCGTTGCTCTATCCAACTGAGCTACGAGCGCCCGGTCAGGCAATGATCGCCAACTGACCGGGCGTGTCAACTCCTTATCCAACTCGCGAAGCATCGGCGTGCGATCATCACAAGAAAGCCGCCCCACAGACTGGCTGCAAGGCGGCATGATCAATCACAGTGTCGTGCGCGCTGCGTTACGGACAGTTGCAGGTCATGCCCCAGTTCGAGAGCACCGCAAGCAGGTCGCTCAGGCCGACAATTGCGTCGTAGTCAACATCGCCTGGCCCACCTGGATTCCCCCAGTTCGAGAGCACTTCCAGCAGATCCGCCAGCCCGACAATGCAGTCGCCATTCGTATCGCCGAAGAGGCACACGCTCCCCGGGCCCTGCCAGGTGCCGCCAAGCGAGTCGCAACAGAACTCGGTGACATCATCGTCGCATGTGCCATCGCTGAAGCAGCATGCACCTGTTGCGCATTCATCAGAGACATCTGTGCAGAGCGTGCCCGGACCAAAGAAGACACCGCCTTGCGCAGCACACTCCGGCTCGAAGATTTCGAGGCATGTGCCATCACACAGGCAGCATGCGCCCGGCTCTGCATCGCATGGGTTGTCATCGCATGAACCGCCGAAGAACGTTCCGCCGTTGATTTCACAGCAGGCTTCGTCGTCGGCGATGCACGTGCCATCCTCCAGGCAGCACGCACCGAACTCGCCGCACGCCACGCCGTCACCAGCGTATGCTCCGCCAAAGGTCTCGCAGCACAGTTCGGTCAACTCCAGGCACCCGGCACCCACGATGCAGCATGCGCCCGTCGGACCACAGGTCGTGCCATCACCGAAATAGTCGCCGCCGAGAAAGAAGCAACACGCCTGTGTGACCTCAACGCAACTGCCGTCGGGAGTACAGCATGCGCCGACCGGCGGGCAGTCGACATCATCGCAGGTCGTGCCTGCACCGAAGTAGATCCCGCCGGAGTTGATACAGTCGGCAGCCGTGGTGATATCGCACGTGCCATCACATCGGCAGCAAGCGCCCTCACATGAAATATCCGCATCGGAACAGGCAGTTCCATCGCCGAAGTAGTCGCCGCCGAGTTCATCGCACAGCGATTGTGACGCATCGATACACGAGCCGTCAGGCAGGCAGCACGCGCCCGTCGGACCGCACTCATCGCAGGTTGCGATCGGGCTGCCTCCCGATTCGATGCACACACAGATTGTCAGCTCATCGCAGGAGCCATCCGGGAAGCAGCACGCGACTTCAGCTTCGCAGAAGAATCCGGGGACGAACGTTCCGCCAAGAACCTCGCATTCGCAGACAGTCAGGTCCTCACACGTTCCGTCCGGCAGACAGCAGGCACCAGCTTCACCGCATGTGGCTCCGGGAACGAAAGTGCCCGAAAACAAATCGCAGCAGGCTTCAAAGAAGTTGTCGATGCATTCTCCATCCGGCAGGCAACATATTCCCACCGGGCCCGGGTCGGGGCAGTCCACTTCATCGCAGGTCATGTTTGGGAAGAACGTGCCTCCAAAAGCAAAGCACTCGGTTCCCGAGATATTACTCTGACACTCCCCATCACAGAAGCAGCATGCGCCGATTTCATCGCAGGGCAGGTCCGGGTCATCGCATGACGTTCCATCACCTGCGAACCCACCTCCAAGATCGCGAAGACTTTTTTTTTTTATCATACGGCCACCACCGAGATCTACACGGCAGCACGCGCCGAATCCGCCGCATGATTCGTTCGGCCAGAACGATGTACCGT
>CAZVXI010000234.1:0-4295 GCA_964631295.1 uncultured Isosphaeraceae bacterium
CTCGGGCGGACTGCGCGTGCCGTCCGGTTGGTGGGCTCAGGCGTGTGCAGACGGCAGAAGGCAGTCGTCTCAGACGATTGACGGCGATGTTGACTCTGCGTGACGTTCGCTCGGCTTTGTGGAAAGTTGCCTACGCTCTACGCTGACAGCATGCGGTGGATGTTGGCTTCGTTCTCGAAGACGGATGGCTGGTCCTTGGTGCGGCGCCAGGCGGAGAGTTGGCCGGTGTGGAATGCGCCTTCGCAGAGCAGCACGTGCGCTGTCCAGCGGCCGAGTGTGGGGAAGAATGCCTTGATGCGCTCGTTAGCTACTTCTTTTGTGAGCTCGGCTTCGCCGGCATTGCGGATGTGTTCGCGCAATGAACCACACGAATGGCTGAATGCCAGAGATTCGCGCAGCTCTTGCGCCATCCGGCACGGACCAGGTCAAACTGGCGTACCATCTCGATGGCTCGCTGAACACGAAGACCGAGGCAGTCAATCGGCGAACGCGGCCTGCTGGCGCGCGGATTCGGAGAGTGTTGATGATGCGGAGGTCGGCAACACGCCGCGCCGCAGTTGCACGCGGCGCGTCGCAGAAGCCAAGAAGTGGGCCATACTGGACTCGAACCAGTGACCTCTTGTGTGTCATACAAGCGCGCTAGCCAGCTGCGCCAATGGCCCATGTGCGGTGGTATTGAAGCCGCCGCTCTACAGCAGGATAGCCACTTTCGGCGGCGCGGCAAACCCGGGCTGAACACTTGATGATGCCCAATCGGCTGCTCATCGCAACGGCTGTGCTGATCGTTGGACTGGTGCTTGCGTTATCGAGAGCCCGCTGCCCGCGCAGTTCGATTTGATCAGTTTGATCCGGAACTGGGCAGCATGGGTGAATAGTTGGGCGATTCTTTGGTGATCTGAATGTCGTGCGGGTGGGATTCGATCACGCTGGCAGCGCTGACACGGACAAACCGTGCGCGGGTACGCAGTTCATCAATCGTGCGGCAGCCACAGTAGCCCATGGCAGAGCGGACTCCGCCGACGAGTTGGTGGACGAGTTCTGCGAGGGCACCGCGGTATGGCACGCGCCCCTCGACGCCCTCTGGGACGAACTTCCGCGACTCTGCGACAGTCGCCTGCCCATAGCGATCCGCCGAGCCGGCACCCATGGCTCCAAGGGAACCCATACCTCGATAGCTCTTGAATCGTCGCCCGGCGTGCAGCACGATCTCACCGGGGCTTTCGTCCAGCCCGCCCATGAGCGAGCCGAGCATCACGCTGCTCGCACCCGCGGCGATGGCCTTGGCGACATCGCCGCTCTGGCGAATTCCGCCGTCTGCAATGATTGGCACGCGGCCGGCGGAGGCGTCCACAGCACTCATGACCGCCGTGAGCTGAGGCATGCCAACACCCGTGACAACTCGAGTCGTGCAAATCGAACCGGGACCGATACCGACCTTGACCGCATCCGCCCCGGCGTTGATGAGATCCTGCGTCGCCTGCGATGTCGCCACATTGCCTGCAATCACCTGAATGCCGAACTTTTCGCGGACGGCCTCAACCGTCTTGAGCACATTGAGGGAGTGGCCGTGGGCCGTGTCGACGACGACAACATCCACCTCGGCCGCGACCAGTTCCGCCGCCCGGTCGAGTTGGTGAACACCGATCGCCGCTCCGACTCGGAGACGTCCGCGGGCGTCGCGGCAGGCTGCCGGGTGGCGATGGACATTCTCGATGTCGCGCATCGTGATCAACCCGGCGAGGTTGCCGGATCCGTCGACGAGCAGGAGCTTCTCGACGCGTGCCCGGTTGAGAATGGACTCGGCATCTTTGAGGGTGGTGTCGGGAGGAGCCGTCACGAGCTTGCCGGCTGTCATGACACCGCCAACACGCTGGTTTGGGTCGTCGACGAACTTCATATCCCGCCGGGTGAGGATGCCTTCGACATTGCCGCGACTGGTGCCGTCTGAGGTGACGGGGAAGCCCGAGACATTCTGCTCATCCATCAGGGCATGGGCTCTGCCCACGCTGTCATCGGGCTTGAGCGTGACGGGATCGGCGATGATGCCGTTTTCCGAGCGTTTGACCTTGGCGACCTCGCGCGCCTGCTCTGCCGGGGCGAGGTTCTTGTGGACGATCCCGATCCCGCCTTCCTGAGCGAGGGCGATCGCCAGGGCGGATTCCGTGACCGTATCCATCGGGGCGGAAACGATCGGAATGTTCAATGAGATATCGCGTGTGAGGGATGTAGTCGTATCGACCTGATCCGGAGTAAACTCACTGTACTCCGGGACAAGCAGAACATCGTCAAATGTAATGCCTTCTTGAATCGAGTCTCGTTCCATTGGACAATGATCGCAGGAATGGCTATTTGTGTCAAATTCGGCAGTTTCTGCAGGGGTTCGATGGGGTCTTCGTGGATGGGCCGGGTCTGAAGCGGTGTTTCCCGGCTTTACCCGCAGAGGCGGGCGTTGATCGGGGTATAGTAGAAGATCGGCCGCAATCGGCGTTCTGCGTTGGCGCGACACGGTCGATCAGGGTTCTGTCAAGGAGCGTCATCAGATGACGACGATGGAAAAACCAGGGCTGATGGCGGCTGTTCATCATGATCAGGGCACGGAAGAGGGCGAGGGCCGACGCCTCCTGATGAAGTACATGGATGCCACCATCCGCTACGAAGCATCCGACCTTCACATGAAGTCCGACCTCCCGCCGCGCATCCGCGTGCGTGGCTCGCTCAAGAGCCTGCAGACGGACATCATCACGCCGCAACTCATGTTCCAGATTGCCCGCGACGTTCTCGACGAAGGGCAGTATGAGCACTTCAAACTGCACGGGCAGATCGACTTCGCGTACGACTACGATGAAGATCGCCGCTTCCGCGTGAACCTGTTCATGGCGCGAGGCAAGCCTTCGCTTGCTGGTCGTCTGATCACTTCCGACATCAAGAAGTTCGCTGACCTGTACCTCCCGGAGGTCCTCGGCGATGTGTCCATGAGCGCCCAGGGTCTGATCCTCTTTGCGGGCGTGACCGGCTCTGGCAAGAGCACATCGATCGCGTCGATGCTTCAGTACGTCAACGAGCGGAAGCGCGTCCACATCGTGACGATTGAGGATCCGATCGAGTACATCTTCAAGGACGCCAAGGCGACGATCAACCAGCGCGAGGTCGGGATCGACACGACCAACTTCAATGTGGCGCTTCGCGCACTCGTGCGTGAAGACCCGGATGTCGTACTCGTCGGTGAAATGCGTGACCACGAGACATTCGAGGCGGCCGTCCGTGCCTCGGAAACCGGGCACCTTGTCTTTGGGACGATTCACGCTTCGTCCGCATGGCAGACGTTCGGCCGTATCTATGACTTGTTCCCCGAGGCTGAACGAGACCAGTTGCGGAAACTGCTGGCGTACAACCTGCGAGCGATCGTGTACCAGAAACTCCTGCCGACTCTGCTCGATGATGTGCCGCGTATGCCGGCAATCGAGGTTCTGTTGAACACACCCATCGTGCAAAAATACATTCTTGAGGCTCGCGAGGGCGAGTTGCTTGAAGTCATCAAGAAAAGCTCGGAAGAAGGCATGAAAGACTTCACCAGCGCACTTGTGGAGATGGTGGAGAAGGAATACATTCACCATCGCGTGGCCCTGGAAGCCACACCGAAGCCTGAAGAACTCAAGATGCGACTCAAGGGCATTTCCTGATCGCCCGTTCGTTGCTCCCCGGATTGATGCGAAAGTTGATTGCAAATGCTGATTGATCTGCTGCTCGGTACGGGCATCTGGAACATCACGGTCGGATGGTGGATGGCGCTGATCATGTTCGGCACCGTCCTGCCGTGGGCCTGGCTCATCTCGAGCAAACTCGACAAAGATGCGCGCTTCTACCACCTCAATCACCTGATGTGGAACGGCATCTTCCTCGGCACAGGCGCAGCCGGGATTGCCGCCATGCTGTTCATTCCGCTCGTCGGCGTCAGTTGGCTTGTTGGCGTGATCATCCTGCTCACACCCATTCTCGTATACTGGAAGCTCCGCAACGATGCTGTGCCGGAAATGCACAAGTTCCGCCTGAGTGGCGGCAAACTCAGCGAACGCATGGAAGAGAAGAAGGCAGCGAAGGCACGCGCGCAGGCCGTGCTCGAGTTCACTGCTTCCTCCGGTGAGCGCATGCCGATCCCCGCAAAAGATGATCCGCGCTTTGCCGTGCACATGATGGCTGAAGACCTCATCGCACCTGCGTTGGAGTCGCGCGCCAGCCGTGCTGAGTTGATGGTGACTCCAAAGGGCGCAACTGTTTCCCACACGGTCGACGGCGTC
>CAZVXI010000235.1:0-4288 GCA_964631295.1 uncultured Isosphaeraceae bacterium
CGACTCGGGCGCAGCGCGCTGGGCGGCATACATGCGCATTTCACCGGCAGCTCGCTCGCGCAGTTGTTGTTCAGATTCGTCGCGCGCGAGGCGCTGCTGCTCGTCTGTAAACGCCTTCACTGTCGGGCGCGTCTGCGCTTCGTACGCGAACGCGTTTGTTGCGGCAGTACGGAACTCGACAAATCGCCGCGCGCCCTGCTGGAAGTACGCATGGATGTCCGGCGTCTGATCCGGGAACTGCGCGAGGATTGCCTCGTTCACGAGCGCAAGGCTCAGTTCAGCCTGTACCGGCCGGCCGAGTTGATTCGTCACGATGATTTCAGCCATTGCCGTACCGCCGGGTGCGTAATGCTCGGCAAGCGGCCTGAGACTGACTTTCAGTTCACGCTGAACATCGAATGGTTTCGCGGCTGTGTGCAGCGCGCGGCCGTTCATCATCGTCGCGCTCAGGGCGAAATTCGGGAAGTGCTCATGATCCACATCGAGATCGATAACGTTGTAACCATGTGCTAAGCGAACAATGCGGTAATCGAGCACACGCTCACCCTCAAATGTGATGAGCGCGAGACCTTCATCCAATCGGGAATGCAGACGGATTGACGCATGCTCACCGACTTTGAGTGTGTTCGAATCTGCGAAGATGCGGAGCTTCGTCGCATCATCATCATCAGATACCTGAAGGGTTGTCTGCGTCATCACAGTCTGGTCGAACCGGTCCTGTCCGACAACACGAATGGTGTATTGCCCGCCATCTTCGAGGGCGAGTTGCAGGGTTGCCCGGCCGGTGTCGGGATCGGTTGTGACACGATGTTCTTCAACAGTCACATCGGCGGATCCGCCGCGCGGCAAGCTGACCCACGGAACGTTGGACAGCACTGGATCAGGTTTGAGTATCTCGCGACGCAGTACGATAACGTTCAGGGCCGCATCGACGGGCTCACCATCGGGAGCAGTCGTCGACAATTTCACATCGAACGGTTCCCCCGCCATCGCCAGCGACTGGCTCATTGATGCGGCGATATCAAAGCCAAAACGTGGCAGGTACGCCATCCGCGATGCGCGTACATCTTCGCCCTGTATTGTTGCATAAAAGCCGAGCGTGCTGCCGGGCATCGCGCCCGCAGTATCAAATGAGATCGTCAGTTCGCCATGTTCATCGGTCTGCTCTGTAAACGATCGCCCGTCGGGCAGTGTGTACTGCACGGCCTGGTCGCGCACCGGCTCGCCCCAGTAATAGCTGGCGCGGAGCGTCGCTTCGATCGTCTCGCCGCGGTTATACACGTCACGATCCATGTCGATCACCAGTTCCATCTTCTGCAACTGGAACTGCTGTACTTCAAAGTGGCCTGAGAATGCTGATCGCTGCTGGTTCTTTGGTCGGGCCGAGATCGTGTATCTCCCCACCGCGGCCGCAGCGTCGAGCGCGAAGCTGGTATTAAATGTACCAAACTCCGACAAGCGGACTTCTTCGTCGCGCAGCAGTCGCCCTTGCGCATCCTGTATGCTCACGATCCAGGTTCGCTCCGCGGGTACGATATACGATCCCTCTGCAGCATCACGCATGATACCGCGGGCATTGACTGTCTGCCCGGGCTGATATGCCGACCGCTCGGTGTACAGGTATCCCTTGTGCGACAGTCCCTGAGAGAGATTGAGACCTGAGAGCGACAGCGCATTCGATGCAACATGACCATCCGCAATCGCAAAACCACGGAGCGATTCGATTGAGCGCAGTTGCTCAAAGCCGCCGTGATACACGCCGTCGGCGCCGGTCTTGGCATGTGTCATCACACTGCCACCATCCGAGAACAGCAGCGTAACATTGCCTGCCGGTTTGTTCGTGCGCATATTCTCAACGAACACGATCGCTTCACGCCGACTCGTGCGCATGATCATTTCGAGGTCGGATCGCACAACGAGTGTTGTTGCTTCCCAATCATCCTCGGAGATATTTATAATGCATACGCCAGGCGTATCCGCATCGAACGGCACGGCGATGAACTGTTCAAGGGGCTTGTACTTCGCGTATGAATCGATCTCAACTTCCCATGTTTTGTCCGGTTCAATGAGCGCGATGTCCAGCGACTCCACGCCGCCGATCGTGTGCGTCTTGCGGAAGTACGCTTCGGGATCCAGGAAGTACTGGCGGACAGTCACCCTCTCAATATTGCGGGTGGCGATATGCACCTGCGGAGTTTCATTCGTGCGATAAGTTCGTTGCGTCTCAAGGTGCAACTGCTTCTGTGTCATGATCGCGATGCGCGCCTTGGCCTGCTGTGCCCACGATCCCCATGTCAGCCGGCGATATGCTGCGAGTGCTGCCTCGTGGTTTCCCAGCCGCTCTTCATGTATCACACCGATGCGATACAGCCCGAGCGAGGACTCTTCCGTATTCGGATACTTCGAAACGAGCTTCTCCCACTCGGCAATCGCGTGCTGCCAGTTCTCCTGCACATGCTCGATCTCACCGAGAATAAACAGTGCCTGCGCAGCCCGCCCGTCCAGCGGGTTCGCGGCAAGGAATGTGCTCAGCGCAGCACGCGCTTCGTCGTAGCGTTCGTCGCCAACATCATCAAGCGCCATGATGTATTGCGCATCAATAATCTGCCTCTGCGCCGTGGCCCAGTGTGGGCCGTTGGGGAACTGCGTTACGTAGCGCTTCCATGCATCGATTGCATCGTCAAATCGGCGCTGCTGATATCGAATCGCACCGATTGAATACAGTGCAAGCGGCCGCCATTGCGATTCCAGATCAACAGCCGACTGCCCCAGGCGTTGAATCGTCTCCGTTGCACGTGAGCCATCGGGCAATTCGTAATTCTCACCGGTAATAAATGCCTCATATGCTTCGACTGCTTCATCGGCTCGGCCGTATGTCTGCAGCGTCTGCGCGATCAGCCACGCAGCTTCGATACTGTGGCGATGATCCCGATGATCTTCAAGAAACGTGCGAGCCGCCGCCAAAGCCTTGTCGACTTCTATCTCATCCGCAGATGGCATGTGATATGTCCGTACGATCTGCCATGATGTGTTGGCGATGCGGCTGGCTGCGTCGGCTGGCAACGAAATCGTTGCTGGTGGATCTGTGATGATTGTTCGCAGATCCTCAAAGTTCTGCCGGGCTGCATGCCACTGCTGGAGCGCGAGCTGCGACTTGCCAAGGTAATACCGCACATCGAGCGTGTGCATGCCACGATCGACCGCCACTTCGCGCTTCATGCCGCGCAAACGTTCAAGTGAATCGACCGGCCCGGTCCATTCCGGATCGAATGCATCGAGGTATTCGCGCAAATGCACGATCGCCTGGCTGTGATTGCCAGCTTTGTACGCAGCGATCGACAGTTTGTACAGCACGTCATCCCGAAGCGCGCGATCAATTTCCATTTGCAACGCACGCTGATAGAATACATATGCCTTGTTGTAATCAGCAGGCGGCGAGCCGACATCGGCAGCAGCCGGCTCGATTGTGAGATCATCTGCTATCTGAATGAACACAGCGGCCAGCTGCTTCTTGCGATCTGCTGACAGCAAACGATGCGCTTCATCTTCGAGGATTGCCTCGGCAGCTTCGAACTGCCGCAGCCGCATTAGTGCATCAGCCTTGAGGAACCGCGCCTTGCGGAACCAGATCGATTCAGGGTGCTCGGCGATCAGTGCATCGAGCGTGGCGATGGCCTCCGTGGGTGCGCCGCCGTGATGCTGAGCGAGGCCCTTGAGGTAGAGCGCCTCATCCACATGGGCTCCGGCGCGGATCAACCGGTTCGCCTCGAGGATGGCTTGCGAATAGTCGTTGTCCTTGAGCGCTGCCCGGACATCGCGCGTGGCGGCCGTCGTATCCCCATCAGTCGGGGATATCGCCGCCACCGCTCGAGGTTGGGCGATCAGCAGGAACGCGGCCACCATCAGCAACAGCAACAGCCATCGGCCGCCGCAACGTATTGAGAGATCACGAGTTGTCATCATGGTTCGCACTTTCGCTCTGCCCCCGGCTGTTGACGTCAGCCCCCACCCATAAAGGAGTGTCTGGCCGGCTTGACTGGTCTCCGAATCATCGGAAACTCCCTGCAAACGGGTTCAGCCGCATTGACCGGCCGGGCAGATCAGCCTGCCTGCAGGAGATCAAACGAGCGAACCGGCCTCGACTTACGCAGTTTCTGCCGATTCGCCGCTCGAAACGCTCAACGACCGACCTCGCCCGGCGATTGTCACAGCCATGTCTTCACAACCGGGCACGCCGCCGACCCCCGGCAACAGCGTGTATGATAATGTTGCCCGGCTGGACTCTGTG
>CAZVXI010000236.1:0-4279 GCA_964631295.1 uncultured Isosphaeraceae bacterium
ATGCGCGCCTGCCGCGTGCGATCTGATCCGGCCCGGTCGCCTCGTTTCGCAGATCGCTGGCCTTCTGTGACAGAGCCGGTTTGATTCGATGGAGTTTGTCGTTGCCGGACATGTATTGCAATGCTATATGCCCGACCCACCCCTCGCCTCTCCCTGCGAGGGAGGGGGATCAGGGAAGAAACGGGGTCGGGAGTCGTTTATGACCCGGGAGTCGTTTATGACCGGAATCTGAGCAATCGCACGAGGGGGTCGTCTCGGGCGGCAACAGCGTGCATGATAATAGTTCTCGTCTGAGCAGCGTCACACTGCCGGGGCCGGAGGCCGCTCTGTGGACCACGACTACGGGACATCCGGCTCGATCAATGATCGCCTGCATCGGCTGGCTGCAATCAAGGAGTCGGCCACGCAGTACATCGGCTACGAGTACAACGGCATGGGCCGCATGATGCGCGCCGGTTATCCGCAGATCGATCTGCGGCTCACGTATGAACATGCCGATGACGACGGCGACTGCGAGGGCTTCGACCGATTCGACAGAATGATCGATCATCGATCAGCACTGGAAAGGCAGCGGCTTCCCGGCCACGGTCTGGCTGGCTGACGGCTGACCAGCGATTTTGTGCGCTGCTGAAGTTGCTATCTTTCGCTACCGCGATGCGTTGTGTTCCTCGGCATCATCGCCCGCATCAGCCCCGCCTGATGCGACGATGGCGTTGATATCTTCCGCGGCCCGCATTGCCTGCCCATCGGCTGCAGTCCACAAATCATCGACTGCCTGGCCATCCACGATGCGGCGCATCAGCAGATAGATAATCGACGAGGCGGAGAAAATGTATGAGAGCACATACCCGCCGACAATCCCTGCGACCACAAACAGCCACAGCGACACCATCCAACTCGTTGCTGCATCGGTTGCGCCGGCGATGACTGTTCGCGGCGTCTCGCTGACGACATCGAAGATACCAAACGACACATCTGTGCCGATGACCGGCCCGCCCATCCCCCACTCGATGAGTGTGACCGTTGCGCTCAGTGTGAGCGCAGCGACTGCCGCGACGATCACATAGCCGACCGCGAGCCCGATGAGGGCAATGATGAATACAACAGCGAGGTGCAGCGGCCCGCCGACGACATAGGCGAACGACCGCTGCATTGCCTCGGCAGCATCGGTGCGCTCGGTGACGACCGCGGGGATGAACATACACACACCCGCGGCGTAGCAGATGAGAAGAAACGCGATCGCCAGGCCGAACAGCAGCCAGATGCCAAGCGCTGCGCCGCCGAGGACATCCAGCACCGGCACGCGCATGACAAGCCCGACCAGCGCGAGGATTCCTGCGAAAATCGCGATGAAGACGAGCGGCAGCAACTGGCACATGATCAGCGGCCGCCACATCACCAGCGAGACGGTGAACGACTCGCGCAGCGACGGCTGCATGTGGCCCGCAAAGTGCGTCGCGCTAATGCGACTGATCGCCCCGCCGCCAAGCGCCAGCACGATCACCAGCACAATGATGAAGCAGATGGTGAACGCGCGGTCAGCCTGCCACATGCCGACCGGCGTGCGGATGCACATATCGCCCAGCCCGCCGAGAGCCATGGCCGTATCAAGCGAGATCACGCCTCGCACGAATCTCTGGAAGCCAAGCGTGAGCGCATGGCTGAGTGATTCCCACGAGCCCTTGAGGCGCGCATCGTTGATCTGTGTGATCGAGCTGAGGTAGAACGTGTCGTTCTGTTGAATTTCGGCGGGCTCCTGCATCTCAGCTCTGCGTTCGAGGTACTCAGCCCGCACTGACGCGATCAGCCGACGCGCGTTGACCGGTTGCTCCGCATCGGGCGCGGGGCGCTGTTCCTCGGGCAGGTTGAACTCGGCGATCATGCGCAGGGCAGCATCGGCTCGGTCGCGCATGGCTTCATCGGCAACGCCGCCGACCAGTCCGTTGGGCGCGATGCCCGGCTGGAAGGTGCGATCCCACCCGCTGCCGAACGTGCCGAGCGCGACGATCATCAGCAGGCCGATGATCACGCGCGACGGTTGCATCGCCGCGGTGACGGCTCGCAGCACACCTCCCAGCGAGAGCCACAGCTCCCGCTGACTCGGAATCTCGGGTGTCCATTCTTCACGCGGCGGCATCGGCGTTTGCGACACGGTTGGTCCTCCCTGCGGTCAATCGGGCAAGTGTATCGGCTTCGCCGGGAAATCGCGTGATCAGGGCCAGCACCGACAGGTCAAACCTGCGCATCGGCGGGCCGCAGATGCCGACTTCTCACGAAATGGCCCGCCCAAGGCCGATAGACCTGCCCGTGCAGACGACTCTCGCGAGAAAGGAGCGGCAGATGCTGAACCACAGAAATCGCCTTCGGCGTTTGATCGCCATCACAGGCTTGCTGACCTTCGTGGCAGGCCTTGCCATCGTCCCCGGGTGCAATACCGTCAAGGGCGTTGGCCGCGACATCGAAGCCATCGGCCAGGGCGGCGAGGACATCCTCAACGACCGCTGATCAGTCATCTGAACCGCCCACGCGTTTGCCGCACTCAGGGCACCTGTCAGCGACACCCTGCAGATCGTATCCGCAATTGAGGCAGACGGTCACGATGCCCGCGCGCTGCGCCTCGTGCAGTGCTGCAGCGAGCCCGGCGCGAACGTAGACAAGCATCAGTACGCGGGTGATGCACGCCACGAGCAGGCCAGCAGCAATCGCAAGCACAATGTTCCATCCGTCTGCGCCCTGAGCATCCGACACAAACAAGCCGAACATCACGCCGAACAGCAGTGGCAGGCCCATCAGCCGCACACGGGATGATCTCGGGATGCGCCGGATCATCTCGCAGCGCTGCGCATCTGACAGCCCGGCGAGCTCGGGAAAGTCTGCAAGGCGCAGGAAGAGCATGCGTCACTCGCTGTGCTGGTGTACGTGGATATCGCGCTGCGGGAATGGGATCGAGATACCTTCCGCATCCAGCCGCTGCTTGATCTGCTTGGTGAGATCCCAGAGAACCGTCCAGTAGTCTTCCGTCTTGCACCACGGGCGAACGATGAAGTCGACCGATGAATCGCCGAGGTTCGCGACCTGTATGTTCAGGGCTGGATCATCAAGCACGAGCGGGTGCGCCTTGACGACTTCTTCAAGTACCTTCCATGTCTTGTCGAGGTCGTCGTTGTAGCTGACACCGATGGTCAGATCGACCCTGCGAGTCCTGTTGCCGGTGACGTTGGTGATCACGCCGTTCCAGATCGAGTTGTTCGGGACGACAATCGCCTGGTTGTCAGCGCTGGTGATGGAGGTTGAAACGAGTGTCATTGAGTCGACTTTTCCGCTGACGCCGGCCACGTTGATCCAGTCGCCCACATCAAACGGGCGGTAGAACAGGATCATGATGCCGCTGGCGAAGTTGCTCAGTGTGCCCTGCAGCGCGAAGCCGACCACGAGCCCCGCCGCCCCGATGGCCGCGACCAGCGGGCCGATGTCGACGCCGAGTTGCGACACAGCCACAACAAGCCCGACCACCATGATCGTCTTCCTGGTAATGCCCACCAGAAAATGCTGAAGCAGCGCGGAGGTGTTCTTGATGCGCTTGACAGCACGCCGCGCGACTCCCGCGACGATCGCAGTAACAATCCAGAACACCAGCAGCGTGACGAGGAACCGCACGATATTCAGGCCGTACTTGATGCCGCCTTCTTTGCTCGTCAGCCAGTTTTTGACAGTGATCCATGCGCCCGTTGCATCCGTGACGTCGACTTCGATGCCGGATACCGCACCAATGTACTGCTGCTGCTCAGCAGCATCGCCACCCTTTTTTTCGTAGGATTTGATGACCTTCTCGATTCGCGCGATGATTGCTGCACGAACTTCACGCAGTTGACTCGCCTGGTTGAGCAACTCCGTCTTGGCGTCCCCCTCCGCAGTTTTTGCGTCGAGTTCTGCCTGCGCGAGGCTTGACACGGTCTCCTTGAGCAGTCGCATCCATCCCGCGAGTTCGACTTCAAGCTCGGCCTTGTCGAGCGGCTTGAGCATGATGCCAAGATTCTCGACCGTGACTTCAACATCGCTGGTTGTCGTCGCCTCTGCCTGCTGGCCATCCTGCGCATGCGCAACAGGTGAGAGCACAAGCAAAAGCACACACACAACGCCGGCGAACAAAATCTTGCATTTCATCGTCTGGATACCTCGGTTAGGGCGCCGTGTGTGGCGCGGGACACGGAGTGCATTGTTCGTTGCCGGCTGGCATTGTCAAACACGAACGCCATGCCAATGATCCCCGCTGGCGATG
>CAZVXI010000237.1:0-4259 GCA_964631295.1 uncultured Isosphaeraceae bacterium
ACACGCGTGACCTGATCGGCATGGTGCCGCAGCGCGTGAGTGACTTCTTTTTCAACCTGCTCCTCGATCGCGGGCGTCGCCTTGACGTCCGCACCGTTGATCTGAATCTGCATACGACCTCCGTGTTTCGTCGGGCGATTATAGAACATCCATCGGTCACTCGACGCGCGATTCCACCGCACTCGATCGTCGAACCGCCATCCACCAGATGCTGGCCACGATCGCCGCGAACACCATGGAGTTGCCGACGAATCCCGGCTGGACGATGCCCAGCGGCAGGGCGCGAGCAAGGCCGATTTCATCATCACACCGCGCTGAGCCGATGGCCACGCCGCGCTCGCAAGTGAACGTTCCGGGCGACTGCCAGAACCACCCGAGGGCCATGCTCCGCCACGGCCAGCCGTACGCTTCATACTGATGGCCGATCATCGGCGTCGTGGCATCCGCGTCGGGGTTGTCGAACGTCCATGCGGGCAGTTGGTCTGTATCGAAGCTGCCAAACTCCTCCGTGCGATCAGCATCCCAGTCGCGCATCTTCAGCAGCGCGACTTCGCCCAGAACTCTGCCGTGATAATGATCGTAGTTGAGCCCGGCATCGCCCTCGAAGAACGCAGTAGCGCGCCGGTTGAGGTCGCGCCTTGTATCGATCGTGAGTGTCGCCGCGCCCAGCCAGGCAATCGCAATGTTCGCGACGACGCCGACCAGCACGCACAGCACGCCCACCTTCACTGGATGTGTGTTTCGCCACTGCCGCTGCACATGAAACCAACATCGCGAGATGCGCGAATATTGCACCGCAGCGTTCGCCTACACCATCACACGATCCAGCAACCGGTACTGCACCGCTTCGCCCACATGATGGCTCTCGACCATCTCAGACCCCTCAAGATCTGCGATCGTGCGCGATGTTCTGCGAATCTTGTCGTATGCCCGCGCGCTCAGACCCGTCTCGTTGATCGCGGAGCCGAGCAGCGCCTTGGTGGCTTCATCCATCGGGGCGAGCGTGTCAAGTTGGCGGTTGCTCAGTTCGCTGTTCACCGTGCTGCCCTGCCGGGCGATCTGCCGCTGCCGGGCTGCAAAAACCTGCTCGCGCATCTGCTGCGTGCTCATGCCGCTCGCCTTGCCCGTCAACTGCTTGTACGGCACCGCGGGCACTTCTACATGAATATCAATTCGATCGATCAGCGGCCCGCTGATGCGCGAAAGATACTTCTCCATCGCCCGCTGCGAGTATTCATCGTTCGCGGCAGTTCCCTTCGGCGTGGGATTGAGCGCCGCAACAAGCATGAACCGCGCGGGGAACTTGATCGACCCGTGCGCACGCGCAATGGTCACATGACCATCTTCCATCGGCTGCCGAAGCGTCTCAAGCACGTTGCGATTGAACTCGGGAAGCTCATCGAGGAACAACACCCCGCGATGCGCGAGCGAGACATCGCCGGGCCTTGGAATCGCCCCGCCGCCCACGATCGCAGGGGATGATGCAGTGTGGTGCGGCGAACGGACCGGCCGCTCAGTGATCAGCGGCTGATCGCGCGGCACCTGACCGACGCTCGAATAAATGCGCGTGACCTCGAGCGCTTCATCCCGCGTGAGCAATGGCAGGATGCCCGGCAGCGCGCGGGCCATCATCGTCTTGCCTGTGCCCGGCGGCCCGATCATCAATACATTGTGCTGTCCCGCTGCTGCGACGACGAGCGCGCGCTTCGCTGCATCCTGGCCACGCACATCTGCAAAGTCGATCGCAGGCGTGGCGGATGCGATGAGTGATTCCGCTTCGGTCGTTGGCACGGGCGCGATCTCCATCTGCCCGTTGAGCAGCGTGACCACATCGCCCAGCGTCTTCACGCCGATGACACTCACGCCATCCACGACTGCCGCCTCAGGCGCGTTCGCCTGCGGCACGATCACACCCGCAAATCCCTTCGCCTTCGCGAGCATCGCAAGCGAGATCGCGCCTTTGATCGGCCGGACTCTGCCATCGAGGGCAAGTTCACCCGCAATGAGATGCGTCGATGCGCTGGCGCCCGCATCATTGATCATCGTGTGCGTATCAATCGTGCGATCAGCCAGCAGCAGCGCCACTGCGAGCGGCAGATCGTACATCGGCCCTTCCTTGCGCACATCCGCGGGCGCAAGGTTGATCGTCACACGCGACTGCGGATACCGAAAGCCGCTGTTGAGCATCGCGGTCCGCACGCGCTCGATGGATTCCTTCACGACAGTGTCGGGCAGGCCGACAATGGTCGTCTTCGGCAGGCCGGAAGGCGAGAGGTCGGCTTCAATCTCGCAGGGCCCCGCATCAATGCCCTGGAGCACGAAACTGTGCACACGACTGATCACGCGGCAGATGATAGTGGAAAAGCGCTGCGCCTTGGGATTTGGGTCGCGGACCAGCAAATCGCGAAACGGACGCATCGCAAGCGTACTTCAGGTTCGTCGTCTCACCCCCGGCCCCAGGCCCCAAGCCTCCGGAAGTCAGCCCTGCGTCAGGTTGCCGTTGTCATCATACCCGGGTGTCACCCATGCTGAGCCGGTGGATTCGGTGATGTTCGTGATCTCGTTGGCATCGTTGCTGGTGCGCGACTGGTTGAGCGTAGTCCTGCCGCTGGCCTTCTCGATGAAGTTCGACCAGTTGCCAAGCTGATCGAGCGTGAATGCCTGCTCGCTTCCGGGCGTGCCGGTGATGGTCGAGCCGGACAATGTGCCCGTGTCGAACGTCTTGAGCCGATGCAGGCCGTCACAGGTAATCGCAGCGAGGCGATGCAGGTGATCGTCGATCGAACCGGATGTCCCGTCCTCGTGGTCCACAGAGTGGCCTCCGGCCCCGGAAGTGTGACGCTGCTCAGACGAGCACCATCATCATACACGCTGTTGCCGCCCGAGACGACCCCCTCGTGCGATTGCTCAGATTCCGGTCACAAACGACTCCCGACCCCGTTTCTCCCCCGATTGCTCAGATTCCGGTCATAAACGACTCCCGACCCCATTTCTTCCCGGCCTGACTCGCCGGATCATGAAGGATGATGAGCTTGCTGATTTAAACAGAGAAGTGGAGAAAACGACTCCCGACCCCGTGTCTTCCCCGATCTCCAACTCCTGTGTCATGATCCCCGCCTGCGCCATGCGTTCGCGAACGCGGTCCAGATCCGCCTGTACTTCAGCAGGCAAACATCTTTTCTGTGCCATCGCTATTCATCTGCCGAGATAGACACACTTTCAATGACCCCGTCGTGAATCAAGAATCGGTATGCGATCGCGAATCGGCTATCCCGGGCATAGTAGGCGACGACTTGAACGCCGTTGGTAGTGTCGTTGCCGTCGTGGATCGATTCTTCTAATCGCGCATCGGCCCCCACGATGGCTTCCAAGTCATCGAGGCGCTTGCCTATCGGAAAGAACGCATCGAGGCACTCGCGAAAGTCGGATGCACCCCTTGTGGTGAAGAAGAATGTTCGATCCGCTTCGGGGATTCCTTCATGAATGCGCTCTTGATAGGTCTGCGCCAGGCGCGCGTGATCTTCGCCGATTTGATATTCGTTCACCACAGCCAGAACTCCCAAGCGATAGGCATCAAGTTGTTGCCGCACCGCCTCCGCAAGCCGCGCAAGGTCTTCTGGCACGGTATCGCGCGTGATCGTCGGCACTGATATCGGAAACAGGCGATCGATTGCGAATGCGGCACGACCTGCAATCAAGCGAAGATCATGGTCCCCGTTGGGTGAATAGTGGTGCAAAGCGACCACATTTCGGTCCACCATCAAATCCACAAGAGAGGAGGCAGCCGAGAGTCGCAGGTATAGGGGCTGCTTCCGGACTCTATCAATGTCTTGAGAGAGGGAGTCGAACGTGTGCCGTTCGCTCAGAAGCCCGCGTACCCATTGCGGCACAAGCACTGACCCATCATCCCTCGCCAACGGATGCTCAGCAGCATCCTGCATGCGCGCACCCAATGGACAGATTGAAAAGCAAGACACAACGGTCGTCAGTATTACGGTTGCGCATCTCATGGCAGTGTCTCCACAACATTGCGTAGGGTGTTGGCGAAGAAAAGGGGTCGCGAAGAAAAGGGGTCGGGGGTCGTTTCCTCCACTTCTATTCTCTGTGTGGATCAGCAAGCTCATCATCCTTCATGACCCGGCGACTCAGGCCGTTGCACTGGTCGCTCGCGAGCGTCATACGATAAACGACTCCCGACCCCGACTCTTTTCTTCCCGGCTCCACGCGTTGTCTTGAAGTTGGATCACGTCGCCTCCGGG
>CAZVXI010000238.1:0-4221 GCA_964631295.1 uncultured Isosphaeraceae bacterium
GCCGATTGTAGGCGGCTGTGTCATCTCCCCGAAGGTGGCATCCACGCCCTCGCCAGGCTTGGCAACCCTCGGAGGATGAACACCCGCGGGAATCCACAGCCTCTGCGGTTCTTGTGTGTCGCGACCAGTTCAGCGCGATGATCCGCCCGGCCGCATATGCTTGGCCGATGGTGACCGGACAGATGCAGGCAACAATCATCGATGGTAAAGCGCTCGCGGCCCGCGTGAAGGCGCAGATCAAACAGCGGGCCGAGGCGCTGGCGGGAGCAGGCACCAGGCCTCGGCTGGATGCGATCCTCGTTGGGGGCGATGGTGGCGCAAGGATCTACGCGCGCAACCAGCGTGAGACCTGCAAGGAACTCGGCATCGACCACAACCTCATCGAACTGCCCGCAGCCAGCACCGAGGACCACATCGCAGCTGCCATCGACGGGCTCAATGCCGACCCCCAGGTGCACGCGATCATGATGCACCTGCCCCTGCCCGATGGTGTGCCCACCGAGCAACTGCAGGCACGCATTGATGCAGAAAAAGATGTCGAGGGCGTGAACCCGGCGAATATCGGCAATGTTGTGTACGGCCGGCGCTCGCTTGTGCCATGCACCGCGCTGGCAGCAGTCGAGTTGATCGAATCCACAGGCATCGAACTGCCGGGCGCTGTGTGCGTGTGCGTGGGGGCGAGCAACATCGTCGGCAAGCCGGTCGCGATCCTGCTCATGCGGGCAGAGGCAACAGTCATCTCAACCAATATTCACACCAAAGACATTGAACAGATCACACGCAGCGCCGATGTCCTCGTGAGTGCAACGGGTGTTCCGGGTTTGATCACCGGCGGGATGGTGAAGCCCGGTGCGGTGGTGATTGATGTCGGCATCGCGCGCATCAAAGAGGGCGGCAAGAGCCGGACCGTCGGCGATGTGCGCTTCGATGAAGTTGTGGAAGTTGCAGGTGCCGTCACGCCAGTACCCGGCGGCGTCGGGCCGATGACCGTCGCAATGCTGCTGCGCAACGTGGTGCAGGCGGCAGAACAGCGCGCTGCAGCGCACGATGTGTAAGAGTCATCTGGCACCACGACTCTCCGAGCCCGAAATGCCGCTGGGATTTCATCGACTCGTTGCTTGCCCGGATGATTTCCGGGGAAATCGTTGACAGGGTAGTATCCGAGCGGTATGGTTCATTCATCCTAATCGAAGGGTGCCTTATGGCGCTGACTGCCGGCCAACACAAAGCAGTTTTGCAAGCGATCAGCGATCAGCGATCAGCGGTTCGTGGAGCAGTGTTGCCGCTTCGAGACAGTCTGTGCCGATCTGCAATCGCGGCCCACCCCCATCAGACTCACTCCACAATAGAATGTTCATGATCAAAGCGGTCGAATGGCTGTGTGCGCTCCGTCTGAGACGTGATTCTGCGCACGTTCCAATGGAAGGGTCTGGCAATGCGTTATCTTTCAAAGTTTGCACTCATCATCGTGCTGGTTCCCATCGCTGCGGCACTCGCGGTGACCAGCGCTGTCAACGCGGGCGCGGATGATCGCGTCACAGAAGCTGCGGTTCCGTCGGAGACGCCCGGGTACTGGCTTGGCTACAGGGTCATGCGCCGGATCACGCCTGATGATCCGCCGGACGCGATCGATCGAGACCAACACGGCATGCATGACACAATCTGGGCGTATGAGTTGGTGTCAGCGTACGAAAGCGAAGAGATCACCCAGGAGATTCTTGTGGCAACCTTCTGGAGAGAGCGACCAGCCGAGATGTCTGCGCTCGTTGATTTCTACCGATCTTCTGAAATAACAGACAGATTCTTACAAGGCATGGTCTTGGTATTCAACAATGGGATCAATGGCATCGTTAATGGCCGACCGGTATTTTTTGACGTGACGCGATATTTCAGTGAATCCGGACATGTCGATGCGAGACATCGGGTCGACTATGAGGCCTCAGTAGTGGCGAACGCCATTCTCGAGCAAACCTATTGGAGTATGGCCGGCGACCCCGAACCGCAGCCAAACGGTTGGTGCTGTTGCTTTGACCCTCTTGATTCGTGCTATCCGAAGACCGGCACGTATTGTGAGGTCATTGGCTTGAACTGCGCATCCGGATCTCATCTCTGTACGAAGAATGACGGCTCGGGATGTCCCTTTTGAATATCGCCAATGATGGTTTCGCGGTACTCGCAGATTGCATTGAAGGAGAGCGGCGCTATGAGCATACACATCTGGCTTGCTGGCCTTGTGCTGTGGTCTGTTGCGGTTCACACCGGCGAAACATGTGCGGCTCCGCGGCAGGACTCTGAGCGCAGGACGTGGCAGGGGTTTGGCGTGACCAGGCCAATCACATCATCGGATCCTCAGTGGGCTCAGGACCAGTATCAGAACGGCGCGCATTTCGCGATCTGGATCAACGAACTCGTCTCAAATCATGCTGCAGGCGTTGTGTCGGATGCAGAGTTTCTCAGCATTATGAGGGACGGACAGCCGAATATGATGAGAACATATGAGGATGTCTACCAGAATGGTGAGGAAGTGCATGATGTGACGTATCATGTACGTTCGAGTATGTTGGCGATACAGGGATTCGGCATTGTTGATATTGTTGACGATGAGCCGGTATTCTTTGATCTGGACCGATTTACCGACAGCGATGGGAACATCATCCCGGGCAGAGAGCGTGATTATCAAGCGGCGCGTGAAGCCAACGCGATTATGAAGGAGGTGTACCTGCTGAGGCGGCGCATCATCGACGGCGACAGCGACGGTTCCGAGTGGACGGACTATGCATCGGAACGCTCGTGCAAGCGAGTTCGGCTTGCGGTGCCCGCGCAAGCGACGCCTGAGGACATACATGTCTGGGCGGAGGTGATGCGACTCAGCGAAGCGCAACAGGCACATTTTCTTCGCCTGCATGAAGCGTACGCGGCTGCTGATGATGAGCTGCGCGAACTGCTGATCGCCCCCGTGTTGGAGCAGTTCGAGCAACTGAAACCACAACTGCACCGGGCAAGTTCAGATATTGATGTCGCGGAGCAGATCAGATCGTTGCAGCAGCGCATCAGTGCAGCGGTTCAACAGATCATTCATGCAGAGCGCATCGCGCTGTTTGATGAAATGGCGTCCGTGCTCATTGATCCCCATCTGACTGATTTGAACATTGTGCGAGCGCGCCGAATGCGCGATGTGTACAAGGTCGTCGGATCATGTCTGGATGGAGCATCAGTTGACCTGTCAGAGCTGTTTCCCGGAACGATCGATATAGAGAATGCCCTGGCGCCCGCTGCGCGGAATGTCTGCAGAGAGACGCTGACAATCTACGAGGGCGAACTGACGGAACTGCATCGCCGGCATCACGATGCGAAGCGTGCGCTGATGACCCGCGGCCCCATGCTGAAGGCAGCGCAGCAGGCAGCCGATGATTCGCAGCGACAGCAGTCGCAGTACGACGAACTGCTCGATCGGGTGTTGGACGCAGAGCGCTCGATTCTTGAGTTGAACGAACGGTACCTGCCGACGATATACGAGCATCTGCCAGAGGATGTTGCAGCGATCTTCGCCGATGCCTATCACGTTCAGGCCTATCCGCAGGTGTATCCGAATCCATACGATTTGTCTGGCGTCATCGCTGCTGCGTGTGCGCTCGAAGGATTGACGGAGAAACAGCGCGAAGAACTGAAAGCGATTCGCGATCTTACTTCACAGCAGCAAGAGAGAATCTGCAGTGCGATGAGTCAGGAAGCTCTGGAATGGGAGATCTCTCTGCTTCAGAGGTTTACGATTGATATGAGCGTTCGCTTTGCGCACTACGACAGGATGGATTCATGGCATACGGAACGCAGGGAAGCGTGCGAACTTGGTATTGAGTCGCTCTACGGGATTTTCGATGAGTCGCAAACGGAGTTGATCCGTCCTGAAGTGCAGGCGCTGCGGTCTGAGGCAGCACAATGCCTGCCGCGCATCACTGGAATCTACTACTCTCCTGCAGCACCGCCATCAAAGAGTCATGTTGCTCAGTGATGTCGGCATCGCGCGCATCAAGCAACGCGAGTTGTCGTGGATGCCTGCTTTCGCCGGCATGACGGGCCGTCATCACAGGGCATCGCGCAGCAGGCGCTGCCAGTTGCCGGTGCGGAAGCCGGCGATGTCTGCGTCCGACCAGCCGTATGCTGCAAGTGCATCGGTGATCGCGTTCAATTTTCGGGGGTTGTCGACATCGACGGGCAGTGAAG
>CAZVXI010000239.1:0-4207 GCA_964631295.1 uncultured Isosphaeraceae bacterium
CCCAACTCGACGTATTACAGTGCTTCGCCGAGGTCGCGGCCCGTCTCAACTACTGCCGGCCAACCCTTGTCGATGAACCGCTGCTCGATATTCGCCAGGGTCGCCACCCCGTCCTCGATCGCATGCTCGCCGACCGCTTTGTTCCCAACGATTGCTCGCTTGGCCTTGGTGATACCTTACCAGAACCCGCGGACGGCGAGCACCGCGAGTCCGACCAATCCCGCCTCGCGCTCATCACCGGCCCGAACATGGCCGGCAAAAGCACCTACATCCGGCAGGTCGCGCTCATCACACTGCTCGCGCATACCGGCTCGTTCGTGCCCGCCGAGTCCGCGACCATCGGCATGACTGATCGCATCTTCACCCGCATCGGCGCATCTGATGAACTCCACGCCGGCCAGTCCACCTTCATGGTCGAAATGACAGAGACCGCCAACATCCTGCACCACGCAACAGAGCGCAGCGTGGTCATACTCGATGAGATCGGCCGCGGCACATCCACACTCGATGGTCTTTCGCTCGCATGGGCCATCGCCGAGGCGCTCGCCGACGTCGGCTGCCGAACACTTTTCGCAACACATTACCACGAACTGACATCACTGGCTGATCGCCTCGACACAGTCCGCAATCTGCATGTTGCAGTGCGCGAATGGGGCGAGAAGATCATCTTCCTGTACCGCATCCTGCCCGGCCGGACGGATCGCAGCTACGGCATTCATGTTGCGCAGATTGCAGGCCTGCCACCTGCGACGATCAGCCGCGCCAAGCAACTGCTCGACACACTTGCCGTGCAGACCGAACCGGCCGACATCCCTGACGCCTCAACCACACCGCGTGAATCCCCAACGCAGCAGATGTCGCTGTTCACCGAGTATGTCGATCACCCCGCCATCGAGCAGTTGCGCGAACTCAACCTCGATGCACTTTCGCCTATGCAGGCCTTCGATCTGCTCCGCAACCTCCGGGATGAAGCATCTCGGTAGATCACAACTCCTGCAGTGCGATCGGCGGGGTGGATGCGGCACGCCCGATGCAACTGGCCTGTTGACAGGACTGCCAGAACGTGGTAGCGTGTGCTGTAGCTGGAGGTTTGTGATGGCTTCACCTGCCCAGAACCGCAACAAATTCGCTCGACGCTCGACGCTCGACGCTCGACGCTCGACGCTCGACGCTCGACGCTCGACACTCGGCACCTCGCTACGATCGCTCCGCGGGCTCCTCCCAGCAGCCACGACCTGATACACGATCAACGACCGATTTCAGGACGTTCTGCGCGGCATGCTGATGTCGCACGAAGGAGTTTATCATGCGATTGTTTGTCCAATTGTCGATC
Organism: uncultured Isosphaeraceae bacterium; assembly: GCA_964631295.1. GTDB lineage: Bacteria > Planctomycetota > Phycisphaerae > Phycisphaerales > SM1A02 > CAZVXI01. The sequence continues at coordinate 1,334 of CAZVXI010000239.1, forward strand.
ATCGTCACGGTTGCATCACTCGCCGCCGCCGCTTCCAATCCCCAGGGCTGCAAGACATCTCAGGAGATCGACTGCTGCGTTTACCACAATGAGGTACTCGGGTGCCAGGATGTGTCCGGCAATCAATGGCAATGTGTACCACGCGGCGGCCTGAATCAGCCATTCTGGCAGGAAGTGTCCGCCACGTCCGGTTGGTCTGAATCAACCTACAATTCATTGCCAACGTACACGAAACGATGCACTGGTGACAAAGTCACCGGCTGCGGCACGTACGAGGCAAAGCGCACTTGGTCACAGCAAAAGGTGAATAAGACCTGCGAGTCCAAGCCAAAGCCGACCGACCCGGAGGACTGCTGATGTTGCCTCGACCATATACACTCGCGGCTGTGTGCGGCCTGTTGTGGACGTCGCTTCCGGTCGCGGCGGCGGCGATCCCTGGTTGGGATCCTCAGGATCGCGATGCCGCGGGCGATCAGTTCCATCCGCGCCATGGCAGCAGAGAAACGCAGTGGGATCAACCGCCGCTCTCCACCGGCGATTCGCACATCGTCTTGTCCATCCCGCGTCGCATTACCCTCGCGGACGTGCATGCGTGGTCGGATGCGCTCTCCCTGAGTGATGCGCAGCGCGCGTATTTCGAGTCAGTGTTCTTCGCCTTTCAAGAACGGCAGGAATCTGCGCGCGCTGACCTTCTCCCGTTGTGGGAGTGGTCTGCATCATTGGTCGATGACCTTGCTGACGCATATCGGAATCCCGAGCTGGCTGCTGATCTCATTGCGATGCATGATGCGGAAGAGGCTGCGATTCCTACCATTCTGGAGATGGAACGCACAGAGTTGTTCGATCCGCTTACTCCGATACTGACAGAGGAACAACTGCTGCGCCTTCCCATCGTGCGCAATCGCCGACTCCGAGACACCTATCGGTGCGGGTATGCCTATCTGCCGCTCGTTGGGGTTGATCTTTCGAAGCTGACGCACGCGATCATTGCTTCGGGAGTTACTCCGCTTGACCAGACGGTCCTGCAGGAGATTCTCGATGAGTATGAACGCACGCTCACGCGGCTGCTCGGCAATCTCGCTCGCGCCAATCATGCGGCGCAGCGAGGTGTGCCGCAGGTAACAGCACTTGCCGTGACGCGGCAGATCGCGCCAGCCACCGCTGTTTCGCGCAAGGACCGCCTGCGGAAACGAGTGGCTCGCGCAGAGGACGCCATCGGTGATCTCAACGAGATGTACATGCCCGTCATTGGGCAACAAGTCGAACCGGCGCTACGCCGGTACTTCGTCGATGTGTATCGCATCAGGGCCCATCCTCATGTGTACCCAAACCCATTCGACCTGCGTGACCTGTTTCACACCGCCATTGCGCTGGACCGACTGTCGTCTGATAAACAGGCATCTCTTCGCGAACTTCTGGAAGTTGCTGACTATCAGGACCAGGTCATTGCTGAGCGCATGATCCGGGCCGTCCGGACCGAGTTCACACGCATGACTTCAACCATGAATGGTGGTCGACCTGACCTCTACCGCGAGCAACTCGATGCGATCACGCGCGAGCGCCGGACGGTGGCAGAACAAACCATCGAACTCATGAGAGATGCGCTGAGTGAAGACAACAGGCAAGCCATGACTGAGCCCATCGCCTCATTCTGGGAGCACGCCGAATCTTTCAAACCAGCAGATCCGTTGATCCTCTACTACCCGGCCTACCCACCAAAGACGCCGGACATGACGCTCACCGATACACTCCGCCAGTGGTACATCGATATGTACGAGATCATGCAAGGCGAAGGTGACGCGCCCACAGACGAAGATTGAACGCACATGCTCGACGCCCGTCCGAGCCGCGATTGTCGTGCGCAGCCCCCCTGCATCCCCGCCGATGCATTGACTCCGCCACGATCGCGGCCTACACCCATCCCACGTGTCGTACCGCGATCTCATCACAGGCCACGGCCGCTTTCTCGGCTTCGCATTTGTGCTCACGTTCTTCTCATCGTTCGGGCAAACCTTTTTCATCTCGCTGTTCAACGATCCCATCCGCGAGACATTCGCACTCAGCCACGGCGGGTTCGGCGGCATCTACTCACTCGCAACGCTCGCCAGCGGCTTTACCATCATCTGGATCGGCCAGAAGATCGACACCATCGACCTGCGCTGGTTCTCGCTTGCGCTGTGCATCGGCTTTGCCGTCGCCGCGATGATGATGTCCGTCGCTGTCCACATCGTGATGCTTATCGCTGCGATCTACCTGCTGCGACTCATCGGCCAGGGGCTGTTCGGCCACACCGCAGCCACAAGCATGGCCCGCTACTTCGAATTCGCACGAGGCAAGGCGCTGAGCATCGCATCGCTCGGCTACGCAGCGGGCGAGGCCGTCATGCCGCCGATCGCTGTCTTCGCGATCGCCACCATCGGCTGGCGCTGGTCGTGGGTTGGCATCGTCGCTGTGCTGCTGCTCATCGTCGCGCCGCTGATCCTCCTGCTGCTGCGCGATCATGGCGAGCGCCACGAAGCGCATCTGCGCGCCATCGAAGATGAAACCGAAGTCGAAGACGCCGCCGCCGCTCTGCCCATCGTCATGCACGATGCGCGCGATGATGATGCAGCCGTCGCCGTTCGCGCTGCGCACACCGCATCGCCGCCCCATCATCAGCGCCCTGTAAAAGTCCGTAGCTGGACGCGCCACGAAGTCCTGCGCGACCCGCGCTTCTACATGATCCTCCCCGCCATCACCGCGCCCGGCTTCATCGTCACCGGGCTGTTCTTCCACCAGGTGCACCTCGTGGAAACCAAGGACTGGACGCTCGAGTTCTTCGCAGCGTGCTTCATCATCTTCGCCGCCCCGCAGATTCCCGCCGGGCTGCTCGCC
>CAZVXI010000240.1:0-4168 GCA_964631295.1 uncultured Isosphaeraceae bacterium
CGGCTTCAACGGAAACGACCGGCGGGCACATCGTGCGATTCCTCTCGCGCAGTGCCGTCACGATCGTTGCGGTGTGCGTCACGCTCGTTGTGATGAGCGGCGAGGTGATCGGCATCCGTGCGCCGCTCGGCATCGCATGGACAGTGGCGGCGGCTGTGGGCCTGGGCGCAGCAATGTTTGTGATTCCGTTCTGTGAGTCGCGCTTCGTGCCGCGCGGCATGTGGCGCGTCAGCGATCACAGCCTTGCCTACGAGCCGTTCCACGGGCGAGGCAAGCGCATCGTCTTCGATGATGTCGAAGCGCTGCGCATCAGCAAGATGCGCATCGAGATGTTCGATGGTGAGCGCATGATGTGGGTCGGCTCTGCAACAATCGGCGCGAAGCAGTGGCACGCGCTGCGGCAGGCGATCTTCAGTCGACTTGCAAGCCGCTTTGCACTGCCGGATGGCGCGATACACGATTATGGATGGCGCGATGCGCTTGCTTCGCCACGCGGGCGGGCGGTGCTCGCGCTCACCGGGTTGTCCGTCATGTGGCTCGTCGTCACGTGGCTGGCAATCGAGTATCAGATCGGATGGCCGGCCATCGTTCTCGCCGGGCTGATGTTCAGCCGCGTACTCGTGGACACACTGATGCGTCGCACACAAGTTCTCCGCCGGATGCAGCAGGCTGTCGCTGATGCAGGTGCGCCCACCGCGTGACCCCGGGTGCTACACCGACGTCCCGGTCGGCTGCTCCTGCTCGCCTTTCCAGACCACCGCGAGCAGACGCTGATCGGTTCGCAGCGGCGCATCAAGATCTGGCGGGCAGGTGAGCGTTCCGTCGCGCTGCTCGATGCCGATGACCTGCGCGTTGTATTTCTTGCGGAAGTCCGATTCTCGCAGCGACTTGCCGACGACATCAATCGGCACGAACAGGCGCTGTACATCTGCATGCCGGGACGACACGCCGGTGATGAGTTGATCAACGCGCACCTCGCGATCCAGTGCCTGCAGCCCGGTATGCTCAGCGATTGCGTTGCTGCGTGATTCTTCAAGTTGATCATGCAGTCGCGTCACGACATCCCGCCGCGCGAGCATGCCGACCCATTTTGCGTCGCGCCCGCGCAGCCTGACGGGCAACACTTCATGGTCGACGCGCGTGAACACTTCGAGTGCGGTGTACAGGTCGTCATCAGCGCGCAATGTCACGAGCGATGTTGTCATGAGGTCGGCTGCGATCAGCAGGCCGGCCGCATCCGACTCCTGCATCACGCTGCCAAGGTCAGCTGCTGAGATGATGCCTCGCAGTTCCCCGCCATCTGCCACGGCGATCACCGGCCGGGTGCCGGGCACGATGCGCTCGATGATCTCATCGACGGGCGCATCACTGGGTACGGTCATCGGCCAGATGCGTTGCATGACGTCGCTCACGCGCCAGGATTCGAGCAGGTGCATGACCGGGTCGGCGGCATGCGTTGGTGAATCCGCAGCAGTGCGCACCTGCTCTGTGTTCAGCCCGAACCGCCGCCCGACGAGGTAACTGATCGCGCACACGAGCATGAGTGGCGCGATCAGTCCGAAGCTGCCTGTCATCTCCGTGGTCATGACGATTGCTGCGAGCGGCACGCGCATGGTTCCCGCAAGCACGCCTGCCATTCCGACAGGAATCAGTGCCAGCCCGAGTTCGCTGGGGAATCCCTCGCCCATAATCTTGTGCCCCAGCGCGCTCACCGATGCGCCGACCATCCCGCCGATGAACACACTCGGGCCGAGGACGCCGCCCGGTGCGCCGCTGCCGACCGTGAAGCCGGTCGCGATGCATTTGGCGATCGCAATCAGGCCGAACACTCCTGCCCACATCAGCCAGTTCGTATCTGCACTCGTATGGTCGAAGTGCGCACCATTGAGCGTGTTCTGCGCAAACGTGTACTGCCCGTCCATCACCTGCGGGACAACACACGCGATTGCGCCCGTCATCAGCCCGCCAAGCCCGGCAATCGCCCAGGGCGGAATGCGCTTCATGTGTCGCACGATCATCTCGATCAGGTGCATGCAATAGAAAAAAAAGATGCCGACCACCCCGCATGCCAGGCCGAGCAGCGCGTACCACGGCAAATCTGAAGCGGATGCGAAGTGCATGTTGCTCACGCCGTCAAGCATCGGTCCGTCGTATCCGAGCACGAGCATGAAGACGGAATAGCCGATCACCGACGCGACGAACGACGGCACGATCGCTTCACTCTCAAACTCCGGCTCCCGATAGAGGATGCTCGTTGCGAACAGCGCACCGCCCAGCGGACAGCGAAAGATCGCGCCCGTGCCCGCGGCACACCCGGCAATCAGCAGAACCCTGCGTTCCTGCGGAGACATCGGCACGAGGCGCGCGATGGTCGAGCCGATCGCAGAGCACAGCGCGGCGACCGGCCCCTCCGGCCCTGCCGATCCGCCGGTGGAAATCACAACCGCGGTGCCTGCACCCTTCACAGCCGGCCCGCGCAAAGGCAGGACACCGAGGTGGCGGTGAAATGCCCGCGTCATCTGCTCGACACCATGCCCAAGCGATCCGGGCGCGAGGAAGTACACCATCAAGCCTGCCAGCAGTGCGCCAAACGCGGGCATCAGCAGGATGGCCCAGTCGAAGTGCCCGAGGTCTGCCTCGCCAACATGGGTGAAGCGTCCGATCAGTACATCTGACCCGTGGTGAATCGCCGACTCGAGCCCGACCGCTGCGAGTCCGGCCAGCGCGCCGACAACGATCGCCAGCACAATCTGACGGCCGCGACGAAGCACCGGCACTGAAAGTTGGTCAGCCAGATTGATCACGAATCGCAGCAGTCCTCACATCAGGTGAAGAGCGATCATACGAGCATCGCCCGCCCTGACCACATCGCCCCGCAACGCTGCGCCACGCGCTCGCAACCTTTGAGAAGACATTTCCGCCCGGTCAGTTGCAATATTCTGCAACGCTCCATCGGTTGGGCAATGCAACAGGGCCGCCCTGTGCCGTTACGATGAAGCGGGCCGATGTGTGATCACCGCACCGATGGAGATGCATTGTGAGCCGATGGCAGTCATTGTTTCTTCTGAGTGGGCTGGCGTTTGCTGCTGCGTGCATGGCCAACTCCATCACCCGCGACGACGACACGATTCGCATCGAGCCTGCGGACAAACACCGGGGCGTCGGCTGGGTCGGCGGGCGCGAAATTCGCATTGATCACCTCCGCCCCCTCCGGGACGTGAACGTTCAGTGGATCGCGCAGACGCCGTTCGGCTGGCAGCGCGACCTCCACAAGCCACCGCTGAGGCTTTCCACATCCGGACGGATCCTCTGGGGTGAGAGCGACCAAGGGCTGCGCATCACGACCGGCTTCGCCCGGGAACTTGGCATCAAAGTCATGTTGAAGCCGCACATCTGGACTCATGCCGGTTGGTGCGGCGAAATCGCCATGACGAGCGAAGAGGACTGGGCTGCATGGTTCGATGACTACCGGAACTTCATCCTGCACTACGCGCGCTTCGCCGAGGAACATTCCATCGACGCACTTGTCATCGGAACAGAACTGGAGGGGACCACACAACGAACGGAAGATTGGCGGCAGATCATCGCTGCAGTCCGCGATGTGTATACCGGCCCGATCACGTTCGGCGCGAACTGGTCGGGTGAGTTCGAGCACATCGAGTTCTGGGACGAACTCGATTACATTGGCGTTCACGCGTACTTCCCATTATCAAATGGTAAAAAGCCAACGATCGATGAGCTGCGCGCCAACTGGCAGCCATGGCTCGAACGCATCGAACGTGTGCAGCAGCGTTTCAACAAGCCGGTGCTGTTCACTGAAATCGGCTACCGCGCTGCGGAAGACGCTGCGATTCAGCCATGGCAGTGGCCGCGCCGGGGCGATGAACGCCCGCCGGATGATCAGACACAGGCCCGCCTGTATGAAGCGTTTTTTGCTGAGGTCTGGGGCAAACCATGGTTTGCCGGCGTGTTCTTCTGGAAGTGGTACCCGGCAACTTCCAATGAAGGAACCTTTCGGCCGCGTGGGTTTACGCCACAAGGCAATCAGGCCATGTTTGTTATGGCACGTGCCTTCCGGAAGGCGACGACACAACCTGATCACGCCACGTCGCAACCACAGGTATCAATCGACGGGTGACACTGCTCATCAATCCCGTTCGAGCAGCAT
>CAZVXI010000241.1:0-4094 GCA_964631295.1 uncultured Isosphaeraceae bacterium
ATTCACCCTTTGAATCGAGGTCGAAGCCCATGCCCCATTCGCGCAATTGTTCCATGTGCGAACGACTGCGCTCAATCGCGCATCTCGCCACGTCGGCGTTGCACAAACCGGCACCGGCGTCGAGCGTGTCAGCGAGGTGTGATTCGATCGAATCATCGGGCGCGACGACGGCTGCAATGCCGCCCTGCGCCCAGCGAGATGAACCGCTGCCAGACTCACCGCGCGTCACGATCAGCGCATCACCTGCCGTCAGCGCGGTCGTGAGCCCGGCAATGCCCGACCCGACGATCACACGCGGCACATGAAATGTCTCAACATTGTGCAGCATCACGACACCTCCAGCATGCGTTCCACCGCCTGCTGCGCGCGGCCGGCAACATCCGGAGCAACCTCCACGCGATGCGTCATCGTCTCCAGCGACTGCGCGATGTTCGCCAGCGTGATGCGCTTCATGTGCGGGCACAGATTGCATGGGCGCACGAACCTCGTGTTCGGCGATTCAACCGCGACATTGTCCGACATCGAACACTCAGTCACCATCACGACCTGCTCGGGCTCGTGCTTGCGAACCCAGTTGATCATCCCCGCAGTCGAGCCGACATAGTCCGCCTCCGCGAGCACATCGGGCGGGCACTCGGGATGAGCGATGATCTGTATGCCCGGCGTCTCCACGCGATAGGCGCGCAGCTCTTCGCCGGTGAATCGCTCATGCACCTCGCACGCACCATTCCACAGGATGATCTCGACATCCGTCTGCGTGGCGACCCATTGGCCGAGATACTGGTCGGGCAGGAAGATCACTCGATCCGCGCCGAGCGATTCAACCACTTGCACAGCATTGCCGGAAGTGCAACAGATGTCCGACTCTGCTTTCACTTCGGCAGATGTGTTCACATACGTCACGACAGGCACGCCCGGGTGTCGCGCACGCAGTTGGCGGATGTCTGCGGCCGTGATTGACTCAGCGAGCGAACAGCCGGCACGCAGATCGGGGATCAGCACCGTCTTTGCCGGGTTGACGATCTTCGCGGTCTCTGCCATGAAATGCACACCGGCCAGCACAATGACATCTGCGTCAGTCTCGGCCGCCCGCTTTGCCAGCGCAAGCGAATCGCCGGTGATGTCCGCCACGCCGTGGAAGATGTCGGGCGTCTGGTAGTTGTGAGCCAGCACCACCGCATTCCGCTGCTGCTTGAGCTGCTCAATGCGCTCGATCAGCGGGCTGATGATCTCGATCTCGATGTCCGGCAGGACATTTCGAAGCCGCTGCTGCGGAAGGGAGAGAACCATGCCTCGCTCCTTTCTTATGCTCATAATGAGCATTACACTTCGGCACATTTTATGACTAAGTGCGTGCCGAGGCAAGTCCTCCCTCACGATTTCCACGAGCTTGCGGAGCGATCGCGTCGCTTATCGAAGGCCCGGCAGCTTCATCCCCGGCCGAGGCCGCTCGCCGATCACATCCGCTCGGAATCGAAACAGCTCCGCTGGACGACCGCCGGTGGAAGGCGCCAGATTGCCCGTCCCCTCCACGAGTTCGCTCTGCTCGATCAGGCGGCGGAAGTTTTGCTTGTGCACCGTGATACCCGAAAGCGCTTCCACCGTCTGCTGCACCTGCGAAAGCGTGAACTCCTCAGCAAGCAACTCGAACACCACCGGCCTGTAGGTCAGTTTGCCCCGCAGCCGCCCGAGTGCGGTCGCTGCAATCCGCCGATGATCCACAGCGAGTGCACAGCCTGTGTCAAGGTCAGTCGGCGACGAATCTCCCCGATCCAGATATGCCTCGGCCACAAGCCCCGCTTCGTAAAGCAGTTCGTACCGCTCCAGCGATCGAATCGGATCCCACGGCGCATCCAGCCCGAAGGTGATGTTCGCCCGAGCCCGCTTCGCTGCATCGCGCCCCGCCCATTGCTCCAGAGCCGGGCGGATCACGCGATCAATCACCCCCGGCCGGCCCTCGCGATGATCCTCCCAGGGCAGCAGCGTGTACCAGTCCATCCAGTGGGCGTCGCCGCGCGGCTTGGCCTCGCGAACCAACGCCAGATAGGCGATCGAGAGCAGGCGCGGCCCATCCTTCGCCCGGGCACGGTCCGCATCGCCGAACGTATAGAGTTGCTCGACATACCCAACATCGTGGCCGGTCTGCTCCGCAACAAGTCGCCGCAGCCCGAGTTCCAGTGTTGGGTCGCCCGTCGCATCCAGCGGACCCGATGGCACCCGGTTCGCCTCACCCCCGCCGACCACGGTAAGCAGGCGCGGCCGGGCTTCCGTCACCGCCACGATGATGGCATCCAGTGTGATGTCGATCGCCTGACCCATGTGCTTGATCGTAACGAGTCCGCATCCCTTTGCTGTCCGTCGCAGAGTCTCGATTCCACGACTCGTTTGCCTATCCTTCAGCATGACGATGACGCACACGCCGACACTCACCACGGAACTGCTGCACACAAAGGCAGCGGCAGCGCTCGACTGGGATGCCTACCTCGCGACCGACCCCGCCAAGGCCGACGCGTGGACAAAAGTCTGCGAGCAAGCCACACTCACCGACGACCAGCAGGCATTGATCGCCGGCTTCACCCGGCAGATGCACATGCTCATCCTCACCGGCATCTGGTGTGGCGACTGCGCGCAGCAGTGCCCGCTGATCCAGCGCATCGCCCAGGCGAACCCCGACTGCCTTCACCTGCACTGGCTCGATCGCGACGAGCACAGCGATCTGATGGACCTCGTCAAAGTCAACGCAGGCGCGCGCGTGCCTGTTGTTCTCTTCGCAGCAGAAGACTTCGAGCCCGTCGCAGTCCGTGGCGATCGCACACTTACGCGATATCGCGCTATCGCAGCCAAACAACTGGGTGCATCATGCCCATTGCCCGGCGCGCCGCTGCCGCAGGATGAACTCGATGCAACACTCGCCGACTGGCTCGATGAAATCGAACGCGTACACCTGCTGCTGCGTCTGAGTGGTCGCCTCCGTCAAAAACACGGCGATTGACCCCCCACCCACCCAGTCCATCGGAATTTGGGCGTCCACGCAACGTCGCCAACTCCCTCCTGATCACTGACAACCGACAACTGGCAACCTCCCATGCTCCTCACCGAATCACTGCTCCAGAACAAGTTTCAGCAGGCCGTAGCGTACGAATCGTTCATCACCATGGGCGACCCCGGGCACCAGCCGCAGTGGGACCAACGCTACAGCCAGCTCGAACTCGACGATGCCCAGCGCTCGCTTGTCGAATCATTCACCCGCCGCATGCCCATTCTCACGCTCACGGGCACGTGGTGTGGTGATTGCGCGTTGCAGGGCGCGGCGCTCCAGCGCATCGCAGAAGCCAACCCGGACTGTCTTAATCTGCGCTTCCTCATGCGCGATGAATCCCATGCAGATCTCATCACCAAGTGCCAGATCAATGCCGGCTTTCGCGTGCCCGTCACCTGGTTCCTCGCAGAAGACTTCGAACCCGTCGCTGTGTTTGGCGATCGCACGCTCAGCCGTTACCGCTCGATGGCCCGCAAAGCGCTCGGCGATGAGCAGAGCAACGTGCATGCGCCGCCGCCTGATGATCCCGTACGCACCGTCCTGCAGGAGATGCTTGACGAAGTCGAACGCGCGCACCTGATCCTCCGCACCAGCCCGCGCCTGCGCGAGAAGCATGGCGACTGAGTTATGGTTGGTGAAGGTGATCCGTAGCCGCGGGCTTCGCCCGCGGGTTGCCTCGAACAACACAAGACGACACTTCGCGCAATGATCACATCTGGCGACCGCAAGTAACCCCACGGCAGAGCCGTGGGCTACGGATGTGCTTCGTGATTCCCTCGAAAGTGAGAATCCAGTTCGGCATTCCCTGCAAGCGGGAATCCACGTCTGGATGATGCCGCGGTTGCTCGGCGTAGCGATTCATTTCCCCGCCCTAGAAGGCGGGGGTCAGGGGGCGTGTGAGGCGTGAGTCATTGCGACGACATCACACCTGTTGCGCAGCGTAAGCCCGACCCACCCCTTGTCCAGGGGCTCCCTGCGAGGGAGGGGAATGAGCATGTTACAATGCAACCGTGAAACGCACCATCATCCGCATCTTGCTTCTCATGCTGCTCGG
>CAZVXI010000242.1:0-4084 GCA_964631295.1 uncultured Isosphaeraceae bacterium
GATGTGCGAGTCAGAGGTCGGCATTGGCAGGGGACGTCGGCTTGATGCCGCGTTCGAGGTGTACAGCGCGCGCGTCCGCGGGCCGGGCTGGCTCGGCGTGCGCGATCAGGCGTTCGTGGATCGGCCAGGTCTTGCGCAGCCAGCCGAGCAGCACAGCCATGGCGATCGCGTTGCAGACAAGGTCGATCCCGACGACACAGATACCCACGACGATGACATCGAACGTGGTCGTGCCGTGTGCGGCGGCGATCGGGAAAAAGCACGCGACCGCTGCAAAGCCGAGCAGGCTGATGAACACGCTCAGGATCGGGATGATCTCCGGCGGGCGATGGCGTATCAACGCTGCGACGCGCAGCATCTGATAGGAAAACGTCGCGTTGATCAGCAGCACGCCGAGAATAATGATCACGCCGATCGCAGTGAACGATTTGGACGGCAGCAGCGCCATTGCGATGATCGCCATGACACAGAGTGTCGGCACGAGGGCGCGCACGAGGCGGCTTGGCCGAAACTCATGCACGCGCGCGATAAACACCGCAGCGAAAATCAGCGAGATGATCGGCATGAGAATCGCCACGCCGCCGACGAGGACTGCAGCCGGCGCGAAGCCGATCAAAGCGAGCAGCAAGCCCGCAGCGATCGCACAGAAGGTGAGGACAATGGCGAACAACGTGTTGGCGAGTTCCTGGCGAATCCACGGCAGGAGCGTGATGTCGACATCCGCGCGCCAGAGGTGCGTGGAATCGCGCACCGAGTTACCGCATTCCGGGCAGATGCCATCGAGTTCGAGCCCGTGCAGCCGATAGCCGCAGTGGATGCATGGGACATCTGTCGTGATGGCGTCCTGATCGTGGGACATTGCATCGGAACTGTACCAGATTGTCTGAGCGGAACACCGAGCGGGCGCTGCTTCGCAGGGGACGCTAGCATGCCTGCACATGGCAGAGGCAGATCGGACAACACCATCACAGCAGCAATCGCCCACGCTGTACCTGATCGACGGGCATGCGCAGTTCTTCCGTGCGTATCACGCGATGCGGGCAGGGATGAGCAGCCCCGTCACCGGCGAGCCGACGCACCTCACCTACACCTTCATGAGCATGCTGCTGAAGCTGCTGCGCGATGATCGCCCGGAGTATCTTGCGGTTGTGATCGATGCTGCGGGCGACACGGAGACGTTTCGTTCGAAGATTTACCCGCAGTACAAAGCCAATCGCGAGGTCACGCCCGAAGATTTTCGCCCGCAGGTCGAGCGGTGCCTGCAACTGCTCGAACAGATGCATGTGCCGGTGATCTCGGAAGAGGGTGTCGAGGCGGATGATGTGATTGCATCACTCGTCAAGCGGCTGCAGAAGGATGAGCCGGACCTGCGCATCCGGATTGTCTCGCGCGACAAGGATTTGACGCAGTTGATTACCGATCGCGTGGAAATGTTCGACGCGATGAAGGATCAGGTGGTGACGCCTGATGTGATCTTCAAGACAGAAGGTGTACAGCCGGAGCATGTTGCCGACATCCTCGCGCTCATGGGCGATACGAGTGACAATATTCCGGGTGTGCCGGGCATCGGGCCGAAGACAGCAGCGAAGCTGATTCTGGAATATGGATCGCTTGAGAATCTGCTCAAACATCTCGATGAGATCAAAGGCAAGCGGCGTGAGAACCTTGAAGCGCATCGAGAGCAGATTCCCATTGCTCGTCAGCTTGTTGACTTACGCGATGACCTGAGTACACACTTCAATCTCGAGCAGTCGCGCGTCGAGTTGTCGGCTATTCGCGTTGACGAACTGATCAGTACATTTCGCGACCTGGGCTTTGGCAGGCATCAGGATGATATCCGTGCACTGGCTGGTACGCAGCAGGCAGAGAAGTCTGTGCAGATTGCTGATGCATCTGCTGCGCCGTTGGCACCCAGCGATGAGTTCGGCAGCTTGTTTGATCAGGCCGAAGGGCATGCTCCGGCGCGGCCCGAGGCAGTGCTTGCCTTTGAGCGCGGCGATTACGAATGCATCCGAACAGGCGATGGACTCGACAAGTGGGTCGAGCAGGTTGTATCAACGAAGATGCTGGCGATTGATACGGAGACCGATGACCTCTCGCCGATGCGCGCGACACTGTGTGGAGTGTCGATTGCGACTGAGCCAGGGAAAGCTGCGTATCTCCCTGTACGATCTCCGGATGGTGATGAGCACCTGACCACGGAGGAGGTGATCGATCGGCTGCGGCCTGTGCTTGAAGATGAGTCGATTACAACAGTCGGACATAATCTCAAGTATGATATGAATGTGCTGCGATTGCTCGATATTCATGTGCGCGGGCCGATCTTCGATACGATGACCGCGAGTTATGTTGTCGATGCGACACGTTCAAGTCATCGGCTTGACTATCTCGCGCGGGCATTTCTCGATCGATCGTGCATCCCGCTCGTGGAGGTGATCGGCAAGGGCAGGTCTCAGAAGCGATTCGATGAAGTCTCACTTGAATGTGCGACGCCATATGCTGCCGAAGATGCCGATGTGACCCTGCAGTTGCGCGAGCCGCTCGCGGCACAGATCGAGCAGATGAAGCTGGGGAGTCTCCTGGATGAGGTTGAACTGCCACTCGTGCATGTGCTTGCGGAGTTGGAGTACAATGGCATTCGGGTTGATCCTGAGGAGTTACAGCGGCAGGAGGGAGAACTGACGAAGCGGGCTGGCGAGCTTCGGCAGGAGATCATTGATTCCGCACCTGATGTATTCAATCCAGACTCACCCCGGCAACTTGCTGCGGTGCTGTTTAACGCTCCTGATGACGATCCGCCGGGTCTTGGTCTCAAGCCGATCAAGCGAGGCAAGCAGGGGCCATCGACTGATATTGAAGTCATGGAGCGACTGTCGGCGGATGCATCGATCGCGTCGCCCATCCCCGCGCTGATTGTCGAGTATCGTCAACTCACAAAGCTCGTCAATACCTACCTTGTAGCGCTGCGCGAAGCGATCAACCCGAGGACGGCTCGCGTGCATGCGTCGTTCCATCAGACGGGAACAGCGACGGGGCGGCTGAGTTCATCCGATCCGAATCTGCAGAACATCCCGATTCGCACTGAGATCGGCCGCGAGATCCGCAGGGCGTTCGTTGCGGAGCCGGGCAATGTGCTGCTGACAGCCGACTATTCACAGATTGAGCTGCGCATGCTCGCGCACCTCTCAGGTGATAAAGCGCTCATCGAAGCATTCGACTCCGGGGAGGACATTCATAAGGCAGTTGCAGCCGAGGTATTCGGCACGACACCTGAACAGGTGACACGCGAACAGCGGAACACCGCCAAGATGGTGAACTTCGGCATCGTGTACGGCATCACGCAGTACGGCCTTGCGCGGCGGCTCGGGCCGGATGTCACCAACAGTCAGGCGCAGCAGATCATCGATGATTACAAGCAGCGGTTTCAGTCCATTGATACATTCCTGCAGGAGTGTATGCAGAAGGCGCTTCGTGATGGATATGTCGAGACGATTCTCGGCAGACGACGCGCGATCCCGCAGATCACCGATCGCAACCCGATGCGCAGATCGCTTGGCGAGCGCATGGCGATCAACACGGTTGTGCAGGGGTCGGCTGCGGATCTCATCAAGCTCGCGATGATCGATCTGTTTCGTGCGTTGCCCGATGCAATGCCGAGTGCGAAGATGATCCTGCAGATTCATGATGAACTCGTGTTCGAGGTTCCCGAGGCTGATGCGGAGGCTGCGTGCGAGTTGATCGTCTCGCACATGGAGCAGGCGATGGAGCTTCGTGTGCCACTCGTTGTCGAGGCGGCATGGTCGGAGAACTGGGTTGACGCGAAATAGCGGCAGCCCGGGCAGCGATCCATGCATCACCACAGTGTGCTTCGAGCGATACTGGGGTGCTGGCCGCACGCGATCGCCGGGTCTTGTGGCGGACGCGCAGCCGACGTTGCGGTGGCCGATAAGGCTGCCACAGCCGGCCTGATCGAGTGGTCGGTTGCTTCAGGTGGCGCTGAGCCGAAAGCCATCGCTTGGAAACGCCGACCAGTGTGCTTGACGGCCCTCAGGGCGAGGGGTACAGTCTCGGTCGCAAGCGAGAG
>CAZVXI010000243.1:0-4052 GCA_964631295.1 uncultured Isosphaeraceae bacterium
GACCTCGACCACGTCGACGGCGCGGCTTCTTCTGGATCACATTTGCGGTGACACGCTGTCCCTGCCGGAGCGGATAGTCATCAGTCAGCGCAACGGGGACAAACGGGTCATCTTCGGCATTGATGAAGCCGTTGTCGAACTGCCTGATGCGACCCTCGGTTCCATGGGGAAGTTCGAGGATGCCGCTGCACGTCATCGATCCATTTTCTGACATTGCTGTGCTTTTCCCGGGCGCATCGACGTGCTGCCAATGAGGCAACCTATCCGGTCCGACGACGCCGGTTGGCTTGCGATTGTGCTCTCTGTCGAGCGTAAACGGATGGCTGGCACCCCCATCGCCGCCGCCCGTTTCCACAGCATAGTAGAGCATCACCGGTGGCGGATGTCAACCATCAGCCGCCTGCTGTCACCGCGACACGAGCTGCGAGGGCTGCGTTGTTCAGCAGAAGGGCGATATTGGCATGAATCGACCGGGCGGAGGTTGTCCGCGCCACTTCCGCGAGAACGAATGGTGTCCGGGCGGCGCCGGAGATACCTTCCGCATCGGCGCGAGATTCGCCGGCGGCCGTCGCATGCTCTACGTCATCTGAATCCAGAAGCAGCGCGTCCGGCAGTGCCTGACAAAGCAGTACCGCCGAATCGCAGCCGAGCGAATCCCAGTGAATCTCGCAGATGCGCGCTGCCTCTGATACGTTGCCAACGCTCGCCGTGATCGGAATTGGTTCGGCAGGCTTTGCGTAAAACCATGGGAGCGTCGCTGTCTTATAGCCGACAACCGGAACTCGACGAGTCTCCAGCCACTCTCGCGTTGCTGGCACATCCAGAAGCGATTTGCATCCGGCGCTCACGACACATACCGGTGTACGGGACAGTTCTGTGAGATCTGTCGACACATCCGGACGCGTCGCCCAGTTGCGATGTACGCCGCCGATCCCGCCAGTGGCAAAGAGTCTGATGCGGAAGCCGGCTTCTCGCTCAGCCGCGCTGCATGCGCGCAACGTTGCTGAAACTGTTGTCCCCGCGGAGCCGCCCGAAGCCATGATCGCGGCGAGTGCAGCGGAAGAAGCCTTCGCTGCCTCCTGACAGGCCGCGAGATCTTGCAGATCGTCGCCTTCCAGCCCGATCTTCAATCGTCCGTCGATGACCGCAACCGTCGCCGGCACTGCGTCACTGGCTCGCACAACTTCGGCGGCACGCTGCGCAAGTTGCAGATTCGCAGCCACATCCGGCTGCCATTGGCGCAGGTGTTCGTCCACCACTGCATCACCAACGCGCAGATTCGTGGGCATGTGAACGCCGATGCGCGGCAAGCCATGTGTGACGACCGCTGACTCGAGTGCAACAACTGGCCTTTCCGCGCGAAGCGCATCAGCCACTTCCTCGTGCACAACGACGTCGGCGTTCATCACACTCAGCGTCCGCGCCTGGTGCGAATCCGTCCGCCAAGCCGCTTGCCCGGAACAGATCTCGGCACGATTCCGCCGGGGAACTTGCTCGCGTCAGATGCATCGCCGGGCGCTGGTGGCGCTGGTGTACTTCGACTGACCGCTTCGCGACGCTGCTCGTCTGCACGTTGTTTCGCATCGCGCGCTTCGAGAACTGCTCTCGGGATCGGTCCCGGCTCGAAGCCCCCGAGGTCACCCTGCAGAATCTCCGCGTTGGTCAGTCGTTCGACATTGGTGAGCAGTTCGCCCTGGTCTGGCGTCACGAATGTCCATGCAACACCGGCGCGACCTGCCCTTGCTGTGCGACCAATGCGATGCACGTAGACCTCGGGATCTTCCGGCACATCGTAGTTCACCACATGCGAGATGCCATCGACATCAAGCCCGCGCGCTGCCAGGTCCGACGCGACAAGGACGTGCAACTGTCCATCGCGCAGTTTCTGCATCACACGATTCCGGCGGTTCTGGTACATATCGCCATGAATCGCGCTCGCGTCAACATCCTTGCGCTTCAGCCACTCGGCAAGTGCATCAACCGTCTGCTTGGTTCGGCAGAAGATGAGCACGAGTTCCGGCTTCTGCTGCTTGATCAGGTGAAGCATCAACCGCCGCTTGTCCCACGGCTCGACTGCGTAGTACGTCTGCGATACCTGCTGGACAGTCAAGCTGCCCTTATCCGAGAGTTCCAGGCGCTTGGGCTCGTGCTGATGGCGGTTTGCAAGCCGTTCGATTTCCGGTGAGATCGTCGCAGAAACGAAGATGGTCTGATGCTTCTGCTTGATGGCACCGAGAATACGACGGATGTCATCACGGAAGCCGATGTCGAGCATGCGGTCGACTTCATCGAGCACAACAAACGCAAGTTTGTCGTACGGGAGCAGGTCTCGTGCGTGCAGGTCCATCACACGGCCCGGCGTGCCGACGATGATGTGCGGATTCTTCTTGAGCTTCTCGGTTTGCACGCGAATGCGCTGCCCGCCATACACAGCCATGGTGCGGTGTTTCGTGAATCGACCGAGCTGGCGCAACTCATGCGTCACTTGAACGGCCAACTCGCGCGTCGGCACGAGCACGAGTGCAGAGAATGGCTTGTCCGCGCGTGCGCGCTGCAGCAGCGGAAGGCCGAACGCGGCTGTCTTGCCGCTCCCCGTGCGGGACTGACCGAGAACATCGTGCCCTTCGATGGCAAGCGGTATCAACCGGGCCTGCACATGGGTCGGATGCTCAAACCCGGCCTCGGTGATCCCCCGCAGCAGGTCTTCACTCAGGCCGAGATCGGCGAACGTCTGCCCGGTGTCGAAGACTTCCCGCTTCGATTCCTCAGCAGCGATATCGTTTGTATTTTGCTCAGCGATGACGGTGTCACTCATCTCGGGTGCGGATCCTCATGTGTCCACGGGTGGCGGAGTAACCTTCCGCCTGTCGGAAAGGTCATGGTAGGACCGTCGGTGGGTCGATACAAACCAGAAGCGGCGGAGCCGTAACCTCGCACAACTTCACGGATGAAGCGACCCCACATGACCGCACCGAGCGAACTGCACATCTCACTCGCCGCGATCGATCATAACCTGAGACTCATCCGCCGCCTCGTCGGCGATGACTGTCGCGTCTGCCCGGTGGTCAAGTCGAACGCATATGGCCTCGGCGCGGAGCGTATCAGCCGCCGCCTGCAGAACGACGGCGCGGACATGCTCGCTGTGTTCTCCGAGGATGAAGCAGCAGCTCTCTTCGCCGCGACCATCAGCATCCCGGTTCTCGTGCTTGCCCCGGTGCATCGGATCAATCGCGCCGATGAACTCTATCGCGCGCTGACCCGAAGCCGGCTGCACCTGACAGTGCATGACACCGCCCACGCGGAGATGCTCGCGGCGATCGCAGCACAGTACGGATTGGTCATTCCTGTCCATCTGGAAATCGACACCGGCATGAGCCGCGGCGGATGTTCACCCGAGGAGGCGACGCGCCTGCTTCCGACAATCGCCCGGAGCCCCCGCCTGCAACTCGCTGGCATCTTCACTCACTTCGCACAGGCACGGCAGGCAACCACGATGACCGACCTGCAACTTGCCCTCGTGGACGAAGTCCTTCAGCAGTGCGAGCAGGTCATCGCGCCTGAAACCCTGATACACGTTGGCGCGACCGCTGCCGTGCTTCGCCATGCCCGCTTTCATCGATCCATGGTCCGTGTCGGCCTCGGATGGGCCGGCTACGGGCCGGACATGCTCGAAACAAACGAGCGGCTCGATGGTGCGGACGATCTCCTGCCCGCGGTTCGCTGGACGACGTCGATCGCGCACATCAAGCAAATCGAGGCAGGCACGCCAGTCGGGTACGGCTCACGCTGGTCGGCCACGCGACCGACTACGCTCGGCCTGGTTCCGGTGGGCTATGCAGACGGCTATCCCGTGTCGCTGGCAGGATCAACCAATACGCCGCAACCCGCGGTGGTCGGCATCGTCGATGGTTCAACCGGTAAGGTTTCTTTCGCGCCGATCGTCGGTGCGATCAGCATGGATCAGATGATCATCGACCTGACAGACATCCACGCGGCGCAGCCGGTGAAGGTCGGCAGCGAGGTCGAGTTGATCGGCACGGATCGCAACGCCC
>CAZVXI010000244.1:0-4017 GCA_964631295.1 uncultured Isosphaeraceae bacterium
CCGGTTGGTGGGCTCAGGCGTGTGCAGATGGCAGAAGGTGGTCGTCTCAGACGATCGACGGCGTTTCGGCTGAGAGTTCTCTGCGGAGAATCTTGCCCGTCGGGTTGCGAGGCAGTTGGTTCACAACGCGAATGTCGCGCGGGACTTTGTAGCCCGCCAGTGATTCGCGGCAGTGGCTTCGCAAAGCAGTTTCGTCGAACTCGGCATCTTCTTCGAGTTCCACGAATGCGAGCGCGACTTCGCCTCTCGATTCATCCTGCATGGGAATGACGGCTGAGTCGTGCACGGCCGGGTGGCTGTTGAGGACTTCTTCAATCTCTCGCGGGAAGACATTCTCGCCGCCGATGATGAGCATCTCCTTGAAGCGCCCGGTGATGAACAGGTGCCCGTCATCATCAACGCGACCCATATCCCCGGTACGGAAGAAGCCCTCATCATCGAAGACTTTTGCGGTCTCATCAGGCAGTTTGTAGTAGCCTTGCATGACATTCGGGCCCTTGATGCAGACCTCACCGTCTTCGTTGATACCAAGGCGATTGTCATCCCGATCGACGATCTTGACTTCAACCTGAGGCACGGGCGGGCCGACAGACTTCTCCTTGTGTTCCTGCGGCCGGCACCAGTTTGTGACGGGGGCAGTTTCGGTCAGGCCGTAACCTTCATTGATCGTGACGTTGAATCGTTCCTTGAAACCCTTCGCGACAGCGCGGGGCAGCGGCTCTCCGCCGGAGACTACGAAACGAAGCGACTTGAAGTGGTCAGGCGTGGCTGACTTCGCGGCAAGCAGCGCGTTGTACATTGAAGGAATCGCGATTACAGCAGTCGGCTGATGTTCTTTGAGCAGATCGAGAATCTTCTTTGGGCGGAACATGGCGGTGTAGACGGCCTTCGCGCCAACCGTCAGCGGCATGCAGGTGAGGACAGTCAGGCCGAAGCTGTGGAACTGCGGCAGAACGCCAAGCACAACATCATCTTCGCGGAAGCCGGCCCACTCGATGCACTGCTGCACATTGGATGCGAGATTGCCGGAGCTGAGCATCACACCCTTGGGCCTGCCGGATGTGCCGGATGTGTAGAGCAACGTCGCAAGATGATCATCAGGCATGCGGGCGGCGCGACGGAATGGCGGGATGCCCTTGAATGCCATCTGATCCAGTCGAATCGTGTTGACACCGGAGGGCATCTCGCCGAAGCGTTCAAGCATCGGCCCGACTGTGATGACCGTATCAAGCTCTGCATTGTCGATGACGTAGTCGCGGTCGTCGGTCTTGAGCAGGTAGTTGATGGGCACCGACGTTCGGCCGAGCATCCAGGTGGCCATCAGGGCGACCGGGCTGAGGCCCGACGTGGGCAGGATGAACCCGACATGCGGGCGATCAGTGGTGCGTTCGATTTCCTTCGCGAGATGCAGGGCAGCAATATAGAGATGCAGCCCTTTCCAAGAACGCTGGTCATCTACGACGGCGACCCGCATCGGGTGGAAGATCAGATGCCTGAGCATCGGCAGCAGCACACGCATGTTCACAACTCCGGGTGCGATTGGCGGAACGACCACAATCTGTACGATACCTCATCAACAGAGATCGCAGGAGTCCTTCACGGACGGAGGCACAGATGTACGGACGCTTCACCGCCACGTTGCTTCGGGCAGTGGCAATCGCAATCTTCAGTCTGGCCAGCACCACCGGATGTGAATCGCAGCAGACAACCACCACCAGCCGCACGAGCAGCGGACCGCTGGCGACGACCATCAGCCTGTATGAACGCGGAGAATACGGGAAGGCACAGCGCGAAGCAGCGCACATTGCCAACCTGACCGCAGGGCGGACGCGGGGCGAAGCGGCATACATCGCCGGCCTCGCCGCGTACGAGCAAGGCAAGCCCGTCGAAGCCGAGGGCCACCTGCTGATGGCCTCCCGCTCGAGCGACCCCAACACCACGGGCCGGGCCAATGCCATGCTGGGAATCATTGCCCTCAACGATGAACGCCATGCCGAGGCAGCAGCGTTCTTCGACAGAGCCGCCCAGCACCTCATCGGCCGCCAGCGGGACCAGGCAACGCGATACGCGACTCTCGCTCGACGAAACTCGGGAACCAGCCCCCGCACAGTCGCAGCACCACCCAGCGGCCGATTCTGCCTCCAGGCAGGTGCCTTCCGCGACCGCTCACGCGCGGACAAAACCTCACGCGAACTCGAGCCACTCGCTGCGGATGCAGGGCTCGGCTCCGTGCGGATCATCCCCCGCAATGACCACCTCGGTCGCCCACTCTATCTCGTCCAAATTGGCGGCTTCCACACGCGGAGCGAAGCCACGCGAGCCCGGGCAGCTATCGGACGGCTTGATTTCATCGTCGCCAGTTGCGACATCTGAGCTGAGATTTCTCGCCCATCCCGGCTGGCCGGCGCATCTAGAATAGAGATGGTAGCCCCACTCGTATGGAGCGACGATGATGCGTGTCCGACCCCATTCCAACCAGCCCCGACTCAGCCCGGCACTGGCGCTGGCAGCCATACTCTCCTGCCTCACCCTGCCCACTCTGGCAATCGCCCAGCAAACCGGCGGGGAACAATCCGGCAGCCAGAGCCAGCAGAAGAAAACCACACACCACCAAGGCGACCCGGAAAAAGGCATCAGTGCCGGCTCGACCACAACCACCCTGCCAGACGAGCAAGCCAGCAACATCAACTCCAGCACAGACCCGCGCTACGGCTTGCTCACGCCCCTCCCGGAAACCGGCGGCATCCCGGCCATTTACAACGAAATGTACGGCCCGAGCGATGCAGAACTCAACCACCGCGCGCGGCAGCGCGAATACCGCACACAGCTGCGCATCATTGAACGCAAGTACTTCCGCAGCAGAGTCCCCGAGACTCGCGCACTGGGCATTGTGGAACTCCAGGAGTTCACCGACCCGGCAGCATTCAAACCACTGATCGAAGAGTTCAACGACCAGGAAGATGATGTCCGCCTCGCGATTCTCGATCACTTCAAACAACAGGGCGAACAGGGCCAGGCAGCCCTTGCGTGGGTCGCCATCTACGACAAAGACCCAGCGATACGCAACGAAGCGGCTATGCGGATGGACAAACAACCTGCCCAGCCCGTCCTCAAGGTGCTTGACCGAGGCCTGCGCAGCAACGTCCATGAAGTCGCCAACGCAGCCGGCGCACTCGCAGGCACACTCAACGCGCTCGATACCATTCCGCTGCTTATCGCAGGTCAGGCAACCGCAGATGATCGGCCCGAAAATGAAGGCGATCTCGCATGGATCGCCATCCAGACACAAACCGCGTACATTCAAGGCCTCCGAGCCGTCGCAGGCAACAACTCGGGCGCATTCGAACCGATCGTTGGCATCCTCAATGAAGGCACCGTCATGAGGGTCATGGACGCAGTCGTCGTCGTCTACCGCACAGAAGTCAACCGGTCACTGGTCAACCTCACCAGCAACGACTGGGGCCAGTCAACCGAACATCTCGGCTACAACATCAACGACTGGTGGAACTGGTACAACAACACCTACGTGCCATACAAAAACCAGCAGCATCAACTACAACAGGCACGCGAGCAGGCAGGCATGACAGGCCCGCTCACCGGATCCAACGCCGGCTCGATCAAAATCGACACATCAAACGACAAGTAGCCACCACACAACACGCCAGAACACATCAGGGCGTTCCTCACACGAGGGACGCCTTGTTGTATTTTTGCCCCGCCCACCCCCGGCTCCCCTCCACGCCCAACCTCCCCCGTGTAGCCGCGAGGCGCACGCCGAGCGCGTCCTCTGCTTCTGGTGCGGATGCTGCTTTTCGCGGTTCACGCAATATTCACCATTTTCTCATTCGCACATCTGGCGATTCCCGGTAGGATGCGCAGCCGGTTGGTGAGGGCGTCCGTGCCGCTGGGGTGCGGCGTCGCTCGCCGGTCTGCTTCCGCCCGCTTCCGTCCGCGAGCGCCAGCCCGCTTTCCGGAGACTCTCCCGAGGATTGGGGCTTCCGTGGCCCGCATGCATTC
>CAZVXI010000245.1:0-350 GCA_964631295.1 uncultured Isosphaeraceae bacterium
GCATCCACTTCCTGCCGGCAGCCGTCAGCCCACAGGTAAAAGCCCCCAGAGCAGGCCCGCCCGCGCCCGGTTAGCGCAGCGATCGGCTGTCGGTTGGAGGCCACCTCCGGGGACGGCGGTGCCCCAGCGACGCCTCGGCTGCGAAACTCGCATCAGATCGCACAGATATTTCCGCCTGCTCGCCGATATCCGCGTATTGCGCCTGCACGATGATCGTCGGATGTGAATCATCGCCATCATCGCCATCATCATCACCATGATCCTGCTCTTCACAGGAGAACCGCCATGGCCAGCAACTCCCCCGGTAGCAACTCCCCCGGTAGCAACTCCCCCGGTAGCAACTCCCGCGG
>CAZVXI010000245.1:360-3918 GCA_964631295.1 uncultured Isosphaeraceae bacterium
CCGCCCCGGGCAGTAGCTGCCACTCCCTCCCCGGCTCCCGCACCGCACCCACACCCGCACGCACGCCCACCCGTGCCCGCGACAGTGCCCGCGCCGCTGATCGCATCATCGAGGTCAAGCCGTGCCGCTTCACCTTCGAGCGATGTCAGGGCAAACTACTGAATCAGATTCGCAACATCGCCGATCTGATCGAGCGCGATCCCGCCCGCTTCCACATCCCGCCAGACATGGCCGCTGATCTCGCCGAGCGGGCACACACGTTCCAGCAGGTCTTCGGCACATCACAGAGCAACAACTCTCGTTGCCCCGCCACCATCGATGCCAAAAACATCGCGATGGATGAAGCCCTCGCGCTGGCCCGCACCATCATCGGCCACATCCGCGTGAATCCGGCCATCTCCGTCTCCATCAAGTACGAACTCGGCTTCCGCGAAGCCCGCCCGCGCCGCGCATCGATTCCTGCGCCGACGATCGAACCGCTGCTTTCGATCGATCTCGGCCCGGACGGGGAGCACATCATCCGCTTCGCCGACCTCGCATCAGGCGGCAGGCGCAGCAAGCCGCGCGATGCCCGCTCGCTGGAGCTGCGCACCATCATCCACGCCCGGAAGACGGCCATCCATCGCGATGATGTTGCGGGCGCCACGCTCGTGCGCGACACCCGCCACACCCGCAAACTCATCACGATCGATTACGCGACTGAGCCGCTGCCCGGCATCGAGGATGTCGCAAAGCTGATCGGCCAGTACGCGACCTACTTCGGCCGCTGGATGACCGCCGCCAACAAACCCGGCCCATGGACCATCTCGCCGCTGTGCCTGTCGATTGTGGGGCGGGCAATGCGGCTGAATCCGGGGGAAGGGCAGGATGGGAGCGGTTCGTGATGAGGGCCATTGACTGTTCACATTCTGTAAGGTATTCTGCACCTCATTGGGAGCAGGCATGGATCGAATCAAACCTCGCGGCAAGTTGTTTCGGGATCCAGTCCACCGACTGATCCGTATCCAGCCAGGCGACGACTTCATCCTCGACCTCATCGACACTCCCGTCTTCCAGCGCCTCCGTCGAATCCGACAGCTGGGCGTCAGTTGGATGACCTACCCCGGTGCCGAGCACAGCCGCTTCTCGCACAGTCTCGGCGTGTTCAACTTTGCGCAGCGGATTCTCGGGGCGTTGAAGGAGCGGTATACTGGCGTCGACGATCCGCTGGTCGAGTACCTGGCCGAGCATGAGAAGGAGTTGAAGGCGGCAGCCCTGCTGCACGATCTCGGTCACACGCCGTTCTCGCACATGCTGGAACGCGCATTTGACCATTCGATTAACCACGAAGAGAAGACCAAGCAGCTCATCTGCGATCAAACAGGTCCGGTTGCGCGCGTGCTGCGAAATGCCGGGCTCGACCCGGCACACATCGCGGAGATTACGCAGGGGTCGAAGGGAACATCGGTACATCGTCTGCTTGTTGACATCGTCTCAAGTCAACTTGATGCAGATCGTATGGACTACCTCCTGCGCGATTCCCTGTACACCGGCGTCGAATATGGCACGTATGATGCCGAATGGCTGATCCGCAACCTTTGTGTCGGAAGGGATCCCCACCCGCGTCCGGGTGCAACTGGTGGCGATTACGAGCATCTCCGACTGTGCCTTGACAGGGCTCGCGGTGTCCACACAGCGGAACAGTTGATCATTGCCCGGCTCCACATGACGCTGCAGGTATACATGCACCGCATGACTCGTGGCTTCGAGGTCTTGTTGCTCAACCTGTTTCGCTCCGCTGCACAACTCGCAAAACAGAGCAACCTTCCGGATGGAACACCGTCAGTCGTCAAGGCGTATTTTAGGAAGGATGGAGACCTGTCCATTGATGAGTGGCTGCAGTTCGACGAGATGGCGATGTTTACCGCCATCGCGGCTTGGGCGGGCAATGACGAGCACGATTATCGTCGCCTGCGTTACATGGCTTTGGCGTTTCGAAACCGGAAGCGCATCATCAGGTCACGTGAGATTCGCGATGCCACGCCGGTACAGTTGATGGCACTGGATAGGGAACTCACCGCGATCTCTGAATCGGGCTTGGATTGGGACATCGATGATGGCGGAGTCATGCCGTACAAGGGATTGCGTTACGAGGCAACAAAGGCATCCGCCAACAATGAAGAGCAATCAGCGGAGTCGATTCTGCTGGCAAGCGGCGAAGTCAATGAACCGGCCGTCGCCATCGATACTGTCTCAGAGATTCTCCGAACATTGGATTTCGCGTCACAATCGGTGTTTCGCATTTATTACAGCCGAACAAGGGCCGCCGGGATCGAGAGAGTCCTTCAGGAACACGGTGTGACGGCGCACTAACACCCTCGGGAGAACGAACGGCCATGCAGAACTACATTCAGATTGCGAAACTCATCAGGTGCTGCGGAAAGGTCGAGGGGCGGGTCAAACTCCAGAAGATCGTTCACATTCTTCAGGAGATGGACCATCCTTTTCGCGAGGAATTCGGCTACCTGCACCACGGACCCTACTCCAGCGACCTCAAATCGGAGATTGATCAACTCGTCAGCTGGAAGCTCATTGACGAAGAGCCCGAACAAGCGGGTGAGTATTCCCGCTACGATTATTCCGCCAGCGACACGTTCGCGACCATTCTGGACGGCATGGGCGATGAAGGACAGCCGCAGTGGGCAGAGTTGGCGCGCGAGTTGAACAAGAAGACTTCTCAGGAGCTTGAAGCGATCAGCACCATCATGTTTCTCCGAAGCAGGGACTTTGACGGCGGACGGCTGAAGGACCGCTTCGTCGCGCTCAAGCCGCATTTGAAAGACCGATTCGATCTCTGTTTCGCAGAAGCCGAAAAACTGCGAGAAGGGTGCCGCGCCGCGCTGCGGGGATGATGTCACACCCGGCGGTTCGGCCCGGAGTACTCGAACCGCCGGGAGGCATTGCTGCCTGGTTTGTCAGCTCCGGCTGATCCGCTGAATCCATCGCTCGATCTCAGCCAGCGGCACTCGGCAGTAACGGTCCGTCGTCACGATACCGAATCGACCGCTTGTCGCGCTGGCGCGGCGAAAGTGTCCGGTCCGCGTCGCAACCCGAAGCGCTTCCCAGTAGCTGGCTGTCCACGTCTCGCCTCCCTTCGGACCGGCCTGATACCCGCGCCGGCGGCGAACATCTGGCAGAAGCGCGGATCCATCACGCGACACCGGAACGACGATGTTCAGTTCATCAGTCTCGATCATGGCGTATCCTTCGATAGAAGCTCATTGATGCCAAGTTCCACTGGAACGCCCAGCGGTGCTGCTCTTCTGAGATAGACGCGGGAGGTCGTCGCGTACGAGCTACTGCTCTCAGGGCGCGGAAACCGCGCACAACGTTTCGGCAATCTGCGACTTCTCTTCTCCGCGCACAGACCTATCGCGTGCGCGCCAGATACGACGAGGGCACCTTCGGCGACAGATTCGCGACCTCTAAGGAAGCCGGATAGGCGCCGACGGGCGCCTTGCCCGCCAGTCCAAGTCTCACTCCGCCCGACGCTCCCACATGGCTTGCCGCGTGCGGTGG
>CAZVXI010000246.1:0-3905 GCA_964631295.1 uncultured Isosphaeraceae bacterium
GTGTCAACAGCCACCCGCGTCCATCACGATCGTACCCGATACGCCACCTGCTTCCGCTGAGGCGTGCTGCGAGTGCTGTGCGGAAACTGTTTGTCAGGAGCAACACAGTGTCAGGTTGCTGGGTGCGTATCGCGCCGGCCAGTGCAATCGCGCCGCGGATGCCTCGACCACCGGCGACTGCCATCGCGTCCAGCCACGGGTTGCCGTCCAGCACCTGATCGAGCCCGGGCTTCATCACCGCAGAAAGGCGCACCTCAGGCAGATGCGCGCGGATCGCGCGAAACACCGGCGTTGCCATGACAGTGTCGCCCACCCAAGTCGGGCACACGATGCACAACCGCGAGATGTCACTCGGCGAAATCTGCAAGGTCATGCACGCTTCCACGACTCATTCGGATCATCGTCGTCATCACTTGCAACTGGTTCACCCCACAGCGCATCCACGCCGAACTTGTGCCGGTACCAGCTTGTTGTCAGCCGCCGAAGTTCCGCAGCGAAACCCATCGCGATGATGTTTGAACCCTCGAGCGCGACTGTGATGCTGCAGTCATCGGCATCGACATCAACGATTCGGACAGCCTGGCGTTCTCCGATCGCGTGCGCTGTGGCGATCACCATGTCGCGAATGCGCTCATGCTTGAGCGGCTCGCCTTCCAGCGCGCGCAACGTCACTCGGCTGACAGCCTGCTCGCTCATCCCTTCAAATCCAGCACGAGAACCGTTATCACAACCATTTGCATCAGCAGGGCGCCGAGCATCCATTGGCCGAACGACTCGAACGATGACAGATGCAGCAGGCCAAGTGCGGCGAGCAGGATCACGAATAGCTGCCCGAATGCAGCAGCCATCTTGAGCATGGTGAACTCGGCCTTGCGCTGTCGCTCGGAGCGCATTTCTTCGGTGAGATCTGCAATGCTGCGCCTGAGGCCTGTCGTCTCATCTGGACCTGCATGTGTTGGCATCGGCATCGCAATCATCTGCGCTCTCGGCTGAGCCTGCACTGGCTTGATATCCACCGCGACTGCCGACCGTTGCGTCGGTTCGTGATTCTCGCCGAAGGTTCCCCGATGCGCAGACGAATCGCGAACTGCGTTCGTTGCGCGGGTGGTGTCGTTCGTGATCGCATCGACCGCCGCGGTGAATGACGTGACAACTACATCCGCGCGCGCATTCGACCGTTTCTGTGAATCGCTCGAAACGAGCACGGTTCTGCATCCTGCTGCTCGGCCGGCTTCGATGTCGCGCGAAGCATCGCCGATGAGCCACGATGCGGACAGATCGAGGTCAAGATCACTCGCCGCCTGCTCAAGCATGCCGGGTGAAGGCTTGCGCCACGGGTGCTCCCTGCGATACTTCCCGACCGTCCCTTCCGGATGAAACGGGCAGTAATAGAACCGCTCGATCAGGCCATCACCATCGTTCACATCCGCGATCATTGCCGCGATCTGCTGGTGCACCGCATCAACATCATCCTCGGAATACTTGCCGCGTGCGACACCGCCCTGGTTGGTCACAACAATCAATCGCCAGCCGGCTGCGTGCAGTCGCGCGAGCCCGTCGGCAACGCCGTCGATCAACACAACCTGCGCGGGATCGCCCAGATCGCCATCGTTGGCAATCAGCGTGTTGTCACGATCAAGAAAAACGGCCCTGTCCACGGGTACAGCATATCCGCACCGACGTGCGTGCTGAACCGGTGCGGCCAACTTCTGATCAGTCTTCGCCCTGCGAAGGTCAGGGGGCGGCCGCGGACCGAGATCCGCTGGAGTGCGACGCTGGGAGCCCCAGTTCCATCCGCAGCGCGGCTTCCATGTCCTTGGGATGGAAGCCGAACGGGCCCGGGCTGCCCGCATACACGAGTGTCCCGCGCTCGGCGACGATGTACAGGCGGTCCGGCCAGGCCTTGTACGCCTTGGCAACAGTGTTGTCCATGTCGTCAACCAGGCAGGGAATCGAAAGGTCGAGGTCCGCCATGCACTGGCCGGCAACGTGCGCTCGCTCATCGAATGTCTTCGGATCGGGAATGTAGCCGACACCTTCGACGTGGCTTGCCCACTTCTCTTCGGGGTGCGCTTCCTTGATGTAGACGATCAGGAACTGGGCAACACCCGCGTATCGCTTCGCCATCTCTTTGAAGGAACCAACCTGGTTCCGAAACGGGCCTCATGTGTAGCTGCCGAAGATGAGCACAACAGGGAGGTTATTGCGGAATGCGCTCAGACGAACCGGCGCGGGGCCATTCGCCCCGGATTCACTCTCAGCGATGTCGATTTCGTAGTCGTAGTGCTTCAGCGGCGTCAGCTCGAAGTCAGGCGCGATTGTGCCAACCTGCGGGCCGTTTGAGTTCGATGGATCGTACAGCCCGGCATCCTGCTGCGCCTGCATTGCTTCCTGCGCTTCCATCGGGTTGCCTGGATCCGCAGCGATCATGGCATCGGCCGCTGCTCCACCGGAACCGGAGCGGCTTGTGCCCATTCTGTTTGTTTCGGTTTGTCTTCGCGCCGGCGGAGCCATGTTGCCCGGCCGAAGCGCTACAGATGCGCCATCGGAAGCAGTTGCCTCTGCATTGGCCTGATAGGGCCGTGTTTCATCTGCAAGGACAATCACTGAGACCGCGCTCAGGCCGATGCCGACGGTCGCGATTGCGCAGAATAGTCCTGTGCGATTCATCCAAACTCCTCGCCACATGCGCGCAACGTATGCGCGATGTTCATCCAACGTTCATAAAATGGCGAAACCCGGATGCTGTGTGGGACAACGCCGTGGTTGTTTTGTTCGGCAAAGCCGACGCTGAGTTTCGTTTTACCGAACACTCAATGTTGGTTGCACCAGTCGGCCCGACATCGACGCGATCGAGACGCGAGATGCGAGGCTGTCAACCAATACGTCGAGTTCGCGGCCGACCTGCGCGTTGCCTGTCCAGTTTGCCAGTGGGTCGCCGGCATCGCTGTTGGCGCGGAGTTCCATATGGATCGGCATCGATCCGAGGAATGGCAGATTCATCTGCTGCGCCATCACTTCGGCTCCACCACGTCCGAAAATGTCGTACTCCTTGCCGTCATCGCCGATGAAATAGCTCATGTTCTCGACGATGCCGAGCATCTCTACGCCGAGCTTCTGGAACATGCGCACCGCGCGGCGAGCATCGTCTTGCGCCACCTTCTGGGGCGTGCATACGACAACCGCGCCGCTCAGCGGCAGCAACTGGCTCATCGTCAGCACCACATCGCCCGTGCCCGGTGGCAGGTCGATGATCAGGTAGTCAAGCTCGCCCCAATCGGTTTGCGTGGCGAGTTGCTTGAACGCCCCGTGCGCCATCGGGCCACGCCAGATGAGCGCCTTGTCCGGATCGACGAGCTTGCCGATCGTCATCGCCTTGATGCCATGCGCTTCAAACGCCTGGAGCGTCTGTCCTTCGGCCATCGGCTGATGATCCGCCAGGCCGAGCATGGTCGTCATGGATGGGCCGTAGATGTCTCCATCGAGCAGGCCCACCTTGGCGCCCCTGCGCGCAAGCCCGACGGCGAGATTGACCGACACCGTGCTCTTGCCGACACCGCCCTTGCCAGCTCCGACGGCGACGATGTGGCTGACATCCGGCAGGGGCGACTGATCGTCGCGCGTACGCTCATTGGCCTTCCGCGTGTCTGCGGTAAACTCAACGTCGATCGAGTCGACCGGCTCGCTGGTTTGAGCGCCTTTGTCGCGCACGGCCTGCTCGATGTCTGCGCGAATCTTGTCCTTCATTGGGCACGCGGGCGTGGTGAGTTCGACCGTGATGGCGACGTTGCCGCCCTCCGCGCCGACCTTCTTGACCATGCCCAGCGAGACGAGGTCGCGGCCGAGGTCCGGGTCCTGCACGGTCGAAAGTGCATCGTGAAGTTGTTCGGCAGTCAAAGCCATAC
>CAZVXI010000247.1:0-3896 GCA_964631295.1 uncultured Isosphaeraceae bacterium
CTCGGGCGGACTGCGCGTGCCGTCCGGTTGGTGGGCTCAGTTGTGTGCAGATGGCGAACGGCAGAAATAACGGGCCGATCTGGAGTGATCGACCCGTAGTGATTGGATGTGGCTTTCGGAGATCGAGCGTGCGATTACTCGCAGGTCGAGCCCCAGTTGGAGAGGACGGCGAGGAGGTCTGCAAGGTTGATGACGCCATCGTTGGTGACATCGAACGGCAGCGCACCTTCCTGTCCCCAGCCAGCGAGGACACCGAGAAGATCGGCAAGGTCGACGACATTGTCGGCCGACCCGTCGCCGGGGCATGGGGCTGCTTCATGCGTCCAACTCTTGGATGAGATCGGACTCTTGGGCTGGCTCGAAGATTCGACGCTGACGATCAGTCCGGCGCCGCCGAAGTTCTCGAAGAACTCGACGCGGATTCGATGCAGGCCGGGCGCGAGTGCAATCGTGCCACTTCGTTCGCGCATGCCATGCAGTCCATCATTTTCGACGACGAGTTGATCGCCGATGTAAAGGCGAGAGCCATCGTCGGAGTTCGTGTAGAACGTGTAGAAGTCGAGTTGGCGGGCACTGTAATAGCCTGTGAACGAGGCTGCGACGAGGTCGGACAATCCGCTGGTTGCAAACGCACCGCCGGTCGACGGATAGTTCACATCAGAGACGACATCGGTGGAGTTGAGCGCAAGCGAGCCGAAGTCCGGCAGGACGGAACTCTCGGGAATGATGAAGTAATCGGCACGGACGCCGGGCACGGGATTGTTGGTGATTGCCTCGGCCGGTCGCGGCGCGACGACGTTGATGTCAACGGTGGCAACTTCTCCGGATTCGAGTTCGTAGGTGAATGAATCGTTGCCGGCGAAGCCATCCGGCGGGGTGTACATGAGCATATCAGGATCGCCCTCGCCTTCGGAGGCGATGAGTTCAATCGAGCCACCTTCCGTGCTGACATCATCGAACGAACCGAGCACGACCTGTGCCGGGTCGCAACTGACGGCCGCATCGTTTGCGAGCACATCAATGGTGACTTCATGATCCTGCAGCGTTGATGCAATGTCATACGCAGCAGTGGTCGGGCCGGCAGTGATGTCGCAGCGATCGGGCAGAAGGTTCAGCAGGTAATCGACGACGCCCGGATGGAAGTTGATGTTGATATTCGACATCCCCCCGGGACACGTGTGGCAGTAACTCATGATGGTTCCTTCGTCGGCACCTTCGCAGTTGTTTTCAACATCACCGTTGCCACAGTTGTCGATGGGCGGATCGTACGAATCGTGTGTATGTCCTGTGCCGACGTTGTGACCAGTTTCATGTGCGGTAACCATGAGATCCCAGTTGCCATGATTGTTGTCAACGATCGGATTCGGGAATGACCCGCCGAGATTCGCGCTGACCGCGTAGCCCCACTGGTAACTACAGAGGACATCAAGATATGCGACGCCGCCGCCAAGCCCGGCCCCGCTGAGCAGATGCACGAGCTCGCGTTCAATGTCGTCGTAGTTACCAACCCATTCATCGCGCAGCTCTCCCAGACGACCGCCGGTTGAGCCAGCGGAATACGGGTCAACGTCGCTGGACCACACCCGCAGCCAGGGAACGACAATCGAAATGTTGAGGTCGTTGCGAAAGATCTCGCTGACGGCCGCCATCAGCGTCATCGCATAGGCGGCAGAGGCGTTTGTATCACCGCCGAAGATTGCAGTGAACTGCCAATCGGTTTCAATCGCCATGCGAATCACGCGACACGGCGCACTGCCTCGTGCGACACTTTGCGAATGACCACGCCGGGCCGCAGCACGATGCATGGGCTGACCATTGGGCGTGAACTTCGGGTCGTGCACATCGGTCTGGCATCCCGGGCCGGGCAGCGCATCAGCGAAGAGGTCGCGAGCCCTGGCGATGGAGACAGCAAGTTGATCAGCCGCCTGCTCACGATGCGGGCCAGTTGAGATGATGTGTACCTCACCGTCGACTTGCAGAAACCCGTTGGTGGCAGTTGGTGAGGCGCCAAGGAACACGCGCGTGCCGGGCCGATCCTGAATGTAGCCCCGCAGCAGAACGACGTCCGGCCGGGACATGAATCGATCACCACCAGCGCCGCTGACAATCACATTCGCATCGCCAGTCAGCACATCGAACCGCTGAACTGCAAGGTCGACAGTCTCTTCATCCGTGAGCGCGACACCTTCGATCAGCATCACATCACCGACGGCAAGATGCCGAAGATTGTCATGAAGCAGTTGCGGTCGGTCGGGCTGGTCGATCTCGATTGCTGCTTCAGGCACGGAGTCAACACCAGCATCAACAGTGTCCTGCACATGTGGACGATCGGAGGCAACAGACATGCCACCAATCGCAGCAAGTGTTGCAGAAGAGGCGAGCAACGTCAGCAAGGTTCGCACAGCAGCGACTCCGAAAATTGGTTTTCCATACACGACCACACAACATCTGGTTCGTCACCAGCACATCGCCGACGCAGAAACCGATTACAACAAGGTACGCCACGCCACATGAGAGTCTGCCCAGAGTCACTGGAATTGCCAACGTCACTCACCTGTGACATCGAATCACACGGCAACAGGTGCGGAAATGTGCCCAGCCGGGTCGTAGTTGAGCAGCTCGAAATCCTCGAACTGGAAGTCGAAGATTGATCGCACGTCCGGATTGATGCGCATCGTCGGCAGCGGCCGAGGCGTGCGGCTCAACTGTTCACGAGCCTGATCGAAGTGATTCGAGTACAAGTGTGCATCGCCGAACGTGTGAATGAACTCGCCCGGCTCAAGATCGCACACCTGTGCCACCATCATCGTGAGCAGCGCATAACTGGCGATGTTGAACGGCACACCGAGGAAGATGTCCGCCGACCGCTGATACAACTGGCAACTCAGCCGACCGTCGGCAACATAGAACTGAAACAACGCATGGCAGGGCGGCAGAGCCATGCGATCAACATCCGCCACGTTCCACGCGCTCACGATCAGTCGGCGTGAATCCGGATTCGTCTGAATCTGCTCGACAACGCGGCTGATCTGATCAATCGATGTGCCATCGGGCGTGGGCCAGCTTCGCCACTGATGGCCATACACCGGGCCGAGTTCGCCCGTTGCAGGGTCAGCCCATTCATCCCAGATCGACACACCATGTTCGTTGAGCCAGCGCACATTCGTGTCGCCCCGCAGGAACCAGAGCAGTTCATGAATGATCGACCGCACATGCAGCTTCTTGGTCGTCACGAGCGGAAAGCCGTCAGCCAGGTCGAAGCGCATCTGCCAGCCGAAGATCGAGCGTGTGCCGGTGCCCGTCCGGTCGGATTTATCACAGCCGTGTTCGAGTACGTGCTGCATGAGATCGAGATATTGCCGCATGGCAGCAGTGTAGGTCGGGGCCGGGGTGAAGCGGGGAGTCGCAGGCAGCCGGCCAGCAAGCCGCGCGTCGCTCAGCGCTGGTCGACAATCCCGGCAGAGTTGGGAGATGCGAAGCCGACCTCACGCGGGTGATCCAACATGTGGCGGAAGGTGACACATCAGCCGCCGAGTCGCTGCTGCCAATCGCCTGCCACGAACGCCGCCACGGTCTCTCGGCCGCTATCTATCTTTCAATCGTGTAAACCGTGGGGCCAATCGGTCGCCGCGGCGACCAACCGGCCGTGAAATAGCGAAAAGCAACGCGCTTCGGGACTGACGTCCGCGATGAAAACAGCGAGACGTCTCGGGCTCCGATGCCGGCAGGTTCAGACACGGCGGGTTATGGCGAACATTCGCCCCAGGCAGCAAGGAGCTGGAGCAAATCTGTCAAGTCTGTCGTCCCGTCGCTGTTCACATCGCCATCGGAGCCGCCCCAGTTGGCGAGCAGATTGAGCAGATCGCCAATATTGACGACACCGGATCCGTCAAGGT
>CAZVXI010000248.1:0-3892 GCA_964631295.1 uncultured Isosphaeraceae bacterium
GCCAGAAGAACACGAAGGTGTCACGGCTTCGAACTGAGTTCGCCGACATGTACACGCGTCCGTTCGAGGGAAAGGTCTACCTCCCGCACTTCTGCGTGAAGAACGGGTCGAAGTATGAGCCGCTTGATTACTTCCGCCACCTTGTGGCCGAGGTGGATGTTGATGCGTTCGATTACGCACTTGTGAGTGGGTGGGAACTGGCGGAGGCCCTTGCCGATGCCAAGGACCGTTTTTACAGCATGACCCTCGGCGAAGGTATCTCACGCGAATACGAGACTGATGTTGATCTTGCAGAAAGCGATGAACAGGTCAGGGCATGGCTCACGGCGTCGCTGCCATATGACTACCTGAGTTTCAAGCAACTGCGGAGCATTGTCCACCGCGTTTGTGAGGTCCTCATCGCGAGCGAGTTGACGCTTGAGAATCGACTCGGACTCGTGAAGTTCGTTGTCCGTGAACACATTGAACGGTTCATCGAGGGCCAACTCAATCTGCAGACAGAGGCAGCGTTCACGCGGCTCTATGAGGAGGGGCGGCTGCAGTTCTACCTTGAATGCAAGGAATGCCGGTTTGAGATTCCCGCTGAGATCGAAGTGAAGATCCGGGCAAAGCTCCTCAGAAACGATCAGGACGACTTTAAGAAGAACCTGTTTGAGTACGCGGATGAATCGCAGTTCAATGAGTACGAGCGTGCGATCGCACTGTGGCTCGACGATCATGCCGACGTGCTCTGGTGGTACCGCAACCTCACGGATCGAGGCAACTTCGCGATTCAGGCGTGGAAGCGCAATCGTGTGGAGCCCGACTTTGTTGTGAAAGACCACAGCGAAGAGAAGCCCTGCCATCGCGTGATCGTTGTCGAATCCAAGGGGCTGCACCTCAAGGGGAACGATGACACCACGTACAAGCAGAATGTCGGCAAGTGGGTCGAGAAGGTTGGGAAGCAGGTCACATGGCAGCAACTCGGTGAGGACTTCAAGGACCATCTGTTCCGCTTCCAAGTCCTCTTCCCGGAGGAGTTCGGGGGCAAGGACTGGAAGGACGAGTTGAAGCGCGTTCTTGCTGAGAGCGAGTAGTCGCCTGTCGCGCGGCCGTTCGACCGGCAGGCCGTTGTGAGCAGCGGCAGCGCGGCACCATGCAACGGGGGCGTTCCGGCGGGTCGGAGGGTGCAGCCGCGGGGGATCGATCCGGCGCAGCGGAATGTCTTCGGGGCGCAGCGGGATGTTTTGGAGGCACAGCGGAATGTGTGCGGCGCGCAAACAAAAGTGTGCGAGGCGCAGCGGAATGTGTTCGAGGCGCACTGGAATGTCTTGAACTCGCAGCGGAATGTGTGCGGGTTGCACCGGAATGTGTGCGGTGCGCAGCGGAATGGTTTCGGCGCGCACCGGAATGTGTGCCGTGCGCACCGGAATGTTTTCGGCGCGCACCGGAATGTGTGCGGTGCGCAGCGGAATGGTTGCGCGGCGCTGCGGGCCGCTGTGGGACGCCGGGGCTGCAGAAAAATGTCAGGCGCGGAAGCTGCGCATGCGGGGCTGGCGCTGCTGTAGGGGGGATTTATCCCGGACCTTCGCTGAAAAGTATGACAAGTTGTGAGACTTCGGGTAAATGTGCGGCGTGTTCCGGCCGACGACGGCTGTGACCAGGGCTGTGCAGACAGCATGTGAGCTGTCGGGTCCTGTGCTGAACACTTCCGCAGTGCAGCCAGGCGCGAGACACAAACGACATCGCGTTGCATACTGCGCTGCGGGTGGCCGAAAGGCCGAAAGGTGGTGCGGGATGACTTATCTCCCCACGACTGACGCAGGCGTGCTCAACTGGGCGCGCAATTTCCGTGACCAGATCGCTGCGGTGGCTGACCCCACCACGATCGGTCTTTCTGCAGCTGCGGTCACCGAGTACGAGGGACTCGTCAGCGATTACACCGACAAGTACGCGATTGCAACCGACTCGGCGACGCGAGGCGGCAGCACGATCAACGCGAAAAACATCGCGAAGAAAGCGCTGATCACTGCATCGCGTACGTTCGGGCAGGCGGTGACGCGCCATCCCGGCGTCACCAACGAGCAGCGTTACGACATGGGCCTCACCGTACGTGATGATGAGCCGACGCCTGTGCCCGTGCCGACGACAAAGCCGGTCTTCACGATCGCCACGACGGTCGGCAGGACGATCACGATGCGCATTCGTGATGAGCACACTCCCGACACCCGCGCGCGGCCGGAAGGTATCATCGGCGCAACCATCATGATGTACGTCGGTGATGAGGCATCGCAGGATCCGATGGCGTGGACACTGCTTGCCAGCACTTCGAAGACGAATGTCACCCTCGATGTGCCGCTGAGCGTGCCTGCGGATTCGAGAGTGTGGATCGCCGGCTTCTGGTACAATACCAAGTCGCAGTCAGGCCCGGTCTCCGATGAGGTCTCCACAGTGATTCGCGCAGCCGTCGCTTCGGCCGCATAAGTGCTGAAAGTGCATTGGTCGCGAATGAAGGGCGGGTGGTGGAACCGCCTGCTTCTTCTTCGCTTTGTGATCAGAAGTCAGAAGTCACAGGTCAGAGGAGACTCGCCATGGACGGTTCAAATCACCCCATCACCCTGGCGCCCGCGCACGCTGGAATGCTCCTCATTCCCGAGCCGCGGCAGCCGATCAGTATTCGCAAAGCGACGATGGATGATTATGCGTTCATCGATGCGCTGCAAAAGAAGCATTCGAAGATGGTCGGCTTCCTGCACCGCTCAGCAGTGGAAGCATATATCAACAGCGGGGATGTGCTGGTGGCGGAAGAGATCAGCGATCAGAAGTCAGATGTCAGTCAGGCTGAATCGACGCTGGCCTCTGATCTCCGACCTCTGCCCTCTGGCAGGCCGCTTGGCTACATCATCGGCCGTGATAAGTATTTCAAGCGCGAGGATGTGGGGATTATCTATCAGCTTGTTGTGTCGCAGGGCAGTCAGCGGGGCCTGATTGGTGCTGCTCTGGTGCAGCATATGTTCGAGAACGCTGCGTACGGGTGCAAGTTGTTCTGCTGCTGGTGTGCGCAGGATCTGCCTGCGAATCATTTCTGGGAAGCGTGCGGCTTCGTGCCGATCGCATTCCGCACTGGATCAATCAATCGCGGCAAAGGCGGTGCGGAACGCATGCACATCTTCTGGCAGAAGCGTATTCGCAAAGGTGATGACGGGCCGGCAGCCGGGGGAACGCCGTGGTGGTTCCCATCAACAACAAATGCCGGCGCGCTGCGCGCGGATCGGCTGGTGCTGCCCATCCCGCCGGGGACGCACTGGTCGGATGCGAAGCCGACGATCCTGCCGGACATCCCGGGTGTGGATCGGCTGATTGCATGTGAAGAGAAAGAGGTCAGCGACGGCGACTGCGATTCTGACTCTGACTCCCCCGCCCGCCGCAGGCGCACGAAGAAAGCGGGAAAGAACAACGCGACCAATGCAGCGCCGAAGAAGAAGAAGAAGAAGGAACCTGCATCGATCGTTGCGAGTGGTGGATTTCATTTCGGCACTGCTGCAGTTGAGCGTGCGCAGGCCGAGGCGGAAGCAAAGGCAGAGCAAGAGGCGGAGCGCACACGCAGCGCTGCTCGAAAGAAGAAGCGGGCGAAGAAGGAACCGAAGAAGGTGTATCACCCGGAGTATATTGCTGCTGCGCGAGAGCTGTGTGCACGATATCTGGATGAGGTTCGGCATCGGCCGGAGCTTGTCGATGAGAGCACGGCAGGCGGCAAGTATGATGTCAGCCGTGTGCTGGAGCATGCGCCGAGCAGCTTCAACGCGGCGCGCCGGCTCGCTGCGGGCTCCCGGCGTGCGGACGACGATGCCGATACGAATGACAATCTGAAACTGCTCGACGCGGCGTGAGCGGCGCTGATCAGCGTTCGTCG
>CAZVXI010000249.1:0-3885 GCA_964631295.1 uncultured Isosphaeraceae bacterium
TCGGATGAGCCGGGCGAGCAGGAGCCGGATGAAGCGGGTGCGGCTGTGCAGTCTGCATCGCTTGAATCAGACGCTGGAGACAGCGATTCGTGATCATCCGCACACGTGATCTGAAGAAGTATTACCGTGTCGGTGTGGAAGAGATCCGCGCGCTGGATGGCGTGTCGATCGACATCGAGCGCAATGAGTTCATCGCGATCATGGGGTCATCGGGTTCGGGCAAATCGACACTGATGAACATTCTCGGCGCGCTTGATCGGCCGACGTCCGGCAGGTACGTGATTTCTGACCGTGATACGAGCCGCATGAATGCTGCGGAACTGGCGCGGATGCGCAACGAGTTGGTCGGTTTTGTGTTTCAGTCGTTTGAGTTGCTGCCGCGCATGTCGGCTCTGGCGAATGTGGAGATGCCGCTGATCTACGCGAAAGGTGGCTGGCGCAGCCGCAGAGCGAAAGCGAAGCGTGCGTTGGAGCGTGTCGGGCTTGGTTCACGGATGTCGCATCACCCGAATCAACTTTCAGGCGGGCAGAAGCAGCGCGTCGCCATTGCGCGGGCGATTCTCAATAATCCCGCGCTGCTGCTTGCAGATGAACCGACCGGCAACCTCGATTCGCGCACGACGACGGAGATACTCGCGCTGTTCCAGCAGTTGCACGATGAAGGGCAGACGATCGTGATCGTGACGCACGAAGATGAGGTCGCAGCCCACTGCCAGCGCGTGATCACGCTCGCGGACGGCAAGGTCGAATCAGACATCTACAATGAGCCATCAACGATTCGCCGGGCGATCATGTCGGGCGGCGGCAGCGATGTGCACGATGAAACGGGGGTAGTGGCGGCGACCTGAGCCGCACGAAGCGATCATGCTCAACCCGTTCTTCTACATCCAGGCGATCCTCCTCGCACTGCGACAGATATGGATCAACAAGACTCGTTCGTTCCTGACGGCGCTGGGCATCATCATCGCCGTTGCATCTGTCACGAGTGTGATCGCAGCGCTTTCCGGCCTCAAGGGCAAGGTGCTCAGCGAGTTTGAAGCGTTCGGTGCGAGCAAGATGTTCATCCTGCACGATCGTCCGCCGAGCGATGCCGGACGTCGGTACTCGTGGCGTGAAGTGCGCATGAAGATCCCGGAACTGCAGGCCATCGCGGAGCACTGCCCGTCGATCGAGCGACTCACGCCGAGCACGGGTTTGTCGGCGCAGATTCAGATCGGCACGGAGGTCGCAGGCGCAGCATCTGCAACAGGCATCTGGCCGGACTGGCACGTGATCGAGAACCGCGATGTGCTGATCGGCAGGCCGTTCACGATGGCAGATGTCGACAATGCCCGGCAGGTATGCCTGATCAACGAGTCGTCCATC
Source organism: uncultured Isosphaeraceae bacterium (assembly GCA_964631295.1). Lineage (GTDB taxonomy): Bacteria > Planctomycetota > Phycisphaerae > Phycisphaerales > SM1A02 > CAZVXI01. Next base: position 1,366 of record CAZVXI010000249.1, read on the forward strand.
AAGGAACTGCGACTCGACCGCGACCCGACGGGCCAGCACATCCTGCTCAACAACCGGCGCTTCCTGATCATCGGCGTTGTGGAAGACAACACGGCAGGCATGTTTCAGCCGGATCGCGGTTCGGGCGGGTCTGATGTTGAGATGTTCATTCCGTTCTCCACAGCGACGCGCATGCAGGGCAGGCACTTCTTTTTCATGATCATCGCCAAGATCATCTCGCCAGACGTTGCTGAAGAGGCGAAGGCAGAAGTCACGTTCACGCTGCGAAAGATGCGCGGGCTTGAGCCCGGCGAGCCGAATACGTTTCGTGTTGAAGCGATCGACCAGTTCATCCAGGTGTTCATGAGTATCGCAGCGCTGATCACTGGAATCGCGGGCGGTATTGTGGGGATCTCACTGCTTGTTGGCGGCATCGGCATCATGAACATCATGCTTGTGTCCGTCTCCGAGCGCACGCGTGAGATCGGCCTGCGCAAGGCAGTCGGCGCCACGCCCGCTGCGATTCTCATGCAGTTCCTGCTCGAAGCGGTCACCCTCTGCCTCGTCGGCGGGCTTGTGGGGATCGTGGGCGGAGAGACCTTCGCCTTTGCGCTGTCGCAGATTCCAGGGGTGGAACTGGAACACGCGCGCGTGCCATGGTGGGCGGTCGTGATGAGCTTTGGTTTCTGCGGCGCGGTTGGCGTTGGCTTTGGTATGTTCCCGGCGATCAAGGCGTCCCGGCTCGACCCAATCGATGCCCTGCGACATGAGTGATGGTGCGAAGTGTATGAGTAAAGATCCCAACGTAATCGCAGCTTCCCCTGTGCGATCTCTCGAACGGCTGCGCGACGTCGTGGTTGTCATCGGCGCGTGCGCGCTGCTTCTGGCTGCACCGGCATGTCAGTCGCGCAGTCCGTTCTCGTTGTTCGAGATGGAGATGCCTCCCGAGACAACGCACGAGATTGGATCGATGCATATGGCTGATCAATCGCGCAGCGAGCCGCAGACTGTCGACGATGCCAGCGAAGGCCTGCTCGAATCCTTCACTGAGACCGATGCAACGCCTGTCGTGAAGGAGTTGTCACTTGCGGATGTGCGCAGTCACTGCCTCGCAAACAATCTCGATCTGCGCGTGCAGTTGTTCGAGCCGACGATCTCGCAGGCATCGGTTGATGAGGAAGAGGCCAAGTTCGAGGCTGCGTTTACTGCATCCGTCCGCCGAACCGACAATGACACTCCAATCGCACTGGCCACTGCGAGTTCACAGAGCACGTTTGATTCGTTCGACTTTGGTGTGAACCTGCCGCTGCAGACAGGCGGCAATGTGAACCTGAACGTGCCGTTCTCGCGCACCGATACGGACAATGCGTTTTCCCTGCTCAATCCCGCATTCAGCAGTGCAGCGAGGTTCTCTCTCAGCCAGCCGTTGCTGCGGAACGCCGGCGTGCGGACGAACACGCATTCAATCCGCATTGCGCGTGGCAACAAGCAGATTGCTGATGCGCGCACGAAACTCGAAGCGATCCGCATCCTCGCCAATGCAGACCGGGCATACTGGAACCTCTTCGCAGCACGGCAGGAACTTGCGGTGCGTATCCAGCAGTATGAGCTTGCCGTGGAACAACTCGAGCGCGCACGCAGGAGGTTGCGCAATGGTGATGTCGCCGAGATTGAGGTCACGCGCGCCCAGTCGGCGGTTGCCCAGCAACTGGAGGCCATCATCATCGCGCGCACGACTGTCCGCAGGTCGGAGCGCGATCTCAAACGCATCATGAATCGCGATGATCTTCCGGTGTCCGGGCGCACGCAACTGGTTCCGCTGACCGATCCCAATCCACTTGGCTTCGATCTTCATGCGGGCGCACTGAGCGACTTTGCCGTCACCAATCGCATGGAGATGCTCGAGCTGGAACTGCAACTCGCCATCGACGCAAGCACGATTGGCTTCGAGGAGAACCAGGCGCTGCCGCTTGTCACGCTGGACTTCTCGTACAGCTTCGATGGCCTGGGCTCATCGCTCGGTGATTCGTTCACGCAGATTCGCGATCGCACCTTCGACAACTGGTCCATCGGCGTCTCTGCAGAGATTCCCATCGGCAACGAAGCAGCAAAAGCCCGCGTGCATCGGGCAATCCTCACGCGCCTCCAGCGGCTCGCCACGAGAGAACAGCGCGAGCAGTCGATTCGCCTCGAAGTGCTTGATGCCATCGACCAGATGCAGCAGGACTGGCAGCGCATTCTCGCGGCCCGGCAGGAAGTCATCCTCGCCGGCAAAACGTATGAAGCGGAAACGCGGCAGTTCAACAACGGCATCCGAACGAGTACAGATGTGCGCGACGCGGCGGCCGACCTTGCCGATGCACAGTCGCGCGAAATCCGGGCGCTGACGGACTACCAGAACACACTCGTCGATATCGCCTTCGCAACAGGCACACTGCTCGGCCACGGCCGCATCATCTGGGAACCGCTGGATGATCAGCACAACGACGGCTGAGCCGGAGATGACAGGTGTCTCATCACGACATCAGCCCCCGTCTTGCC
>CAZVXI010000250.1:0-3881 GCA_964631295.1 uncultured Isosphaeraceae bacterium
TTCACACTATGTCCCTTCTCTGGCTGACCAGTCACACACGATACAACAGAGGCTGAACTCCCGCAACTGGTGGGCGGCGCGGCCGGCATGGCCTTATTCGAGCCGTTCGCACAGAGCATCGAATCCGGCGACCTGGAGGCCGCCCGCGAGGACTTGGCCACCGGCACGGCGGCCGGTGAGATCGAGAAGCTGACGCGCAATCGCTTCGTGCAGGCCCAGGAGCGGCGATTGGCCCGCGAGTTGCGCGTGCAACAGGATCGGGAAGGGTTCGGGCTCAGCGCGCCGGCCGAGCGGTTCGAGGAGATCGATACGCGGTTGCAGGAGTTGGGCGGCACGGACAGCGCCGCGGCGCAGCCGCGAAGTCGTCCGTGCTGATGCGCGATCGCGCATATCGGAGGCCCATTTCCGGGTGCCCGGGGAGGAGCGCCGCGTGCACCTGATCGAGTCATCGCCGGATGATCAACTGCAGCCGATGCTGCATGATTTTCACTACCGCAAACCGGGCGATCGCATGCCTGTGTCCCGGCCGTGGCTGTTCGACATGGAGATGCAGCATGCGATCAAGATTGACAATACATTGTTTGAGAATCCGTGGTCGATCAATCGGCTGCACTGGGCCGCGGATTCATCGCGGTTCTTTTTTCTGTACAACGAGCGCGGGCATCAGGTGCTGCGCCTGGTCGCGGTTGAGGCTCCGTCAGGCGAAGCGACTGCACTCATCACCGAGCGCAGCAGGACATTCGTCAACTACTCGAACAAAACGTTCGCGCATCATCTCGAAGAGACGGATGAACTCATCTGGATGTCCGAGCGCAGCGGCTGGAATCACCTGTATCTCGTGAATCGAGCGAACGGCAGGATGAAGCCGATCACATCAGGCCAATGGGTGGTGCGCAGCGTGGACGACGTCGACGAAAAGTCGCGGCAGGTTCGCTTCCGCGTGATGGGGTTCGACGCGGATCAGGATCCTTACCATGTGCATGTCGCGCGAATCAGCTTCGACGGGTCAGATCTGACACGCCTCACGCGGGGTGATGGCACGCACGAGATCGAGTTCTCCCCGGACGGCGACTTCTATATCGACCGCTACTCTCGCGTGGATCTTCCACCCGTGCATGAACTGCGACGCACGGATGATGGCTCGCTTGTTGCGGAGATGAGCCGGGCCGACTGGTCGGAACTGCTTGCTGCTGGCTGGATTGCACCGGAGCGGTTTGTCGCGAAAGGGCGCGACGGCGAGACAGATATCTGGGGCATGATTTTCAGGCCGACCAGATTCGACCCGGACCAGTCATATCCAGTGATTGAATCGATCTATGCTGGCCCGCACGGCGCACATGTGCCCAAGTCATTTCGCGGTTATTACGCGGAACAGTCGCTGGCTGAACTTGGTTTCATCGTCGTGAAGATTGATGGCATGGGCACCAACTGGCGGAGCAAGGCGTTCCATGATGTGTGCTGGAAAAACATCGCGGATGCCGGGTTTGAAGACCGCAAGTTGTGGCTCACCGCGGCTGCACAACACGAGCCTGCGATGGACATCACGCGGGTCGGCATCTATGGCGGCTCCGCAGGCGGGCAGAACGCCATGCGGGCGCTGCTCGATCATCACGACATGTACGATGTTGCCGTCGCTGATTGCGGCTGTCACGACAATCGCATGGACAAGATTTGGTGGAACGAAGCGTGGATGGGTTGGCCTGTCGATGAGTCGTACGCGCGCAGTTCCAATGTCGACGATGCGCACAAACTGCAGGGCAAGTTGTTGCTGACGGTTGGCGAGTTGGATCGCAACGTCGATCCCACATCAACCATGCAGGTTGTTGATGCACTGATCAAGGCAGACAAGGACTTCGATCTGATCGTGTTCCCCGGTGGCGGGCACGGAGCCGGCGGCAGTCGGTACGGCACGCGGCGGATGCGAGATTTCTTTGTCCGGCATCTGCACGGCGTCGAGCCACGAAGCCGATGATGGTGTCACGCGATACCACGCCTGTCTTGTGACCGGAACTCCTACAATCAGCTATGCCAATGCGATCCAAACCACGGCAAACGCGATCGCGCGTGCTTTACACCTGCCGTGTGCTGTTGGCGATCGCGATCCTTGGTGCTGCTGGAGGACTGCTGTTTTGGCAACTGTCATGGGTCGCGCCGCTGCAGTACCGCCCACCGGCTGCGGATGATGCCCAGGCCATCGCGCTCGCCGAGAAGGTGGAGTACAGGCTGATTGAAGAAGCACAGAAGGTCCGCAAGCCGAACGATACCTGGACGCTGCGTGTGCGCGATGAGCAGGTGAACGCCTGGCTTGCCACACGGCTGGCCGAGTGGGTTGCGCATGAACAGGGCATCCGGCTTCCGAGTTCAGTTCGCCGGCCGCAGGTCGCCTTCGATGACGACGGTGTGCGACTGTTTCTTGAAGTGGTGCTGCCCGACAGTGATCGCCCGCGCGTTCTGACTGCCGACATCGTGCAGCGCGTGGATGAGCAGGGGCTGTGGCTGACGGTTGAGGGGGTGTCATTCGGGATGATCCCGATGCGTGGCAAGCCTGTTGAGCGCATCGGGAGGCTGATCGAGCAGATTGCTCCGGACGGCAGTATCGATCGCCCTTCGATGGAGCGAGCCATGGACCTGCTCTCCGGGCGGTTGCCGGTCGCGTCGGATATCACGCTTGCCGATGGTCGGCATGTGCGAATCCTCGACCTTGATCACGGCAACGGTTTTGTGGACATCACCAGCCGGACGATTCCCGAGGCATTGGCTGGTTCAGGCGACGAGACGCACATGCGCGATGACAAAGGTCCGGGCGACACGCGTTCGACGCGCGCAATCGAGTGAGGATTCGAGGGCTGATGACTGTTGACTATCGCGTGATTTCGGCCGGGGCCATGTCGGCTCATCCACTGTGGAATGAAGGCCAGGACGTGCGAGCGGCGCACACCACGACAACGCTGGTGAGTTCGGGCGATGCGCACATCATCGTTGACCCTTCACTGCCGGGCCAGATGCTTGGCCCGCGAATGGCCGAACGAGCGAATCTGAAGCCCGGCGACATCACGCATGTGTTTTTCACATCTCTTGAGCCGGTGCGTCGGCGCGGGGTCGGGCTCTTCCCGAACGCAGCCTGGCTTGCGTCGGAGCGGGAGATTGACGCTGCTCGCGCATCTGTCGAGCAGCAGTTTGAGGACCAGCGCGAAAGCGGCAACGACGATGAACTCATGAAACTCATACAGTCCGAGCAGGAACTGCTCAGCGGAGTCCAGCCCGCGGAGGATGCAGTTGCCAGCGGGGTCGACCTGTTCCCGCTGCCGGGCGTGACAGACGGTGCGTGCGGGTTGCTCATCGCGTTGCCTGGCTCGACGGTGCTGATCACCGGCGACGCGATTGCAACGATCGATCATCTGCAGCAAGGCAAGGTGCTGCCGACGTGCGTTGACCTCCAGCAGGCGCAGGAGTCGTTCCGTGAGGCACTTGAGATCGCTGACGCATTCGTGCTCGGCCGTGATGGCCTGGTGCTCAATCCGGTGCGATCGGGCACGGCTGGCATGCCCGCTTCGGGAATAATGCCCGGCTGATGCACCGAGGATCGGATCGCTACGATCGAGCATGCGATATCTCTCGACGACGCAAATGGCTTGCCGCTGTGGTGCTGTGTTGCTGGCAGGAACGCTTCTGTGGGGTTGCGATGGCCAGAAGCAGCCCGTTGCCACCACGAATCAAGGTGGTCCTGCATCAAAGCAGCGGCCCGCACCGGATCGTCGTGGTGCAACGCCGCCCGACACGCCCGAGCCAGCCAGCGGGGCAGGAGCGATCAGCGCGCAGACCAAGTCGAAGCCGGAGCCAAAGAAGCTCAGGCCAGCGAGCGATACGAAGCCCGGTCGTAC
>CAZVXI010000251.1:0-3851 GCA_964631295.1 uncultured Isosphaeraceae bacterium
GGTGTCTGCCCCGCCTGTCATCGCGCAGGATCGGTTCGAGTCGCTGCCGGGCTACGACCGCTACCAGCAGGTGCAACGCGAGACGCGTGGGCTGCGACAAGTCGGGCGCGTCGGCAGCATCATCTGGAGTGAAGATGGCGACAGTGTCTCGTACCGCGTGGACGGCGATTGGCACTCCGTCAATCTTGAAACTCTCGAAGTAGATAAGAATGCAGCCGCACCCGATCGACCGGAGCAGCAGCAAGGGCCGGTGCGACGATCACCCGGCCGCGGCAGACAGCGCGATGCAGAGCCATCGCCTGACGGCATATGGACCGCCCGCTGTATCAACTGGAGTGTCGTGCTCGAACACAACGAGACCGGCGCGACGATTGATGTCACGACGCAGGGAACGCGCAAGAACCGCTTTGGCAAGGCAAGCTGGGTGTACGGCGAGGAGTTGCGCCAGAACGAAGCGATGTGGTGGTCGCCCGATTCGAAGACACTGGTGTTCTACCAACTCGATGAACGCAATGTGCCGGACCATTACCTTGTTGATGGATGGACCGATCTGCACACGAGCCCGCTGGTGGAGGGGTATCCCAAGCCCGGCGAGCCGAACCCGATGGTCAACCTCATTGCGTATGACCTCGAGACGAAGCAGCAGACGATTCTTAACCCGGCGCAGAACTCCGAGCAGTACGTCTATCGCATTCGTTTCGCACCGGATGGCAAACACCTGCTCGTCAATCGCACAAATCGCCTGCAGAATCGGCTGGATGTGCTGATGATCGACCCGACCAATGGCTCGCAACGGGTCGTCGTGAAGGAATCGCAGAAAACATGGCAGAAGAACAGCCCGCTGATGCAGTTTCTCGATGATGACACACAGTTCATCTGGGAAACCGAGAAGAGCGGCTGGCGGCAGTATGAACTGCGCTCGATCGACGGTCGGCTTGTCACAGAACTCACGCGTGGCAACTACCCGGCGGATCGGATCGTGGAACTCGATCAGGAACGCGGCGAACTGTACTACACTGCCTACAGCGATGAACACCCGCTGCACGTACAACTGCATCGCGTGCAACTTGACGGCTTCCAGCAGACGCGCCTCACGACCGAATCAGCGAATCATACGATGGTCAACATCTCCCCCGATCGGCAGTGGTTCATCGCAACGCACGAGACGATCGAGCAGCCGGCGAAGACGGTGCTGTATCGCATGAACGGGAAGCCGGCGCTGACGCTTGCAGACGCAGACCCATCGGAATGGTCGCAGTGGTCGGCTGCCATGCCAGAGCAGTTCACATTCACGGCCGACGATGGCCGCACGACGCTGTACGGCGTTCTTTACAAGCCAACAGACTTTGACCCGACAAAACAATATCCGCTGGTCATCAGCGTGTACGGCGGGCCCGGCTCACAGCGTGTTCCCGCACGGTTCCGCGGCCCTGAGCCAGCGTGTGAGTTCGGCTTGCTCGTGGCGAAAATCGACAACAGAGGCACAGTGAATCGTGGCAAGGCATTCGAAAGTGCGACGTATCTGCAACTCGGCACGATGGACATCAAAGACCAAGCCGATGGCGTGCGGCACCTTGCACAACGAACCTATGTGGATGGCGATCGCGTGGGTGTGTACGGATCATCCTACGGCGGCTACATGGCAGCACTCGCCGTGTTGCGCCATCCCGACGTCTTCCACGCTGCCGTGGCTGATGCGGCAGTGACCGACTGGCGCAACTACGACACAATCTATACTGAACGCTACATGGCGTTACCTGGTCCGGATTCCAACGAGGCGGGATACGACGCCGGGTCGTGCATGACGTATGCCGATCAACTGGAAGGCAAGCTGCTCATTCAGCACGGCATGATGGATGACAATGTGCATCCGTCCAACGCATTTCAGTTGATAAATGCATTGCAGCAGGCCGGCAAAGAGTTCGATGTGATGATGTACCCCAACAACGGCCACGGGACAGGAAGGTACGGTTCGCGCAATCGCTGGCTCTATCTGCATGATGCGCTCATCGGCAATGAGTGATCAGCACGTAGTACCGTGTGGTTCGATGATCCGCCGCAGTTGGCCCCCGTGCTGATCGAGCAGGGCTATTGCGTCATCGCGACTGAGACATTGCTTTTGCATGACGATGGCAGTCTTGAGTGAGCCACCAGCCGCGGCGATGACTTCCGCAGCATCGGCTCGATCGAGCAGGGGAGCATACCGCTGCATGATGCGGATCGCGCGATCATGCAACTTGTCGTTCGTCGCGCGCAGGTCGATCATCAGGTTGCCGTGCACCTTGCCGATTTCAGCAAAGACTGACGTCGTGATGATATTGAGCGCGAGCTTCGTCGCCGAGCCCGCCTTGAGGCGCGTCGATCCCGCGAGAATCTCCGGGCCGGTATCGAGGGCAATCAGATGATCACAACCAACCGGTGTCGCGTTGAGTGCAGCGCATGTGAGCAGGGCGGTCATTGCGGCACGACGGTGGGCGTACTCGATTCCACCAAGCACGTAGGGCGTGGTGCCGCCGGCTGCAATGCCAAGCACGGTGTCGGTCACACCGATATCGATCGCGTCGAGTTCAGCGCATGCCCCATGCGGGTCATCTTCCCGGGTCTCACTTGAGGCTCGGAGTGCCGCGTCACCGCCGGCAATGATGCCAATGACCTGTCCGGGGTCGGACTGAAACGTTGGCGGACACTCCGAGGCATCGAGGACACCGAGCCGGCCGCTCGTACCTGCACCAACGTAAATCAGCCGCCCGCCATTGCGCATGCGATCGGCCAGGGCATCAATGAAGCCTGCGAGTCGTCGGGATGCAGCGCGCACGGCGTCGATGGTAGCTGTGTGGTCATCGGCCATGAGCACGACACGCTCGTGAGCCGTGAGTCTGTCAAAGCCGCCTGATGCGGGGTGCAACTGCTCCGTGGCAACTGCACCCCGATCAGGCGGGATTGCGTTCATCTGGTGTGCATGGCTGGCCATGACACAACATGGTAACGGCATTGTCGCGTGCGTCACTCAGCGGTACAAGCGAGCATGTCGATGTGACCCGAGGTAGTACCGACCACGGTACCGATAGTGCCCCGCGTTGTAGTGGTTCCACCGTGACTTGTATCGTGAGTAGTGGTGCGGCCGATGATACCGTCGGGAGTGGTAGGACGGTCTGTAGTGATGGTGGCGGTATGTCGGCCGGTAGTACCTGCGGCTCGAGCATGACGAGTAGCCTCGGTGCGAGCGGTAGCCGTCGGCAGCAGCCGCAGGGGCGACCCAGCCGATCGACAAAGCAGCGACAAGCATCATGGCAAATCCGAGTAGTGTTCGACGTGTCTTTGGCATATGAAACTCCTTGAAACTCGTGAGTCTTCCACTCCAACAAGACCCGGCGAGTGATCGAATATTCCAATCGCGCGGGAAGGAAAGACCCCGGACCGTGATGATCCGAGGCCGTGTGGATGTTGTCGGGGTGTTCCTGCTTCAATTCAACGATGACGAACTGATCGTCGGGCGTGACCATGCCCGCGTGTCGAGCCGTGAGTGCGGTTGTGATGAGAGACGTGACCGCGGCTGCCGCTGTGCTGGTGGTGGCTGTGCGATTGGATGCGGCTGCGATACGCATGCACGCCAGCGTCATAACCCCGATGATAGGCCGACTTGTATGCGCTCCGGTACCCTCGCCGGAAGTCGACGCGCTCACGGGTGAGATTGCGATAGATGCGATCGTTGTAGCATGCACCCGCATAGCCAGCATCGAAGCCGGCGCGATAGCCCTCATACTGTCCAAGTCGATAGCCGCGATCGTATTCGCAGTACGTGTTGCCGTGACTCGGGCGAGCCGATCGGATGACTGAATGCGAGTGATCTG
>CAZVXI010000252.1:0-3838 GCA_964631295.1 uncultured Isosphaeraceae bacterium
CTCGGGCGGACTGCGCGTGCCGTCCGGTTGGTGGGCTCAGGCGTGTGCAGATGGCGATGGTTGGATGAGGTTCGGAAACGGTTGGAATGTGATCGGCGGGTTGCTGGTTACCAGGGCCAGACGCCGATGAGCCGCAGAGCTGCGACGGAGAGGAGCACGAGCAGCACGGCTCGGACCCAGACGAGCGGAAGGACGTGGGTGAGTTTCGCGCCCCACAGGCCGCCGATGATTGCGGTTGGGGCGAGGACGGCTGCGATGAGCAGGCTTTGCGAGATTTGCAGCGTGTCGCCAGCATCATCGACGTGCGTTGGCAGCGTGAGGTTTTTTGTGACCGCACCGACGAGGGCGGTCAGCACGATGACTGCGGAACTCGTGCCGATGCACTGGCGCAGCGGCAGTCGACAGACGCGATGCAGCAGGGGGACTGCTATCACACCGCCGCCAATGCCCAGTAATCCGCCGAAGAATCCGGTGACACCCCCAACGGCTCCGCAACGAGTCCAACTGACAATCGGTACCTGGGTTTCATCTTCCTCGCGATTGCGCCCGTTCTTGCGGGCAACCTCCAGAAGCGTGGCGCAGACGACGTAGAGCAGGAAGACGCCGAAGATCCGCTTGAGAATGACTTCCGAGTCGGCGGTGAAGAGGTCGCTGACGAACACTCCGACGAGGATGCAGACAATCCCCGCGGGCAGCATTCGTGAGAGGACATCCCATCGCACGACTCCCGCGCGATGGTGATTGAGAGCAGCGGGCGCGGCGACGCAAACGTTGACAATCATCGCCGATGCCTGCGCGAGGTGCTGGCTCTTGTCGAGCAGCAGTGTGAGCACCGGGATCATGACGATCGACCCGCCGATTCCCAGCAGGCCACCCAGCAAGCCGGCAGCAAGCCCGACGAGCAGCAAAATGAGTACTTCGCTCAGAGGCACGGCGGCAAGTGTAGGGACTTGCCACGCTCGCGTTGGCGATGTTGACAGCCTGTCGATCAGATCGAACCGGCGGGGAGACAGATCTGGCGGGATGGTGTGGACTCAGGCGGTCAGACCCCAGTTGGAGAGGACCATGAGCAGATCGCCGAGGCCGACGGCGCAGTCGTCATTTGCATCGGCCGGGCACAGGCAACCCTCGCAGCCCCAGTTGCTGAGAACAGCGAGCAGATCGCCCAGCCCGACGCTGCCATCGCCATTCACATCGCCGGGCAGGCCTGCACAGTCGTCGATGATCCAGTCGCCATTGTCATCGGTGGCGAGGCGTTCGAGAATCTCTTCCAGATCTGGAATGCCATTTTCATTGCAGTCTTCGATCGGGTCGTCGTAGAGAAGCCAGAACGCAGCAAGATCTGCCTGATCGACATCGCAGTCGCCGTCGAAATCCATGACTTCGCAGCCTGCAACGTGTGTTCCGGGACGATGCTCGCCATGGCACCCGGCCAGCACGAGGAAGTCCTCGAAAGTTACCTGCTGATCATCATTGGAATCGCCGAGTTCTTCAGTCGGATGAATGACCCACGTTGCGTTGACTGCAAGATTCGTGAGCGTCCGCGAATTGCCACCCGGCCAGGTGACGCGCAACTCATCAATGATGCCTGAATCATTGAAGCCCATGTGTTGCGTGAGTTCGTCCTGCGATTTGAAGTTCGAGCCGGCAATCACCTGCCGCTGTTGCCAGCCGCTGGCATCGAGAGCCTGCAAACGAGCACCGATGGCCTGCAACTGATCACCTTCACCACGAACGATGAACTTCGCCCATGTCTCCGGCCCGTCAAAGTTGTTCATGAACAGCCGCAATGGCTCGCCCCAGTTGGCGAGCAGCAGATCAACATCGCCATCATGATCGATATCAGCTTTGGCGATCGTGAACGAGCCGCCGCCCGCGTCCACGTTCATCGCAGGGGCAACATCAACCATCGGCCAGGTCGGCCCGCCTTCAAAAAGACGATTGGGAATACCCGCCCGGCAGACATACAAATCTTCCCAGCCATCATGGTTGTGATCGAGCAACACCCCACCCCACCCCCACGTGTCAACATCGGTAATGCCTGCTTCCACATCACACCGCGTGAACGTACCGTTACCATTGTTGCACATCAGCGCACTGCCGGCATACGTGTTCGTCATGAACATATCCGGCCAACCGTTGCGGTCAATATCACCGATCGTTGCAGACATCGAATCAATGCACAGGTCGGTATTCGACTCGACTGTCACATCAACAAATCCCGAGCCTGTTCCCTTCAACAGGTGATTGGTTCCCTGGAAGCAGCCAGTGCCTTGAGCATCATGAATCACCAGCAGATCAATGATTGCATCATAGTTGTAATCGAAAAATGCAAGCGAGAGCGAGTTGTCCGTTCCAGTGTCTGCGCCAGCGCTTGAAGTCACATTCTGAAACTGGCCGGTCGGCAGATTGCGCAGCAACACGTTGGTCTGCTGATAATTGCTCACCGCGAGATCAAGCCTGCCATCCTGATCGTAATCGCACCAGCCGCAGCCCTGGCCGACACCAACAACATCCACACCAAGATCACCGGCAACATTCGTAAAGGTGAAACCCCCGTCGTTGCGCAACAGCGCATTGGGCTCGGCAATCCGCGTGATGTAGATGTCCATCAGCCCGTCATTGTTGTAATCACCCGCGCAAATCCCGCTCGCCCCGTCGATCGGGCCGATGCCCGCAGTGCTGCTGCGATCAAGAAAGTGCCCGGTTCCATCGTTCTCCCAGATGCCAACCGTGCCATCCACCGCAGCCAGTGCGATGATGTCCGCGAACGTGTCGTTGTTGAGATCAACAAATCCAACGCCAGCTCCGTACGCAGTGCCAGTATCGAGCGGCGTATACACGATGCCACGTGCCGCTGCTTCCTCGGTGAACTGTGCCTGTGCAACCGACACTGCTGATGAAATCACCACAACAGCAGCGACCAGCGGCGCAACATGACTCCATACCATTGTCATGGCCAACTCCGCGGGAGAAGAGATGTCAGCGCCGTCGCATACCCACGGCGGCGCCCGCGTGTGTGGCGTGTTGTCAGCGGCTCTCAGACATGCAAATCAGCCGCCAGCAACTCTAAGCCTACGACAACTCACCGTCTTGTCAATCTGGAAAACATGAACTCCAAGTGTCACCGCGCGGTTTCCATAAAAATACCGCCCAACAATCGCCGCATCGCGGCATTTTTTTTTGATCGCGCCTGACCAGACACACCCCGCACCGCGATCAGCACACACAATCCGCCAGAATCAAGCGAGTCATCGACCCCATCACCACCGCGCCATCGCGCTGTTCACAGTCGAACCACCACATCTGATGCCACCGCATGCCGCCTCGGAGAACCTCTACAATGCCAGACCCAGACAGCCCAACCACCACCACCACCACCGAACGCACGCACACACCAATGATCAAACGAATCTGGCACGGCTGGACAACTCCGGAACATGCAGACCGCTACGAACATCTGCTGCTCAGCGAGATCATCCCCGACATCGCAGCAATGAACATCCCCGGCTATCGCGGCATCGAGGTCCTCCGTCGCGAGCATCATGATCACAGCCGCACGCTCAACGAAATCGAGTTCATCACCATCATGACGTTCGACTCGCTGGAGAACATCCACGCCTTCGTCGGCAGAGACTACCGAGCCGCCCATGTCCCGGACAAAGCCCGCGCCCTGCTCAAACGATTCGATGAACGGGCACAGCACTATGCCGTGCGCAGCATGACAACAAAAACCTGCGATCTGTGCTGAAGTCCGAACATTCGCACGACGGAGCTGTGTCGGGCTCCACGCCCAGCGTCCAATACACATATGATCTGTCAGCCGATGGCAACAGCG
>CAZVXI010000253.1:0-3812 GCA_964631295.1 uncultured Isosphaeraceae bacterium
CCCCCAGTTGCTGAGAACGATCAGGAGGTCTGCGAGCGCGACTGCGCAGTCGTTGTTTGCATCGCCGAGACACGCTGGCGGACAATCGGTGCATGTGCCCCAGTTGCTGAGGACCATCAGCAGATCACCCAGCCCGACGCTGCCATCCCCAGTGACATCGCCCGGAAGCGAGTCACCACAATCATCCAGCGCGCCGTCTTTGTCTGCATCGAGTGCTGGCTCGAGCAGGATCTCCTCGAGGTCAGGCGTGCCATTGCTGTTGCAGTCTTCAATCGCCCCGTCGTATTCCGAGAGGAAGACGGCAAAGTCAACCAAGTCGACATCGGAATCCCCCTGGTAGTCCATCACTTCGCAGCCGGGCACCCACGTTTCGGGGCTGTCGCCGGTGAAGCAGTCACAGAAGGCGAAGAAATCAGCGCGATCGCGATCGCCGTCAGCATCTGCATCGCCGCACTTCTCGAGCGGATAAACAGTCCAAGTGTGATCCGCCGGGACATTGGTGAGCGTGCGAGTTGATCCACCAAGCCAGGTGATAATGATTTCATCGATCGTTGCAGCGTTTCCAAGGCCAATGTGTTGAATCAACTCATCCTGTGTTTTGTAGTTCGCCCCCGCCTGCACGATACGTTGTTGCCAATGAGTGCCGATTCGCGCGTCAATTCTCGCTCCAATCGCATGCCGGCCTGGCCCCTCGGCTATGACATCGAACCTGGCCCAGTTTCGATCATTGCCCTCATGATTGATGAACAGTCGGAGCGGCTGATCGTAGTTTTCGACGAGCAGGTCAATATCACCATCGAGATCGACATCTGCTGCGGATACGACATGCGACAACCCGCCAGTAGCGATGTTCACGGTATTGGCAACGTCTGCAGCCGGCCAAGTGCCGGTGTTGCGGTACAGCCGATTAGCCTCATACTGCAAACATACAAACAGGTCGAGAAAGGTGTCATTGTCAAAATCCAGAAATACAGCACCCCAACCCCCAGACCCGACGTCCTGAACGCCAGCCTCCCCGGCACTCTCGGCGAAACTGCCATCACCCTGATTCAACAGCAGTGCTGTTCCCGGCTCGGTATTTGTACAAACCAAGTCCGGCCATCCGTTGTGATCAAAATCACCAACGGTCACAGACATCGTGTCGAGACAGAGATCGGTGCGCGTCTCGCTGGATACATCCGCAAAGACACCTGCGGTATTCTCGTACATGTGATTGCGCCAGAAGCAACTGCTCGATGCTCCTTTGTCGTTACCTACGTAGATATCGAGATCCGCGTCGAGATCGAAATCGATGAAGGCCGATTGCAGTGTTGGATCACTTCCTTCGATCCCCTGTGCTACAGCGACGTCGGTGAACGTTCCATCGCCATTGTTGCGATACAGGCGGTTTGGTTCGAGCACCTGATTGGACACGTACAGGTCCGGTAGGCCATCGAGATCAATGTCGCCCCAGGCAGACCCCTGCGCGTGCCCACCATCGTCAACAAGCGCGCTTGCAGCCACATCGGTGAACTGAAAGTTCCCATCGTTACGCATGAGCCGATTCGGGCCGTCGCCGTTTGAGATGTGGACGTCGAGATCGCCATCCAAGTCATAGTCAGCGGCGCACACACCCGCTGCCTGGGGTGTTCCGGGGAATCCGCTTGCTGCAGATCTGTCTATGAAATTCCCCGTTCCGTCATTCTCGTACACCGCAATCAGGCCAAGTATCGCTCCGCATGCGACAAGATCCGCATCACCATCGTTATCGAGATCAATGAACGCGGCGCCGCTGCCCGAGACAATCAGCGTTGCAGGCGTGTAGTCGATGCCCCTGGCGGCCGCCTCCTCTGTGAACGGCGAGAGGCCGCTGCCTCGGGTCTGGGCCAGCGCACATGGGGCGATCCCTTGAGCCAAAACCGCGGCGATGGCCAGCCGGAGCGTTCGAGTTCGTCCAGTCCTTTTCATGCCCGAGTCCTCAGTTATGAGGATACCACAACAAACAGGACGCGAAAGCCCAAATCCGGCGATACCAAGGCCGTCATAATGGGTAGGCTGGGCCGGTTCTGCCGAGCGGCCACACCGACAATCGGGGCGACTGGCGTTCGTTTGACCCACGTGTCCCGGCCGTGGACCGATTCGTGGAGGCGTTCATCGGGCCGCCCCAGCCATATCTCTCCGTGGTCGCAGATCTTGCGCGCCACACAGCCGAACGAGTGAGGTAACGGGGGGCGAGGAGAGGAGCTCGACTTCAGGACCGACTGCACCGAGCCCTCCCGTTCACCGATTTGTTAGCGGGAAAATCCGCCGCCGGTTACCTTGGAGAAGTCCACCTCGCGATCTCGTGGAATGAAGACAAAGTATACCATGATCTTGCTGCCTTCATCAGACCATTCCTGCAAATCGACGCGAAGTGCATACTTGCCCTTGGTCTCGTTCTCGGGGTCGCAGGTGAGGATCGTAGACGAAGCCAGCCAACTCGGTATGTAGTTTGGCTCTCCTCTTCGGAGTCGCGCAAAACTATCGTTGGCCTCTTTTACCAGCGAGCGTGCGGCCGATGCTGGGATGGTCGAGGCGGTAATGCGGTTGAATTCAGTGATCGTTGCCACGAGCAATTGGTCGTCGATCGGAAGGTCAGAGTCCGCCATCAGAAAACTGACCGGCACATCATTTGGATTTTCTACAGCAGAGCCGCCGAAACCAGTCAGTCTCCATTGCATCTTGTATGGTTCAACACCGGAAGCGTAAATGTGCGAGACGCCGCCAATGATGGCCCGATTCAGGTCCAGGTCAGTCAACGGCGATCCTCGATCATTCGCGTGATACTGAAACTCCAGCATCCGCGTTCCCATTTCGCGCATGTTTCTAACATGATCATCCGAGGGCGATGAGTCTTGGTGTGGAATGGCGGATGGCGCACGCGACGATGAACTTGGCGCATTGGAGATATCGCTTTGACCGCATCCGGCGAGTGCAACGGCGAAGAGCCAACTGAATGTGATCGTTCGTATGTTCATTCTTCCCGCTAACGACCAAGGTAGCCCGGCGGCGGCCAAGAACCTTCGATTTCAGAACCCGCCCGATCCGCCGCTCGGGTTGACCGCCTTGTTATCCGCCGTTACGGACGCGGAATCTCCGATATCGAGTACGAGTGACCGCGATCCCGGAGACAATCCAAATCGAAGCGCGCCGATTTCCACAAAAGTTCAGCGATTTCTTCGGTATCATCGCAAGCATGTTGTGCGAACTCAAGTGTGCAGAGCGATTCCCATTTCGTCAGTGGTTTTCGTCGGCGCATCTGTTCTCGTGGCCCGGATTCGACAACAGAGTCATCGGTAAGCAATTGGGGCTTACCGTGCGCCAGTTCATCCCGGGCGTGAAACAGATCGTGCAGCGTTTGAAACGGTCGCCGACCTTTATCAACGGATAGTCCCAATTTCGTCAGGATCGCGTCTTGCTTGTCGGAATGCCGTTTGCGTTCCAATTCATTCCAGTTGGGTAACAGTTTGTAACCGAGGTGGTTGATGAAGGCCTCGTGTTTGAATGCAGCGAAGACAAGGCAGGACATAACCTCGTAGAAGTACCCATCGTTTTTTCGTGTCGCATTTTCCAGGAGTACGTGGTTCGCGTGCGACAATTCGCCGAACATGTTAACGTCGCGGGAACGCGAGACTCTTGCTCTGATTCGATCTTCCATTGGATTCCTCCGTTGACTGGAAGACATGGGTTCGCCTGCGTTGGTTCGGGCCGGGTCGAGGCGGATAACAGTTAATTGAACGGAATTCCGCATATCCACGCCCGCGGACCATGCTAAGCCGAATTCCGCTCTTCCG
>CAZVXI010000254.1:0-3788 GCA_964631295.1 uncultured Isosphaeraceae bacterium
GAGCTTCACCGCCGTCAGATCTTTCTTGCCAATCACCTCGGATATGCCCCCCGTTTCCATGAGTCTTTTCAGTTTCGACGGAAAATTTTCCTTTGGCGTGGCTCTTAAATCGATAAAATAGACCTTGCTTTTCATGATGTCTCCTTGCAACGACAGAGTCGCGGTTTTAAATTTCTAATTTTTGGGACGCCGTAACCATAGCGTTTACAGCCCGCCCGGAACATGCTGAGCGCATCAAGACGCTCGCGCTGCACGGACTCAGTCACGATGCATGGAAGCGCTATGCCGACGATGGCTACAAACATTACCTCGCGACGGAAATCGGATTCAAGTACAATATGATGGACATTCAGGCAGCGCTTGGCGTCCATCAACTTGCTCGCATCGAGCAGAACTGGGCGCGACGACGTGCCGTCTGGACGGCATACCAGATCGAACTTGCTGATCTGCCGATCACACTCCCAGCCACGCCCGAGCCCGGCACGCGCCACGCGCATCACCTGTTCACCATTCGCATCAACGAGCAGACGTTTGGCATGACGCGCGATGCGTTCATTGACGAGATGACGCAACGCAACATCGGCGTCGGCGTGCATTACCTGAGTATCCCCGAGCATCCGATCTACCAGCAGACATTCGGCTGGCAACCCGAATCGTATCCGAATGCGATGCGTACCGGCCGCGAGACCGTGAGCCTGCCGATCTCACCAAAGCTGCAGGAGTGGGATGTGCGTGATGTCGTCGCCGCCGTGCGGGACGTCGCAGCAATGACCGGAGCCGTGAAGCAGGAGACGACCGGCGAGCAGGCAGTGCACGACGATACGCCGGATGAATCGCATGAAGTTGCCGGCGACGATGCCGTCCACGCAGCAGCGGCATGAACATGTGCCACCGCTCGCGCCACGCTGCACATGCCATTTCAATAGGCAGACCATGACGTTGTGCATTGAAACAATCCGGGCCGCGACCGATGCAGAGTGGGACTCCATCGCGCGCGATTGCGCGTATGCAACCGGGTTCCACAGCAGAGATTGGGCGCGCGCATGGGCTGAGGCAACACGCGGGCGACTGGAACCAGCGCCGCGCATGGTACAATTCAGCGATCACACTCGTGTGCTGTTGCCGCTGTCGATCGAGCATCGTCGTGGCACGCTTCCGAAGCGGTTCGTGTCATCGCCTGCAGGCACGTATGGCGGGTGGGTAAGCGGTGAGCAACTCACGTCATCACATGCATCGCTTCTTGCCGAGTTCATGTCGAGCGATCTGTCTGACCTTGTCTGGCGGACGAACCCGTTCGATCCGCTTGCGTGCGATACACTGCTGCCCGGGTCGATACGCGAAGCAACATATGTACTCCCATTATGTGATGGCTTCGACTCGTTGTGTGATCGCTGGGCCAGTACTGGCAACGCGACACTGCGCAAAGCCCGCAAGGCCGAGCGTGCCGGCGTGACAGTTCGCCAGGCATCTTCCATTGATGACTGGCGCGCATACTTTGCGATCTACGAACAGACTCTGACACGCTGGGGTTCGGAAGCCCCCTCACCATACGACTGGCCGATGTTCGAGCATTTCGCCGGGTGCAGCGATGCCACGATCTCGCTGTGGCTTGCGGAACACGATGCAAGACCGATCGCCGGGGCGGTGTGTGTTCACAGCCACGTTCATTGTTCGTACTGGCATGGTGCTGCTGCGACTGATGCGCTGCATCTCAGGCCGGTCAATCTGCTGCACGTCGAGATCATTCGCGCCATGTGTGAGCGCCGCATCCACTGGTACGACTTCAATCCAAGCGGCGGACACGCTGGTGTCGAACGATTCAAACGCAGTTTCGGCTGTGATGTCCTGACCACGAATGTCATTCTCACGCAGTCGTTGCGCACCCGCGCGACGCTGAAACTGCCCCGATTGCTGAGGCGAGCATCATGAGTACCGCGAATATGCCCAACACCATGCGAGAGTCCATCAAGCGCTTCCTGCCCGATGCAGTCAAGCGCCAGGTCCGACGTGTGCAACCCAAAACCAAGCTGCAGCGCGACCTTGAACTGTTCGTACTCAATGGCACGCGCTTCGAGCCACCCCTGCCGGATTTCCCGCCGATGGTCATGCTCGACACAACGACCCGCTGCAACCTCACGTGCGAGCACTGCCCGAACAGCGCGCTCTCGGAGGACAAGGACTTCCTCGGCGACATGGACGATACCGTGCTGTTCAAATGCCTTGATGAGATCGCTGCTGAAGCGCCCGACACGCTGACGCGCCTGTTCGATGGTGGCGAGCCGATGATCCGCAAGGATCTGCACGAACATATTGCATATGCCACGCAGCGAGGCATCCGGCGTGTGTCGATCAACACGAACGGCACCATGCTTGTTGCCAAGCGGCGCAAAGAACTCATCGAAGCAGGCCTCTCGCATATGGAAGTCAGCATCGATGCGACCACGCCCGAGACGTACCTGAAGATTCGCCGTTCGCCGCTGTTTGATCGCGTCGTGGAAAACACGCTTGCGTACATCGAGGAGAGCAAAGCACACGATTCACAGAATCAGGTGACGGTGAGTTTCGTGCTCCAATCCGACAATCAGCATGAGGAGCAGACCTTCCGTGACTTCTGGGAGCCGAAAGTCGATCGAGTCTACATTCGTGAGTATCACCAGCACAACGACTGGGTCGATGATCACGGCTTGTTCAAGAAGCGCGGCAATCCGCATCGGCATCCATGCCCGTTCCTGTGGAACCGGCTCATCGTCTTCCACGACGGACGCGTGCGATTCTGCGAGTTCGACTGGCGCGCAGATCACCCGATCGGCGATGTGCGCACGCAGACGCTCAAGGAAATCTGGCATAGTGATGCGTTTCGCGAACTGAGGCAGCAGCATGTCTGCGGCACATTCGAGCACCCATTCTGCAAGAGTTGCACCGACTGGCGGCAGGTTCACTGGACGGGCCTCGGCGACGACCGTGCTGACAACATCGTCCAGGCCGCTTGACGGCACGCTCGGCAAATACACAGCACTGCCATGAAGCACCTGCTCCGCAAACCCGATCGGCTCATCGAGCAGAAGCCCTTCCGGTATGACAACTACCTCATCCATAACATCACCGATGAGATCGCACGGTCACTCGGGTATGAGGGTGTCGTCGTCGACCTGGGGTGTGGCGAAGCCCCGTATCGCGAGTTGATCCTGCAGCAGGCCGAGCGATACATCGGCGTGGACTGGAATGAGTCGCAACACGACACATCGAATGTGGATGTGTTTGCAGATCTCACGAAGCCGATCCCATTGGAGGATCAAATCGCCGACACACTGGTGAGTTTCCAGGTCATGGAGCACCTGCCCGAGCCGGCCGCATTCCTCAGTGAGTGCCATCGTTTGACAAAGCCAGGCGGTCGGTTGTGCATCACGGTGCCGTTCATGTGGCAGGTGCATGAATCGCCACACGACTATTTTCGTTACACGAGACACGGGCTGGAGTATCTCGTTGGCAAGGCGGGTTTCGAGCAGATCGAAATAACCGAGTACACCGGCTTCTGGCAGATGTGGGTGCTCAAGTTCAACTACCACACGCGCCGCCATGCCGGATTCCCGTTGCGCTACGCGCTCGTCCCACTGTGGATCATCGGCCAGACAATCGCGCCGTGGCTTGATCGCCTCGACCCGCACCCGCAGGAAGCCACGGGATATGTACTCAAGGCTCGCAGGGCAGCGTGACAAGAACACCATGCACCTGAAACGACGCACAGCTCACGCGCTGCTCTTTGCCGGCGCTTCAACGACCGGCGGGAT
>CAZVXI010000255.1:0-3783 GCA_964631295.1 uncultured Isosphaeraceae bacterium
TGTGATTGGCGAAGGTGGCTCGGGCGGTGCGCTGGGGATCGCCGTCGCCGACCGAGTCGCCATGATGCAGCATGCGTGGTACTCGGTGATCAGCCCGGAAGGCTGCGCTGCGATCCTGTGGAAAGAGGCGAACGAATCAACCAACACGACCGCGGCGAATGCGCTAGCCCTTACCGCGGCGGACAACTTGCGCAACGGGCTGATTGATGCGATCGTGGCTGAACCAGTTGGCGGGGCGCATCGTGATCCACGCGCAGCAGCTGAGTCTGTCCAGGAGTGGATCGTCAATGCGCTCGACGACCTCGTTCGATTCAAACCGCAAACACTGACACAACGCCGCTACGAACGATTCCGACACATGGGCGAGATGTCCCTGGCGGCAGTTGATTAGACATCCCAAGCCGGTGAATGGCGTTTGACTGACGGTGACGGCAGGCCTATCCTATCGCGGCCAAAACTTGAGAGTGGTGTAAGTTGTTGTCAGCCAACGGTTTATACGCTTTCTTGGAACCCCACTGTGGCAAAAAAGAAGGCTACATCCAATCGCTCGGGCAAAAAGACGACAAAGAAGACTGGTGCTTCGTCTGGGGGAACGCGCAAGACCTCAAAGAAGAAGGTGAGTGCTGCCAGTTCGCGGTCGAAGTCGAAGAAGTCGTCCACAACACGAAAAAAGAAGAAGACCGCGGCCAAGAAAACATCCACGCGGAAGAAGGCGACCGCCAAGAAGGTTGTGAAACGGTCGACATCGAAGAAGAGCGCCGCTGGCAAGAAGACGACCACGCGAAAGAAAACGGCATCAAAGGCACCGTCCGCATCGGCCAACAAGACGGCGAAGAAGCCAGCGACAAAGTCCGCTGCCACCGGAACATCTAAGAAGAAGTCAACGGCGGCCGTCACGACCAAGAAGAAGTCATCGAAAAAGAAGAAGTCCTCCGGCGGCAAGAGTTCGACGTCCAAGATCAAGGGGCGCTCGGTTGCGGAAGTCGCGTCGTCTGCTGAGACGGACGACCAGGGGTATGTGCTGATCAATGGCCGCCGTGTACGAATGCTCTCTATGAAGGGCGTTGATCGCACGAAGAAAAAGAAGACAACCAGTGTTGCGGCCGCTGAAATCACTGCCGCCGAACTACCCCCGTCGCAGCGGAAGACCAAGCTGCCGAAGAAGGACCTGCGCTATTACCAGGGACTCCTCCTCGAACGCCGTCGAGACATTGTTGGAAATCTCGGCTCAATGGAGAACGAGGCACTGCGTTCGAATGGTGGGGAGATATCGCACATGCCAATCCATATGGCAGATATCGGCTCTGAGACGTACGAGCAGGACTTCATGCTCGGGCTCGCCGAAGGTGAACGCACGCGACTCAAAGAGATCGACCGCGCACTCGCCCGTATTGCCGAAGGCACATACGGGATGTGCATGATGACCGGCAAGGAAATCCCGCGCGCCCGACTCGAAGCGAAGCCATGGGCCCGGTATACGATCGAAGCGGCGCGGGAAATGGAACGCACCGGGTATAGTTCTTAGAAGCGTCGTTTCGCACCGGAGACCGCGATGCTGCGAACAGCCTGCACACTCTTGATCGCATTTTCGGCTGTCGGTTGTTCCGAGAACGAGCCGTCATCCGTGAAAGAGACGTTGGACGGTCCGGCGAAGTATGGGGCACCGACGGCTGAGTTCATCCACGCGATTGCTGTCGATACGCCATCGAACAGCCGGCCGATCTCGTTCGGCGGCACAGTCGCACCATCAACAGTCAGTCCAGGACAACCGGCGATTCTCGTGATCCGCGTGAACACCGCACCGAACTGGCATATCAATGAAGTTGGCAGGCGCTCTGAGCTGCTGATTCCAACGTCACTGTCGATTGATGCGCCGATGGGCATCGAACTTGTCGACGACTGGCAACTGCCGTCTGCAGAGCAGATTGAAGACGCGGACGGTCCGGTGTATCACGACGATTTTGTCTTTTTTCACCACCTGCGCGTCGCAACTGATGCGACAACTGGCACGCACGAGATTACCTGCACCGTCACGTACCAGGCGTGCGATAACATGAAGTGCCTGCAGCCAACGTCCGAGAAGGTCGTACTCTCCGTCAACGTCGACTGATGCATCAACAAAAACTCGATTTGCATTGGGTTGATCGCCGCGCAAAGTAGCGGTGTGAACGATCTGCCACTGCCAGAGCCGAGATTGTCCGTTCGTCGCGAGGCGCCATGGCGCTCGCCGCGCGCTTGGGGGTTCTTGATTGGGGTCACGGTCGCGGGTCTCGTCGTCGACCTTGCCTCAAAGACACTCGCCTTCGCGGAGCTTCCAACCACAGGTGGTCGCAGTGAGTTGGTACTCGCAGACGGAGTCGCCAAGCTTCGTCTCGCATGGAATGATGGCGCTGTGTTCGGCATTGGTTCTGACCAACATGTGTTCTTCACGATGTTTACGATCGGGGCGATTGCGCTCGGGCTGGTTGTGTTTGCACGTCGCACGAAATCGAACTCAACGCTCGCCCATGTCGCCCTCGGTCTTGCGGCTGCAGGAGCGCTCGGGAACTTCTACGACCGGCTGAGATTCGGGGCAGTACGAGATTTCATCCAGTTTCTGCCGGACCACCGCCTGCCCGAAGGCGCGACTTGGCCTGGAACAAACAACCCTGAGATGTTCCCATGGGTATTCAACATTGCAGACGTGTTCCTGCTGGTCGGGCTGATCATGACGGTGCGATGTGTTCGGCAGATTCGTCAGTCTGCGAAGCAGTCATCGCTTGCTGGTGTGCCGCCGCCAGTTCCACAGCCGTATCGGGTGCAAGCAGGTCCGTATGAGTCAGTTGATCAGGCAGAGCATCGAGCGTGATCGCCTGATCGACGTTGAATGGACCAACCGCAGTTCTGCGCAGGGCAGTGCAGTATCCTCCGGTCTTCAGCGATCGGCCAAGGTCACGGGCGAAACTGCGCACGTAGAACCCTTTGCCAGTATAAAGTTCGACCTCCGCATTCGGCCAGTTGTATTCCACCAGCCTTGCGCTGTACAGTTGAACCAGTCGAGGCGGGATGGCGACGGGATTACCCTGCCGAGCGAGTTTGTATGCCCGCTTGCCTCCGATTTTGACCGCGCTGAACGCGGGCGGTTGCTGCATGATCTCACCTGACATCGACGCAACTGCCTCGCGAACCTGCTCCTCGCGAGGAGCGCTGGCGACCTGCACCGGCATCCGGTCCCCCTCCGCATCGTCGGTTGTCGTGAACGCGCTCAGGTCGATGACAGTCTGATAGCGCTTGGATGTAGCCATCAACTGCTCGATAAGCCTTGTGGCTCGGCCGATCGCCATGACGAGAACGCCAGTTGCCAGCGGGTCGAGCGTCCCGGCATGACCCGTCTTGGCGCCTCCTGCGCGGCGACGAACCGCTGCCACGGCCTGCATGGACGAGATCCCGGCCGGCTTGTCCAGCACGAGGATGCCCGTCAGAGAGTTTGACTCAGTTTGATGTGGCTTGTTTGCGGGCATGTGCCCGATACACTAGGTCCTCCATGGACAGGTGTCCGAGCGGCTGAAGGAGCGGCACTGGAAATGCCGTGTACGGCTTGTCCGTACCGTGGGTTCGAATCCCACCCTGTCCGCTTGAATGGTCACGGGCTGTAGCGCAGCTTGGTAGCGCGTCCGCCGCGGCGGAAGGTCGCAGGCCGCTACAGCCGACAATCTCGTTGTTTACGGGCTGTAGCGCAGCTTGGTAGCGCGCTTCACTGGGGGTGAAGAGGTCGCAGGTTCAAATCCTGTCAGCCCGATTTGA
>CAZVXI010000256.1:0-3782 GCA_964631295.1 uncultured Isosphaeraceae bacterium
AGCCGTTCCATCGAGCGATCGCGGCGTCATACGTCAGCCGAACCCGTCGACAACGAGAACAACCAACGCGCACAGGTCACATGTCGATGTCGAACGGCACCGCGATGGCACGGAAGTCGTCCACGCAGATGAATGGTCTGTCTCAACGACTGCAACCGCTTCAGAAGACCCGCTCAGCCAGGCGACCGCAGCGATCCAGAGCGATGCGCCCGCCTGCGATGTCTGCGGCTCGATCACAGTGCGCAACGGCGCGTGTTACAAGTGCCTCAACTGCGGCAACTCACTGGGATGCAGTTGACGGATGTTTGATGCGAGCGGTACGGCAGCCCCCGCGCTCCGAGGGCTGTCGTGCCGATCCCGCGATGGACAATGATCCGGGAAAAGGAGGTCCGATCGGTCAGCGGTGTGGATGGATCTACCAAGCGCAGTCGGGTGAGCAGGGAAACAAAGCAATCCCCGACCTCTGCGTGGCGAAGGATTCGCCATCCGCGCAGATGCACGCTCCGATCATCATTGTCCATCGCATTTTACCAGCCAGGCCCAGGGACGGGCGCGGCTCCACGAAGGGCCCCGCATTCGACCCACCCAGGCCGCGTGCAATGGTTCTTCTTCCCACGCCCCGAAGCGAATCCCACCTCGCTTCAGGGCTTTTTCTCTTTCGAAAGCGGCGCATCGAGAGCCGGAACGGGCAGCCGGCGGATTCGGCGAGCCCGGTGCCCGTCTGTCAATCCCAGCGGAACACACCCTTGCGCCACGCGTAGATGTACGCGATGATCGATGTCGCGATGAAGAACATGATCCGCCCGAAGAACAACAGCGACTCACTCGAGGCGGGCTCCAGCTTCGTGAACGTCACCGCCCACGGATACAGAAAGATGATCTCCACATCGAACACGAGAAACGTCATCGCCAGCACATAGAAGCGAACATTGAATCGCTTGCGGGCCGTGCCGATCGGATTCATGCCCGATTCGTATGTCGACTCTTTCACCTTGCCGTGCCGCTTCGGCCCGAGGATGTTCGTCCCGATAAGGTTCACCACGCCGAAGATCAGCGCCATCACCAGCAGCACCCCAATGGGGATGTAGGCCTCGAGGTCAACAGCAAGCATCAGCACGAACTCGGCTCCGGTCGGTCTGTCGTTGAATCAGCAGTGAACGTGAACGCAGCCGCAGGATAGCCCAGCCGCCCACACCGCTCAACCAGCCCCTTTCCGGCCAGACAAACGGGACAGACAAATGCGAGCCGATCGATCACTTTCGCCGATCCTCAACAGACCACCGCAATCCGTCCGCTATGATGTTGGCTCGTCCGAGGGACGTCGCGGGGCGTAGCTCAGCTTGGCAGAGCGCCTGCTTTGGGAGCAGGAGGCCGCAGGTTCAAATCCTGTCGCCCCGACTTCACGGCAAGAGGCCGCCGCAAAACGCGGTGGCCTCTTCTACTGCGTGCCGTTCAAACGACTGCCAGTCGCCACGGCGATGCTCCCGCCAAACGGAATTCCGTATATCATGGCCCACAGACACGGATAGGCGGAATTCCGTTCAATCAACTGTTCTGCCGCTAAACTCAGTGCGCACGAGAATCCGCAATGCTTACTGAGCAAGCCATACGGCAAACGTCAAAACGTCGAATGTGGGCGATTCTTCCCGCAATGACGTGTGCCATTGTCGCCGTGATGCTCTACTTCGTCGGTGTCGGTCACTTTCGCGAGGTTCTGGTCTCATTTGCGGTGAACCGCTTCGGCGAAACTGCACGTGACATCACACCGATAGTTTTGATCCTTCCCGCGTTCGCCATTTTTCTTGTGCCGACCATTGCCGCCGCCCGATTCGCCGATCGATTCAAAACGAATTGCCCGTCATGTGACCAAGATATATCCAATAAAAGCCATCAACTGCTGGCTACAAGATGTTGTCCCTCGTGCAACGAAAACATCGTTGATGGTGGCCGTGTTCGATCTGTAACCGTCTACAAACGGTATCTGGCTGTTCGTTCGCGATCGTTCCTCAAGTATTGGTTTTGGGCGTGGCCCGGTCTTGGGTTGCTTTGCATTACATGGTGGTTGTTCGATCAATCTGCCTTTGAACAATGTCCGCAGTGTTACTGGCTGCCTCCATTAATTGGCACATCGGCGGCTGGCTGGGCATGGATTCGTACATTCGATCGTCGCTACGTCCCGCAGCTGCTGGCATCCGTTGTCCTCCTCGGTGTTGGTGCAACGATTTTCTGGCGTGGGCTGTAAACCGTTGGTGGCGAATCGTGGCAGAACAAGGCGGTGAACCCGAGCGGCTACATTTTCGGCGATTCAACGCGTAAACTGTTGGACACGATCGTCTCGTTTGCCCGCGGGCGTGGATATGTGGAAATCCGTTCAATCAACTGTTAGATGCACGGTGGGAGAGGCATGGCGGTAATTTTCTGTAATGTCGGCTGGATGGAGCATTATCACGGGTTGAAGCATGGCGATCAGATCGTCGGTGGCGGTTCTTATGTAAAGGAAGAAGGACGAGGTCATGAGATCTGCAATTTCGCCCCAAGCAGAAATATCCTTTACGGCTATGTCCAGCCGCCAGGAGCACAGATCGATATAGAACGTATCGGTGCCTCTGCTGATGACGAATCCATCCATGGTGTAACTGTCATTTGGACAGCTACACGTCCCACCGGAGGTACAGCCGTAGTCGGCTGGTTCAAAAATGCGACTGTTTTTCGTAAATACCAGCAGTTCCCAAAGCCACCAGAAATCCAGCAACAGAACGATATTGATGGTTATTGGATAAAAGCCCCGTTGGAACAAGCCAATCTACTTCCGGTTGACGAACGCACCCTTGAAATTCCGAGACAAGTGAAGGGCGGGATGGGTCAAGCCAACATCTGGTATGCGGATAAACCTGAAAGTGCATCCATCGTGAAGCGCGTTCTTGATCTGGTGGGAGGGAAGCGAACACAGCCTGTGATTACTAAGGGCCGGAAGGGCAAACAAGATCAAGAGCGGAAAGCCGAGATTGAGAAATCCGCTATCCGGTTATGTTGTGAACACTTTGAAGGGTTTGGCTACTCCGTTGAGAGCGTGGAGAAAGATAACGTCGGCTGGGACTTGGAGGCTACATCGGGGAAAACATTGCTTCGAATTGAAGTAAAAGGTCTTTCTGGAAGTGTTTTTTCTGTAGAACTTACGCCAAATGAATACAGAGCTTTCGGCCAGCAGTCAGACGCATACAGGCTCGCGGTGGTTACCAACGCCTTGGAGTCGCCGGAATTGTTCATCTGTCGTTATAGCAAAGAGAGAAACACTTGGATTGTTGACGACAAGGCGAATAGGTCACTTCAAATAGAGATATGGCAGAGTGCGTCAATCAAATGCATCTAACAACAGCGTGAACTCGGACGCTCAACTGCGCTGCGCTCCATAGCGGCAGGTGAGCTTGGACGTTCGGCGCCGGCGATCTCCCGCGCAGAAAGCGGGCTTATCGACCGACAGTGTCCGCAGCGGCAATCGACTCGCTGCGCTCGCTGGCAGTGGCACCCTCTTGAAGCGGCTGGTACGGATCGCGCCCGGCAGGTGGATGACAAGGTGACACGGTGATGGCGCGCTGTCATCCCTCATGCCGCAGCGCGTTGCGCATCGTCCGTGTATCGCAGTTCGTACTGCGTTGATGTTCCCAACTGGCCGGGGATCTGCACGCTGAGGGGCTGTGCGCGCGGGCCGCACTCGCATTTGCTGTTGAACCAGCACGCGGTGATCCACAGCGTCTCGCCCGACCGCGCGCCGGGGAAGTTGA
>CAZVXI010000257.1:0-3765 GCA_964631295.1 uncultured Isosphaeraceae bacterium
CTCTGCCCACGTGTGCTGCCCGACGCTGGCAAGGCGGGCCTCTTCTTCCACGAGATCGGCCGGGAGTTTTGTCTTGCGGTCGTAGCTGCGGCGCAGCTCGCGGATGTTGACAGCAGGCACACTTGTCGGGTCGGCGGTGAGATCTGCGTTGTCTTCGCACTCACTGAGCAGATCGCCGATTTTCGAATCAGTTACTTTTGCATGATGCATTCCGGCGAGCATGGACAGTTGCTTGCTGCGATAATCGAGCCCGCCGGGTGGCATCTTGACTTCCTGGTCCCAGCTCAGGATTCGCAGCGCTCCCTGCAGCAGGTCGGCCTGTTTTGCGTGGCTGATCAACTGCTCATATGCAGGAATGGTCGGCGTCGATTTGGGAGCACTGGCAGTCGCGGTTGTCATGATGCGGAGGTCCTCGAAGATTCAGGTGTGCGCGGCCGCGAGTGCGGCTTGAGAGAGCATCATATCGTCTGTTCTCGACCATGGCAGTCAGCTTCGATTCACGGCCAGTCTGTCGACGACCCAAACAGGGCGGCGCGGATGGCCTGCAGTTGAGTGCGATCGAGGGTGTGCTCGCCCAGCGTTCGCAGCGTGTGATCGAAATAGCCCGCACTGACCAGCAGCGTTGCCGGGACCGGCGCAGATGCGATGCGCGCCATCTCGATCATGACGCGTTGCTGGGTACTGTTAAGCCCGGCCGCTCGCGCCATCGCTCGGAATGCCGGCCCTTGCACTGCGCGATCTCGCTTGAGGGCGGCGAGGTACCACGCGATCATCGCACTTGTGCCAAGCGCTGCGAGAATACATCCGAAGACGACCGGGTCTGTCAGCCAGTCCCAGCGCGAGTTGTTCATTGCTCGCTCAAATCCGGGGAGGTCGAGCATCATGTTCGTGATCGTGAACGTTGCATGCATGTCTGATCACACTTCGGATTCAGTGGTTGCTTCAAGCAGGCGCACTGTTCTGGTGGCGCGCTTGCGTACCTCTTCGACATCATCAACGGCTGCCATGGCACGGATCTCGCGAAGCGGTGCGCGCCCGCCGAGCGATTGCGACGCCCAGAGGGCACTGATGCGATGCATGGGGTCGTCATCGCGAAGCATGGATGCCAGCGCACTGTCGCTGGATGAATCATTCGACCGACTTGCCGCGACAACTGCGTTTGCGCGCAGGCGATTGTCGCGATCCACGATGAACTGTCGCACAATGTTCACACGTGCAGGGTCAGGCGTTGCGGCCATAACATCGATTGCATTTGCCCGCACGCGCGGGTGGTGGTGTTCAAGCGCATGTGCGAGTGCATGTTCGCGATCGTCCCCGCTTCCCTGCACAAGCGCCGCAACCGCCGACGATGCGATGAACGGGTCCGCGGCGCTCGTGAGTTCGATGATGACCGGTTGCACACGCGGAACGCATGAGAGTCTGCGAATCAACCGGATTGATGCGAGCTGTGTCTCCCGTTCGTCGGACTGAAGATGCGCGACCAGTTGCTTCAAGAGAGCTTCACGATTCGTGTGATTGTGCAGCCTTGCCAGTGCGATTCGCTGCGATTCGGTGAGATTCATCCAGTGCGCAAAGTACTGTGCAACAGATTGTTGCGCAACCTTGAACCTCGCCTGCCGTGTCAGCCACTGGTCGCTGCTGGTCAATGCTCGATTCCAGACTGATCCGCCGAGTGCCCGCGTGCGCCTCAGGCCATCGAATGCTGCCCGGGCGACCATGGGTTCTTCGTCCCTGATGTGATCCGTCAGGAGCGGCCGCTGGCTCGGCATGTTCGCAACTGCGTTGATTGCGCGCACGCGCGCAAGTGGTGCTGGAAGTGTGAGCAGATCTCGCAGCGCGCTCTCGTGTGCTGTCCGCGAGAGGTTGAGGCGGTCGATCAATCCCGGCAACGCGTTCTGCGCTGGCTCCACAAGCTGCTGCCAGATGCTGCGGGGCGGAAGCGACCTCACCGGACGATCAACATGTCGCAACGCCAGACGACTCGTATGGCACAACAGCATGTGCGATGATTTGAACGCGTCGGGCCAGTGTTTCGCAGGAATGTCGACGAGCCGCTGCGCTGCTGCCCTGCCCAGTTGCCTCGTTGCAATCCAGCGAAACATGTTCGTGGCCACATGCGGGTGCTCTGGAAATCGAAATCCTCGCCTCATGCCCGCACGCACGATGCCATCATCTTCGTTCATCGCTTTCGTGAGAATCGGTCCCGCATTCGCCGCAAGCAGCAGGCCGGCAATCGCGATTGCTGACACTCGATGTTCGTGATGCGCTTCCAGTAATCGCACGATGCTTCGTTCGACCAACGCGCGCTGCGCGCTGTCAGGCTCAACACGTTGCATGTCGGCTGCGATGTTGATCAGCACATCTGCCAGATTCCCTGCCACGTCGCCGGTGATGCCATGCTTGATGATCAGTTGCTCGATGATCGGCGTCGCGGCAGGTCGCGGCCTTGTGCAGATCACCTTCGCAACCTTCCCTGCCCGCCCCGGTGCGCCGCCATCGAGTGCTCGCTGAAGCGCTTCGACGAAGCATCGATTCGGAACCTCGCCCAGCCGGGCCGCGGTCGATTCATCCAGAGCATCTGTGTGATCGATCACGTGAGCAATCGCGGCAGGGTCGTTCGTCGCAATCAGCAGGTCGGCCAGCACAGCCCGCTCAGCAGGCTCGGCCCATGGCAGGGTCGGACCCACGATTCGCAGCAGTGCATCCGGGCGGAGGCGGGCCAATATCCGATGTTGGGCCAGTCCAGGTCTCACGCACAGGACATCGGCAAACTCGCACTTGGCGGCAGAAATTCACCGTCGCGTGACTTCGCACCCTGTCAGGGAGGTCATCCACAGGCATCTCGCATCATCGACGCCGAGTCTTCTGTCTATATCTCGACTACAATGCCAAAGCATCCACTACATCTTGTATGCTGATCCCGCCAAGATGCGAACTTGGGTAACACACGCGAAAATCAGATTTCATGCTTGCCAACCACGAGTCGTCCGGAAGAATGGCCAGCTGATCCTCGGTCGGATCAAAGGGGCGGGGAAGGCCACTTTCAGGTCTTCGATCAGGATTCTCCCACACCAATGAGCTTTACCAACAAATCAACCAGTCTGCAGTCCTATGGAATGCTGCTCTATCGCACGGCACTTCACCCGGAGTTCTTCAAAATCGAAGCCCGCCAGCGAATCGAACATGGCGATTATGACTTCGAAGCATGGATCTCCCGTGGCGGGCACGCCCTGCGATTCCAGCATCAGGGAATCTGTGTCTCGGAAGTCGTCACCGAAGAACAGGACGCTCTGCCGGACCGTGGCCTCGTGGCCTCACTGCCATGTGCCGGCGAGCGCGACCACGAAGCAGACTTCGCCGATCGCATCACCTTCATGACATCCGTCCAGACGGAAACGCTCTCTGACCACCTCTATCTGGGCACCTACAACGAAATGCTCGAACATGGCAGGTCCAGTGATGCGCTTCAGGTCGCCTGGCCCGATCCCGAGCATCGCGGCAACAACATGTCGCTCATCGATACCCAACGCTATCAAGACCAAATCCACGTTCAGGCATATCACCTCCGGGCAGACTGTGGCATGGTCCTCCGCACGCAGACGATCTTCCAGACCAAGATCAAGTAGCACAGGCCACGCAACGCATCGTGCATGTCCAGCAAGGTCGATCCAGAAAGATCGGCCTGCTGTCATTGCGTATCGCTGCTCCCATCGCCATCTGCACACAACTGAGCCCACCAACCGGACGGCACGCGCAGTCCGCCCG
>CAZVXI010000258.1:0-3694 GCA_964631295.1 uncultured Isosphaeraceae bacterium
CGAATCACCGCAAAATCGAAGCGTACAACACGACGCTTGGCACAAACTCGCACGGGACGCATGTTGCAGGGACCGTGTGCGGTGATGCAGGCGATGGCGAAGACCCGAACCTTCGAGGGATCGCATACGAGGCGCGGCTTGTGTACAACACTGTCCCGTCTTTCACCGAGGCGGGCATTGTCGCGCGGCTCGATCAGCATCACGGGCAGGGAGCGCGCGTTCACACGAATAGTTGGGGCGATGATGGCACGACCTCGTACAACTCGTTAGCACGCGGCTTCGATGTCTTCCTGCGCGATAACGAAGATGACATGGTGCTCCTGGCGGTCACCAACGGCTCCTTATTGCGCAATCCGGAGAATGCCAAGAATCTCCTCGCGTGCGGCGGAACGGATCCGGAGCCGAATCAGAGCGACCACTGCACAGGTGGTGATGGCCCGACCGACGATGGCCGGCGCAAACCCGAGGCGTACGCACCCGGGTGCAACACCATTTCATCCGGTACAGGTGCATGCTCGACATCGACTCAGTCCGGGACATCGATGGCAACGCCGGCGATTGCAGGCGTGGCCCTGCTCGTGCGCGAATATTTCATGAACGGCTACTATCCGACCGGTGCACCGAGCGCCGCCGACGAGTTCACACCAACCGGTGCGTTGCTGAAGGCCGCCGTTCTCAACTCCTGCGTCGACATGACCGGGACGTCGGGGTATCCGAGCAACGAGGAAGGCTGGGGCCGTGTCCTTGCCGATGATGCACTGCACTTCACAGGGGACAGCCGCGGTTTGTACGTGGAAGACATCCGCCACGTGGACGGGCTCTCCACCACCGACGAACACACGTACACGGTGCAGGTGAACTCAGACGCTGAGACGCTCAAGGTCACCATGGTCTTCATGGATGAAGCCGGCGCATCCGGCGCTGCCCTGCCAGTTGTCAATGATATTGACCTTGAAGTCGAATCGCCGACTGGCACGACGTACAAGGGCAATGTGTTCAGCGGCGGCGTCTCCGTCTCAGGTGGAACGGCTGACGATCTCAACAACGTTGAACAGGTGCATGTGAATACGCCTGCTTCAGGTCTCTGGACGATCCGCGTCATCGGCACAGATGTTTCCGCAGGCCCGCAGGGATACGCGATCGTGGCTACCGGCGATGTCGAGCCGATACTGCCGGCATTGTCGATGTCGCTCGTTGATGGCCCGACCGAGTCGGTCGCACCCGGCACACCGACCGACTACACAATCGAGATCGTCGACGGAATGGAAATGGTTGACACGTCCACCGTCGAGATGGCATACCGATTCGACGGCGGATCGTACGTGTTTGAAACCATGACCAACGATGGTGGCGGGATGTTCAGTGCAACGCTGCCGGCCGCGCTGTGTGCGGACACGCCGGAATTCTTCTTCATCGCCCTTGGCGATGGAGGAACGCCCGTGACCTTGCCAGCAAATGCACCGGTCGATGTGTTCGCACTCGCGGTCGGCACCCCCAACGACTTCTTCTCCGACAACTTCGAGACCGATCTCGGCTGGACAACGTCAGCAGAAGGGAGTGTGACGAATGGCTTCTGGGAGCGAGGCGTCCCTGTCAACGACCCGGTATGGTCGCACGATCCGGAATCGGATTCCGACGGGAGCGGGCAGTGTTACCTCTCAGAGAACGCTGAGGGCAACACTGATATTGACAATGGCTCAGTAACGCTGACCAGCCCGCTCCTCACGCCGACAGCCGATGTCTCATCCATCAGCTACGACTATTTCCTGAAAATCAGCAATGAAGACGGTTCTGACTCGATTGTCGTCGAAGTGACTGATGCGGCTCAAGGCGGGGCATGGACCGAAATCGCACGGCATGACACCAACGGCAACCTTTCGTGGCGCAGCCATGAGATAACGCAGCAGGATCTCAGCGATGCAGGTGTCATGCTCGGCGCATCGTTCCAGGTGCGGTTCATCGCTGCGGATGCGGGCGCACCGTCGATTGTCGAAGCAGGGATTGATGCTCTCGAAGTTTCTGAGTTCGCGTGCGATGACCCGATCTCCTGTCCGGGCGATGTCGCGGGCGACGATGGCTTTGTTGGACTTGCCGACCTGCTGGAAGTGCTTTCCCAATGGGGTAACACGTGCCCGGGATGCACACCTGGCATGTGCGCCGGCGATGCGGACGATGACTGTGCTGTTGGCCTGTCAGACCTGCTCGTCGTGCTCAGCAACTGGGGCACCTGCGACGCCTGATCTCGCGCCGAGTCATCCTGAAACGCACTGGGGCACTGGCTGCACGCCAGCGCCCTTTTTCATGCACCACAGAATGCAAGACATTCAGGAAGCGCGAAGTTGCGCCGCTTGCGACATGAAATTTGGAAATACCCGCACAAAACCCGCTTGACTCATGGTAAGTTGCCGGCCGGTACGAGCAAGGCACGCGCATGGACGTCATTTCTGCCTCGCCTCTGGGCTTATCTTGAGCGCTTGCGTGAACTCGTGAGCCGACAACCAGGGAGGATTCCGATGCGTACGACGTCAAAACTGCTTGTCGCAGCAGGTCTTATCGCTTGCGCTTGCGTCGCGGGAGGCCAATCGCCGGATCGCCAGGCGCGATCCCAGCGTCCGGCTCACGACGTTGATGCCCAAGTTCATCCATCAGCCTTGGCGGAACGTGGTGTCGGTCGAATCAACCTGATGACCGGCGATGTCGTGACAGATCAACTTGTGAATCTGCTCGAGGTTCGACCGTTCGCGATCAGCGAAGACGAACACTATCTGGTGCAACTCAACGAGCCGATCACGCCGGATCGACGCGCGCTGTTGATCGAACTTGGCATATCCCTCGGCCAGTACCTGCCGACATGGACATACCACGCACACATTGCGTCGAATGCAGACATGAATGCAGTCAGCAATCTTGACTGGGTCCGGTGGATGGGCGTCTATGAAGATGCATGGAAGATTGACCCACTGGTTGGTCAGCGAACATTTGCGACAGAGATGCGCCAGCAGTTGCAGGCGCAAGGCCGCATTGCATTGATCATCACGTTGTTTGAAGGAGTCTCGGCAAGCGATGCCGAAGAGGCACTGCTTTCGATTGACGGCCTGTCGATCGAGCATGCGGAGCCGCTGGGCGGCAATATCGTCATTTCTGTCATTATGCCGCGCGTAAGTGTGGCGCAGCTTGCAGATATCAATCACGTGCAGTTCGTCGAAGAAGCATATGAAATCACATTCCGCAACGACTCGACTCGCTGGATCGTACAAAGCAATACATCGGGTATTACGCCACTCTACGACAACGGATTGTTTGGTGAGGGCCAGATCGTTGGTGTGATCGATGGGGAAATCCGCGCGGATCATTGCAGTTTTGATGATCCGGAAGGCGATCCTTTCGGCAACAATCATCGTAAGATACAGGCTTACAACACCAGCACGGGAATCGACTCGCACGGGACGCACGTGGCGGGCACGGTGTGTGGCGATGCCGGCCCTGGCGCAAGTCAGGATCTGCGCGGGATCGCATATGAGGGACGCCTCGTGTTCGACCTGATTCCGACCCTCAGCGAGGCCGGAATCCTGTCGGTGCTCAACCAGCATCACAATCAGGGCGCGCGTATACATACGAACAGTTGGGGTGACGATGGCACGACGTCTTACAACTCGCTTGCGCGCGGTTTCGATGTCTTCCTTCGTGACAACGA
>CAZVXI010000259.1:0-3676 GCA_964631295.1 uncultured Isosphaeraceae bacterium
GGAAGGCGGCGAGTACGACGGCGCTGAAGGCACACGCGCGGAGTTGTTTGAATCACTGCTCGCTTCGGAGTTGCCGCCACGCTACATCGACATCGAGCTCGTCGCATGGAAGCGAGACCCGGCGTTCAGGCGGATCATCCAGCACGCGCGCGAGCATCAACGGCCGGATTTGCGCACATCGCTGATCCTCTCATCGCACGACTTCACGGGCAGGCCGACTGATCTGCTGCAGCGGATCGAGCAGATGACTGATGAGCCGGCCTGCGATGTTGTGAAAATCGCGTGGATGGCGCGCTCCCTGCGCGACAATCTCGAGGCGTTCGAGTTGCTTGCCGCCCGACAGAAGCCGATGATCGCGCTGTGCATGGGGCGGTTCGGACTGTTGAGCCGGGTACTCGCAAGGAAGTTCGGGGCGCTGCTGACGTTTGTCGCAGATGCCGAGGAACAGATCACTGCGCCCGGCCAGCCAACGCTTGATGATTTGCTGAAGCTCTGTCGATTTGAGTCGATTACAAGACATACCGAGTTGTACGGCGTGATTGGCTGGCCTGTCGAGCATTCGCAAAGCCCGGCGTTTCACAATGCTGCGTTTGCCCGGAACGGTCGCGATGCTGTGTATCTGCCGCTGCCGATCCCATCGGAGTACGAGCACTTCAAGGCCACGATGTCCATGCTTGTTTCCGACGAGCGGCTGGATTTCCGCGGCGCGAGTGTGACGATTCCGCACAAGGAACATCTGGTTCGCTTCGTGGCCGAGCAGGGCGGAGATGTCGAGCCGCTGTCAAGAAGAATCGGTGCGGCGAACACGTTGATCGTGCATGCAGACAAGACGCTGCAATGCATCAACACCGATGCGCCCGCAGCCATCGCTGCACTGTGCGAGGGCATGGGTGCGACGCGCGAACAGCTCCGCGGGACCAAAGCTGCGATCATGGGTGCGGGCGGCGTGGCGCGCGCGCTCGCCGTCGCGCTCGCCGATGCGGGTTGCGATGTCATCATCTTCAATCGCACACAGGAGCATGCCCGGTTGCTTGCTGCGGAGCTGTCGGCACTGAATCTGCCGGGGCAGATCGTGCCCGGCAAGCCGGGGCGCATCGGCTGCGGGTGCTTCCCGATTCTGATCAACTGCACACCCATCGGCATGGCAACCGGCTCTGCGCCCGAACAGTCGCCGCTTGATGTGCTCGGCGCACACGAAGGCAAGGCGCTCGGGCCGGATGTGACGGTGATGGATACCGTGTATGTGCCGCTGCGCACGCCGTTCATCGAACACGCCGAAGCAGCCGGTGCGCGCATCATCACCGGCGATGCGATGTTCGCGAAACAGGCTGCACTGCAGTTCAAGGCATGGACGAGTGATGATGTGTCAGATTCGAAATCTCAGATCTGAGGCCTCAAATCCACCAACAGGTGAATCGAATCTGTGATTTCATCTGATAAGACCCGCGACTGTGCTGTGCTTCGTCACGGCTTGTGAGGCGCGCGTCACAGTACGAATCGGCTCAGGTCTTCATCGCGCATGACATCGGCGAGCCGCTCGCGCACGAAGTCGGCGGTGATGCTGATGTGCTTCTCACCGCGATCGAACATTTCGGGCGCATCGAAACTGATCTGCTCGAACACGCGCTCGATGATCGTCATCAGACGCCGTGCTCCGATGTTCTCCATCGATGCATTGGCATCCGCGGCAAGCTCGGCCATGGCGTCGATCGAGGCATCCTCGAACGTGATGTTCAGCCCCTCGGTCTCGAGCATGGCCTGCTGCTGTGCGGTGAGCGACGCATCGGGCT
Organism: uncultured Isosphaeraceae bacterium; assembly: GCA_964631295.1. Lineage (GTDB taxonomy): Bacteria > Planctomycetota > Phycisphaerae > Phycisphaerales > SM1A02 > CAZVXI01. Next base: position 1,791 of record CAZVXI010000259.1, read on the forward strand.
CGGTGAGGATGCGCTTGAAATCGTCCTTCGTGAGCGCCTGCAGTTCCACGCGGATCGGGAACCGCCCCTGCAGTTCAGGCATGAGGTCGCTGACTGATGATGTATGAAACGCGCCTGCCGCGATGAACAGGATTGAATCTGTGTGCACCACGCCATGCCGGGTGTTGACAGCACTGCCTTCGACGATTGGGAGCAGATCGCGCTGCACGCCTTCGCGCGAGACATCGGCGCTTCCAACTTTGGCATCGCTGCCGTGCGCGATCTTGTCGATCTCATCGAGGAAGATGATCCCGGACTGCTGCGTGCGGTCGATTGCCTGCTCGATGATCTTCTCGTTGTCGATGAGTTTTTCGGTTTCTTCTTCGAGCAGTATCGAGCGTGCTCGCGAGACAGTAACTTTCCGCCGACGTGTGCGATCGGGAATGACACTCTCGAGCATGTTCGAAATGCCCGGGTCCATCTGGTCGGTTCCCATCATGCTGATGATCGGGCCGGACTGTTTTTCGGTGATTGAGATTTCAATCTCGCGATCATCGAAGAAGCCCTCGCGGAGCTTTTCGGTCATGCGCTGTCGAACACGATCGTGCTCCTCGGCCTGTGCATCTGCATCGGTCTGCAGTTCCGGATCGTGCCGCTGCGCCTCGCCGCTGGAGACCCATCCGCGTTGGGGAGTTTCGCCTGTGTCGCCGAGCAGCAGCGAGACGAGCCGCTTCTCGACGGCCTGCTGCGCCTGAGCTTTGACGGACTCAGCATGCTCCGCCCGCACCATGTTGATGGCAAGTTCGAGCAGGTCGCGCACCATGGACTCGACATCTCTGCCGTGATAGCCGACCTCGGTGTACTTGCTCGCCTCGACCTTGATGAACGGCGCGCCTGTGAGGTTGGCGAGGCGGCGAGCGATTTCGGTCTTCCCGACGCCGGTCGGCCCGACCATGATGATGTTCTTGGGCGCAACCTCGCGCGCGAGGTCTGCATCGAGCTTCTGCCGTCGCCAGCGATTGCGCACGGCGACGGCAACGGCGCGCTTGGCGTCATCCTGGCCGATGATGAATCGGTCGAGTTCCGCGACGATCTTCCGTGGCGTCAGGTCATGCATGAGCCGTCATGGTATGCGCGTCCGCGATCACGGCGATTCAGATGTGATATCAATGATGCGCAGCGCCTTCACGCGTGGCCGCCAGTATTCGAGGAACTCCACGTGGGCCTGGTGATCGATGTAGGTGCGGTACGCTGCTTCATCTTCGAAGGTGACACACAGGCCGACGTCAAAATCCATGTCGCCGCGGGCCATCGTGGTCGGCGGGCCTGTCATGAACCACGTGATGCCCGGAATCGCATGGGCAAGTTCATCGTTGGCGAGGTGCAGTTCGTCGATCTGGCTGTCGTCGTGCAGGTCGATCAGCACGACATGATGAATCTCGCCAGCCGGGATCGTGGCGGGGCCGGTTGAGCAGCCGGTGAGCAGAAGCGAAGCGAGAGTGATTGACACGAGCATCGTGATATTTCGCATGGGTGGCATGGTACCCAATGCGCACGCGGCGTTGGGTGCAACGTGTGGCTGAGCGCATCGTGGCGGGCAGGGAGCCCATCGCATCGCTACCATCGCCGCATGGCAACGCTGATCTATGAAACCGCCGGGGAATCGCATGGCCCGGCCCTGACGACATTCATCCGCGGGCTGCCGGCCGGGCTGGAGCTTGATGTCGATTTCATCAACGCAGAGCTGCGCCGGCGGCAGGGAGGCTACGGACGGGGTGGGCGGCAGAAGATCGAGACCGATGCAGTCACGTTCCTCGCGGGCGTTCGGCGGGGGCACACGACCGGCGCGCCGCTGGTGATGCAGATTCCCAACAAGGACAATCGGCTGGACGATCTCGAGCGCACCC
>CAZVXI010000260.1:0-3665 GCA_964631295.1 uncultured Isosphaeraceae bacterium
GCATCCACCGGATCACCGGATGGAACGAGCACGATAAACACGCGAGGCCGCGCGAGGCAGGCGAGCAAGTCCTTCAACGATTCACACGGATGCAATCCGCCGTGCTCGGGGAACACGACCTCCGCGTAGTCTGAAACGAAGCCCCGCGTCAAATCGCCATCACGATCATGCACTGCCACGCGAAAGCCGTGGTCCGCCAGGTTGAGCGCGAGATTCCGACCCATGACGCCAAGGCCGATCATCGCGACATCGCAGAAAGAAGTTGCACCGCTGGCTTGCGATCCCATGCCCGGCATGGTTGCCCGACGCTCGTGTCTCGTCAAGCGCATCACGATGGGCGCGTGATGTCTCTGAACGTACCGCGCCCACTCGACTCGGCATCTTGTGCGCATCTTGAAGCGCCCTGCTGGGTATGGAGTCGCCGTCTCAACAGTCCGGACATGCTGTCGATGCGCGCGAATATGTTTGGCTGGATTGTGTGACAGTTGATTGCGCTGCGGACGCCTCCCCCGCTCTCAGTGCTTCTTCACGATCACCGCGGAACTCGTGGGTCATGTCCAGCGACGTCCAGATCGGATCTGCAGTCGAGCGGACAAGCCGATGGCACAGTGCATCCCATCGATCAGCGATTGCCGGGCACGTGTGCCGCCGATGCCGCTGAACCTGCCCGCGTCGAATCGCGTCAGCACGCAGTCGATCAAATCTGCCGGGCTCATCGGCCAGCGCAGGCAAGCTGTGGCGGCAGCAGGGACTGGCCGCGCGCTGGATGCCGCCCAGACTCGCTTCGCCTGCCTGCTGAAGCGCCAACACCCTGCCCGAATCGCTTTCATGTGGCATCCAGTGGAATTCCGGCTCGCGAATACGCGGGGCCCGACTACACTGACTCGTTGCCATGAAACACCGCACCTCCATCGCGATCGTCTCCACGCTTCTCATCGCAACATCAATCAGCATCAGCGTTGCAGCGCGGCCAAACCTGTTTGCGTCGCAGGATACTGCCGGCTCCGAGGCGTCCGCGCAAAAGCGCGCCGTGCTTTACGTCAATCGCTCGACGACGATCATGGGATATGTCGAACTCGATGAGGATGACATGATCATCGTCCGCGATCGCGAAGATGAACTGCACTCGTACCCCAAGAGTCGCGTACGGGCGATCGTCTATCTTGTTGATCCGCAGGAAGGCGGCCAGCCCGGCACGGTGCTTCTGCGCAACGGCCAGCGACGCGATGGCATCATTCATGAAGACGCCTTTGATCATGTCGTTGTGGAGATTGAAGGCATCCGCACGAAACTCCGCCGCGATGTCGTCGCATCCGTGACGCTGCATCCCACTGTGATGGAGCGCTATCAGACGTTCAAGGCTCGGATGAACCCCGACAATCTCCAGCAGCACTTTGACCTGTGCAACTGGCTCGTCGAGCACAAGATGTGGGAACTTGCCGACACGGAACTCAAAGCACTTCTCAAGAAGGAACAGGCAGGCGAAGCGCTCAAGCTTCAGCGGCTGGTGAAGGCGCAACTCGCGCTGATGAAGGCAAAGACCGAGGGAAGCGACGAAAAAGGCGAGGCATCGCGCACCAGCGACACATCGTCTGACGAGCAAGCGACGCCGCGCGAGAACCGTCGCTCGCGCGATGACGGGCCAACGCGCCTGCTTGACGATACAGAAATCAACCTCATTCGCGTGTACGAACTGGACTTCAACGACCCGCCACGTTTGCACATTCGCCCCGACGTCATCCGTCAGATGATCTCCGAATACAGCAGCAACGAGTTGATTCCGATTGATCCGGATCGGCGAAATGCTCTGTTCCGTGCAGATGCGCTCGATATCGTACGACTGATGTTCGCGCTCAAGGCGAGGCATCTCTACGGACAGATCGAGGTGCTCTCCGACCCCCCTTCGATTCAACAGTTCCACCGGTATGTGCATGATGCGTGGCTTGTGCGCAACTGCGCGACCAGCGGATGTCATGGCGGAGGTGACGGCGGACGACTGCAACTGCATCGCAGAGGCGCGAACTCCGACCGCGTGCGATACACCAACATGATGATCCTCGAACGCCTCGAACTCGAAGGTGCAGAACAGCCACTGCTCAATTACGACGACCCGTCGATGTCGTTGCTGATCCAGCATGCGCTGCCAAGAACGCTCGCCCGGCTGCCACACCCGGAGGTTGACGGATGGCGGCCGATTTTCACGCGAGGCAACAAGGAACTGCTCCAAAGCAGCATGGACTGGATGCGCGGCATGCTCAAGCCGCGCCCGCAATATCCAATCGACTTCGACCCCAACAAGCGCGCCGGTGATGAAATCGCCGAAGAGAAGGACGATCCTGCCATCGACTGATCAATCGCCAACCGACGCGGGTGGTTCGGTATCATTCGGGCATGAATCAGCAGAATCTCTGGGCACCCTGGCGGATGGCGTACCTGCATGAACTCGACCGCCGCGCGAAGGATGCCGGCCGCGATGACGCGCACACAGCCACGCTTGGCAACTTCTTCGCCGACTACTGGGCTCATCCGGAAAACGACCTTCACAATCACGTGCTCCATCGCGACGCGCACGGAATGATCCTGCTCAACCGGTACCCGTACGCAAACGGGCATCTGCTCGTCGCGCTCGGAACACCACGCGGCCGACTGCTCGATTACGACCAATCGCAGCGCAGCGCGTTCTGGCGGCTTGTCGATACGGCTGTCGAACTGGCCGATCGCACATTGACACCGCAGGGGATCAACATCGGCATCAATGAAGGTGCAGCCGCAGGTGCAGGCATCCCCGAACATCTGCACGCCCATATCGTCCCGCGATGGAATGGCGACACCAACTTCATCACCGCTGTCGGCCAGCTGCGCATCATCCCAGAAGCGCTTGAATCCATGGCCGCACGCTACCGCGAGGCAATCGCACCTTCACCGGGAGCTGATCATGCAGTCTGAGGAACGCGACCACGAGCCGCGCGACAAATCGACAGTCGACATTCCCCGGGACGCTGCGCCAATCATCCCGCCGCCGGTCGCTGCTCCGCCGACTGAGCCACCGACCGACGAGCCGGTTCACGTTGTGCTCGATGCTGACGGGCGCGTGGCAGAGTCAGTCGCGTGTCGATCTTGCGGTTACGACCTGCACCGGCTCGCTGCAGATGCCAACTGCCCGGAATGCGGCTCGCCCATCGAACGATCGCTGATGTCAGATCGGCTGATGTTCGCCAATCCCGACTGGTTGGCGCGCGTCGCCCGCGGCGTTGGCACGATTCTGATCAGTGTGGGGCTGATGATCCTTGTCTCGATTGGTGCGGTGATCGTGATTGCAATCGTCGCAACTCAGGCAGGCAACATCATGACCGTCGCGGCGGTTGTCGGAATCGTCGCGGCTGCCTGTGGGGTTGTCGGGGTACTTGGCGCATGGTGGGCGACAACACCCGAGCCAGGGGTGCATGAAGACAGACCTGTCAATGTGCGCACTGTGGCGCGCTACTGCTTGCTCACACAGGTCTTCAGCGCTGCGCTGAACGCGGCATTCGGCCCGAACACCGGCATGACCATGCCCGCAGGACTGACGCCCGGACAGGTGACCGCCGCGATCGTTGGGCAGGCGATCGGCGATAACAGGGACACGAATCTTCATGCTGTTCTCGCGATGAAACTTTATGATCTCA
>CAZVXI010000261.1:0-3657 GCA_964631295.1 uncultured Isosphaeraceae bacterium
CGACGCGGCGGCGCGGTGTATGTCGCTGATGGATCGCCTGAGTTTACAAACTGCACGTTCGAGGACAATCGGGCGATGCCCGACGATGATGCAGGCGAGGGCAACGGCGGCGCGGTTTCAATCATGCTTGGCAGCGATGCCACGTTCAGCGATTGCATGTTCACCAGCAACACCGCGCGCATCGGCGGCGCGATTCATATTGCCGGCGCAGGTGCAACATTCGATGGATGCACATTCACGACGAACCAGACGATTCTGGATGAGTTCTTTCTCGGATCGCTCGGCGGTGCGATGTTCATCGACAGCAACGAGACGATCGCGCTGACTTCATGCGATTTCCTGAGTAATACCGCGCGGCAGGGTGGTGGTGTGGATATCGAAGGCGGCGCGCCATCCTTCGCCATGTGCGACTTCATCGGCAACATCGCTGTGACTGAAGATGTTGCCGGAGGCGGGCTCGGTGGCGGAGCGACGATCGCCTTTGGCAGCAGCGCTTCATTCGATCAGTGCGAGTTCAACTCCAATGCGGCGCGAGTCGGCGGAGGAATCCACGTCTTCGACAGCACGCCCGCGTTGACAATGTGCGACTTCGATGACAATGAAGCAGTCGCCGACGAAGCACTCGGCGGCGGTTTTGGTGGAGCGATCAACCTGCTTGCGAATGCAGATGCCACATTCACCAACTGCACGATCAACGGCAACGAAGCGCGGCAGGGAGCTGGGGCGCAGATCGAAGATGCACAGCCCGTCTTTGATGGTTGTACGTTTTTCTTCAACACAGCGCCGACGGCGACAACGTCCGGATTCGGCGGAGCGGTGCTGTGCTTTACCGATGGTGACGCGGTGTTTACCGATACAACCTTCACCGGGAATACGGCAACATTCGGCGGTGCAGTCTTCGGGTTCGGCACTGCGTCGACATTTGACATCTGTTCGTTCGATCTGAACGGCGCGGATCAGTCCGGCGGCGCGATGTACCTGCAGGACGCAGGCAATGTGCGCATGACTGACACTCCATTTGACACCAACACAGCCGTTGCAGGTGGCGGCGGCGCGGTATTCATCGACAACACGCCCGCTGCGATGCGAGGCTGCACATGCACGGATAATCAGGCGACAGATGGATCAGGCGGCGCGGTCGCCATCGTGGATGGCTCGGCTGCGATCGTCTTCGATTGCACCTTCACAGATAATGAAGCAACGAATGGCGGCGGCGTTCGTGTGAACGGATCGCCTGCGACAATCGTTGCGTGCAGTTTTCTCAGCAACAGTGCATCATCGGCAGGCGGGGGGGTCGATTTCGTGGGCGGCGAACTCGCGGCGATGCGCAGTTGTGTTTCGGCTGGCAATGATGCTGCATTCGGCGGGGGTGTACACGTGTCAGGCCTCGGCCCGACGCTTGCCAATCTCACGATCACAGAGAACACATCAGCCAACGGCGCAGGTGTTCGCAGCAGCAACATGGGCGAGATGGTCATTGTCAACAGCATCATCTGGAACAACACCGGTGATGAGACTGACACCGGCGCGGATTCGATGCTGACAATCTCTTTCAGTGATGTGCAGGGCGGTGTGACGCGCGGCGGGACGGGCAACATTGATGCTGACCCGCAGTTCACCGACGCGCCCGGTGGCGATTACACGCTCTCGCCCGGCTCACCTTGCATTGACATCGGCTCCAACGCGGATGCTGATCCGTGCGATCCTGACCGTGCGCTCGGCCTGCGCATCCTCGACGGCGCAGGCAGCGAGGTCGTCGACATGGGCGCGTATGAACTTGGACCTGGAGTCTTTACCGACTGCAACGGGAATCTCATCCTTGATTCTTGCGATCTGGCAAACATGACCGAGCAGGATTGCAACAGCAACGGCGTGCCGGATTCGTGCGACATCGCCCAGAACGGCTGGGCCGATGAAGATGCGGACATGGTCCCGGACCTTTGCCAGCGCCTCGAAGGTGATGTCAACAATGATGGCTCGGTCGGTCTGGCTGATCTGCTGGGCGTACTCTCCAATTGGGGTGGATGTTCCGGCGACTGCATCGAACCTTGCGAGCCGGATGTTGACTCCAACTGTCAGGTCGGCCTCGGTGATCTGCTCATCGTGCTGTCGAACTGGGGTTCGATGGCCTCCTGAGCGCCAGAAGGTGACGCCAAACCCGACGCACGCAACTTCCCAATCAGGTTCCGTAGAATCTGGGCGGAACTGACGTGATGTGTGATGCAGCAATGCAAACCGATCGACTTGGCAGTTGCCCGACATGCGGGCTCGTGCAGATCGTGCCGACACTCGGCCCGAAGCAACTTGCATCGTGCGCGCGGTGTGGCTCGGCAATGGTTCGGCGATCAACCATCGCGCGCGGCAATCGTCGGTCCGCATCTCTCGCTCTGGCGGCACTCGTGCTGTACCCATTTGCAGTCGGCTTGCCGATCGTCCGGCTGGAGCAGTTCGGGCATGCCAACGAGACGAGCATTCTCGCGGGGATCGGATCGTTGTTTGCAGCCAGCGAGTGGTTCGTCGGGATTGTTGTGCTGTTGTGTTCGATTGTGTTCCCGCTTGGAAAACTTGTTGGGATCTTCGTGCTGGCAGCAGGTGGCTTGTCGCTGCGGCATCATCACCGCGCGTTCACATACCGCGTGGTCGAGTTGACAGGCAAGTGGGGGATGCTCGACGTGCTGCTCGTTGCCATTCTTGTCGCTGCGGTGAAGATCGGCGACATGGTTGACGTTGCAGTCGGGCCGGCTGCAATCGCATTTGCCTCTGTGGTGATTCTGAGCCTGCTCGCCGCGGCGTGTTTTGATCCGCACACGCTGTGGAACGCGCGGGGTGCCCGGACGTGGGAGGAGCCGACAGCATGAGCAAACCAGCCATGCCAACAGCTCTCATCGGGCGCGAGCGTCGCTGGACATGGGCGTGGCTTGCGCCGATCGCAGCGATCATATTCGCCGGCTACATGGGATATGAGATATGGGTGCAGCGTGGCGTCACGATCGAGATTCTGCTGGATCACGGCCATGGCATCGAGCCTGGCGCAGCCCTGCGACACCGCGGAATCGTCATCGGCGAAGTTCAGGATGTCTCGCTCACTGCAACTGGCGAGCAGGTGCGCGCTGCTGTGCAGATCGACAAGGCGCAGGTCAGCCGCATCGCCCGGGCGGGTTCACGTTTCTGGGTCGTGCGCCCGCAGCTTGGTTTGGGTGAACTGAGCGGGCTTGAGACGATCGTCGGTGCGCGCTACCTGGCGGTGCATCCCGGCGGCGGCTCACTTCAGCGGCGATTTACCGCTCTGGTTGATCCGCCCGTTGTTGAGCAAGTCGATCCGGGCGACCTTCAGATACTGATTCGCGCAAGCAACCGATCGGGCCTGAGGCGCGGCGCGACGGTGACATACCGCGAGATTGCCGTCGGGGCTGTGCTCTCAGTCGGGCTGACGAGTGATGCAAGTGCGGTCGAAGCGCGTGTGCTGATCGCCAAGCCTTACACACAGTTGATTCGCCCGGAGACAAAGTTCTGGCCGACGAGCGACTTCTCGGTGGATGCAGGGATTACCGGCGTCTCATTCACGCTGCATTCGATTGAATCGCTTCTGACCGGAGGCATTGCGTTGGCGACGCCACCCGACGCGGGCGAAGTCGTCTTCACCGGGCACCGATTTGA
>CAZVXI010000262.1:0-521 GCA_964631295.1 uncultured Isosphaeraceae bacterium
GCCCGCTCGATAACGATCAGCAAACCTACGCCCGGCTCACCTGGGCGCGCGAAGGCGCAGCGCTTGCGGTCCTCAAGGGCGAAGAACTTCAAGACACACTGCAGCGTGCGAATACACTCCTGACCTTACGAGATATTGATGCAGATAACATAAACCTGTTCGAACTCGACCCGAGCGAACTGCGCGATTTCCCGGAGGAGCATGTCATCAGCGAGCTTGCAGGACTCACATGGAGCGACGATCTGAATCGCATCTTTTTCGGCATCAAGCGGCAGCAGGATCGAATCTCCTTCTCGGATGATGAAGAACTCGCTAATGTTGATATCTGGCATTCAGATGATGAATCGCTGCAGTCGGTGCAGATGATACGTGCCGGGCGGGAGCGCAACCGCACATATGAGAATGGCTTCAACCTCGAGAGCAAGCGGTTCATCGCGATGGCGCGCGAGGGCATGCGCAGCGTCCAGCTCGGCCGGCTTGGTACATATGCCATCGGCGTGTCCGATCGCAAATACACGCAC
>CAZVXI010000262.1:531-3651 GCA_964631295.1 uncultured Isosphaeraceae bacterium
AGGCCGACTACCATGCCATCGACACGCGCACCGGCGACTCAGAAATAATCCTGGAAGCGCACAACATGACAATGGGCATCTCGCCGGACAATGAACACTTCCTCTACTGGAAAGATGGTGATGTCTGGCTGTTTACATTTGCCGACAAGACGCATCGCAACCTGACCAAAGATGCGACTGTTGATTTTGCGGACACCGAGTTCGATCGCCCGGGCGAAGTGCCGCCGTTCGGCGTGGCCGGCTGGACGAAGGACGGCAACGCGGTTGTGCTCGAACATATGTACGACCTCTATCTCCAGCCGCTCGATGGTTCGCCTGCGACGAATCTGACGAAGGTTGGCGAACAGGATGAGATTCGCCTGCGCTACGTGCGGACCGACCCGGAGGAGTACTTCATCGACCTCTCGAAGCCGGTGCTGCTCTCAGCGTTTGGCTGGTGGACAAAGAACTCGGGCTTCTTCCAGCTTGCCGATGGCGAAGTCGAGCGACTGATCTTCGAGCCGCGGCGTTTTGGCCGTGTGACGAAGGCGAAACAGGCCGACCGCTGCATGTACACGATCGAGACGTTCCGCGACTTTCCGGATTACTACGTCAGCGACATGCAGTTCTCCTTTCCGCGTAAAATGACAGACGCAAACCCGCAGCAGTCAGAATATACGTGGGGTCGGCGCATCCTGTTCGAATACACCAACAGCGATGGTAAACGCCTGCAGGGTACACTGGCGATTCCCGATAGTTATGAGGAAGGCCAGCGTCTGCCGATGCTCGTGCAGTTTTACGAGAAGTATTCGCAGAATCTGCATAACTATTATTTGCCGCGCTACAGCAGCGGGCCGCAGTTTGCCGGGTACGTGAGTGCCGGTTACCTCGTGATGCAGCCGGACATTCACTTCCGCACAGGCAAGAGCCATTCGGACATGCTCGAATGCGTCGAGGCGGCGGTGCGCAAGGTGATCGAGCTCGGCTACGCGGATGCAGATGCCGTCGGCCTGCATGGGCACAGCTATTCGGGCCAGGGTGCTGCGTACATTTCCACACAGTCGAAGATGTTCGGCGCGATCGTGGCAGGCGCTGCTGCGACGAACCTTGTCAGCGACTTCAACCAGTTGTGGAAGAGCGCAGGCACGAACCAGCATCGCTACGATATATACGGTCAGGGCCGTTTCGGAACCGATCCGTACACCGATCTGGAACTGTACCTGCACGAATCAGCGGTGATTCACGCGCCCGATGTCGTCACGCCTGTCCTGCAATTGCATGGCACGGAAGATGGGTCCGTCGAATGGCTGCAGGCAGTCGAGTTCTACAACGCACTGCGATTCAATGGAAAATCGGTCATTCTGCTTTCATATCCCGGTGAGGGGCACGGCCTGCGTCGGCATGAAAATCAGAAAGACTTCCAAACGCGCATGCGACAGTTCTTCGATCACCACCTTCGCGGGAAGGAAGCACCGCGCTGGATGACACACGGCGTGCCGTTCCTCAAGAAACCGCAGGAGATCCGCAAGTTGCATAAGAAGGCGGGGTAGTAAGGTCACGTAATCGGTAGTGTCTGTTGCGGCCGATGCAATCACGCTCTTCGCGCTCCGTGCGAATCAGGTGAGCCGGTCAGTGGCTTGCCGATTCACGAAGTACGGGCGCAGGGCACACGCACGCGTGCCACTTGTTCACTTCATTGAAAGCGACGGGCGAATGACGGACGTGACACGCAATTAACAACCGCCCAGCACGGTGACTGGGCGGTTGGAAATGGTCAGTTTGATCCCAACTTCTAATCGTCAGACGGATCGAGTTCGCCTACCGGAACACCGAATGCCTCGGCCAGGCGTTCAACTGTCTTGCGTGATGGACTGTGCTTTGCGCTCTCAATGCGGCTGATGTGGCTCTGCGGGAGCCCACTCTTTTCCGCCAAGTCATCCTGGGTCCACTTACGCTCAACACGATAGCCCTTCACACGATCTGCGATAAACACTTTCCACGACTCATCATACTCAGTCGCATCTTCGTTCTCGGCAGCATCGTGCCGATCAGGCATCTGCGATGTCTCGACGTCCTCTTCTTTCTGCAGGACGATCTCTTCTACGAGCTGCCACGTTTGCTGAATCTTCTCGGGCTGGGTGATGAGACTTTCGCCCGTGAGAATCAGATCGAGGATCAAATCGAGGACATCCGCCTTGTCGTGGACCGACAACTCTTGAGCGCGCCGAGCGAGCTCTTTCAGCGACCGAATCATCAGTTCGGCTTTCGCCTTGTCGTCGTTGTTGATTGCCGGCGTGTCCTGCACTGGCATGTGTGGTCTCCTTTGTGATAAAGCCGTGTGAATCATGTTCACGGCGTACTCGCCTCAAACGCTCGTTTCCTCCTACGCATCCGCACAATGTCGTGGTACGGGGTCTTTCCGTCAGCTTCTTTCTTCGTGGTTCCGAGCACCACGATGTCGCTGCGCTTGCCTCCGTAGACCGCGAAATACACGCGGATGTTGAGCTTCCTCAGCGGACCTCCCTTGTCCCGCAACTCGAAAAAATCCTCGATTCGCTGGACGTCAACGCCCGGAGCACGAATCGGGTCAACCTGCATCGCCATCTCTTTGAACTGATCCGCCACGTGGTGGTATTGGGCCTCGTCGAGATGTTCCATTGCCTCGCGGCGCGCCACGTTCAAGAACAGGCAGTTCCACATGTACCCCGGTGGCTCTCCGCCACCTTTGACAACACCTGTCTTTACCTTTGTCTCACCGGTAGCCATACTGGAGGCTCCTTGTTCTATCGACTCTGCAGGCGGCACTCCCGAAGCCAAATATAGCATTATACAACGGCTTATGCAACAGATTTGTTGCATATTCCGGGCACATCCTTGCATATCGACCCAATCAGAACCCGCCATCGTCTGGCGGCAGGATCGTGATCCCCATTCGAGACCAGTTCGGAGACTCGGACATAGCCCTTTCTGGCCAGAGTGGACAGTGCGCACGGTAGGCGAGTTGGTCAGGAATAGACGGCATTTTGGGTGCATCGTATAGCACCTCAGACCCGATCATATTCCAACAAAAATCTCCCGAACATCGCTTGACGGAGCCGATGAGATTGCTAACCTGACGTCTACCGAACATTGACCAGCGAG
>CAZVXI010000263.1:0-3631 GCA_964631295.1 uncultured Isosphaeraceae bacterium
GGTCAGATGGAGACTCTCGATCATGAAACGCAAACGACATACACCCGAACAGATCATCACCAAGCTTCGTGAAGCTGATGCGATGCTGGCGACCGGCGCGACGATCGGCCAGGTGGTGCAGCGGCTGGAGATCAGCGAGCAGACGTTCCACCGCTGGCGCAACCAGTACGGCGGGATGAAGGCGAACGAAGCGAAGCGACTGAAAGAACTCGAGCGAGAGAACGCACGGCTGAAACGTGTCGTCGCCGATCAGGCGCTTGACATCGCGATGCTCAAGGAGGTGGCTGAGGGAAACTTCTGAGCCCGGCGCGCAAGCGTGTGGCGGTCGAACATCTGCAATCAAAGTTCGATTCGTCGCAGCGTCGCGTATGCCGGGCGGTGAATCAGCCGCGCTCGACGCAGCGGTATCAATCGAAGCGGCCGAGCGATGAAGAGCAGCGTCTGGTGAAGCGCATGCACGAGTTGGTTCGTCGACATCCGCGATACGGATACCGGTTCATCTGGGCGTGTCTGCGTCAGGAGGGCTGGCGTGTGAACCGCAAACGCATTCACCGTCTGTGGAAACAGGAGCATCTGAAAGTGCCTCGAAAACAGCGGAAAAAGCGTTCTCTGGGCTTGAGCAACAACGGCGTTCTCCGCCGGAAAGCCGAGCACAAGAATGATGTGTGGTGCTGGGACTTCATCTACGACTCAGATGTTCGAGGACGATCGTTGAAGTGGCTGTCGATCGTTGATGAGTTCACGCGCGAGTGCCTGGCGTTGGAGGTGGAGCGATCAATCACGTCCGAGGGTGTGCTTGATGTGCTGACGGAGCTGTTCATCATCCGCGGCATGCCGAAGTTCATCCGCAGCGACAACGGCCCGGAGTTCATCGCGGGGCGCATCAGGAAGCACCTGGCGAGTTCGCATGTTCACGCCGGGTATATTGAGCCGGGGGCGCCGTGGGAGAACGGCTACGCGGAATCGTTCCACAGCCGGGTGCGTGATGAGCTTCTCAATGCAGAGGAGCTCGATGGCGTGCGCGATGCGAAGGCGCACGCGGCACGTTGGAAGAACGAGTACAATCACCGTCGTCCGCATTCCTCGCTGGGATACGTGACCCCTGCGACGTTCGCCGCAACCTGCGAGGCGGGGCGTTCCCGTGTCGCGACGCTGGCCGGTCCTCCGGTCGGGGCTCCGCCCCTCCCTCCGGCCCGCCCAGCGTCACCCTGTTCCCCTGTTCAGACTCTCATAACAGCTGGTACATAGAATGGGGGCAGGTCACCAGACCATCCACTTCCTCGGCCCCGGCTCAGTGAGCATCCGCCCCACCGCCTGCGGCTGCACAGTTGATGAACCGATTGAGATAACAGCGATCCTGGTCGATCTCGATATTGATAGTGATAACAACAATGGGTTTGATCTGCCGGAGCGTACGCCGGCCGAAGAGGAAGCCGAGCTATCCGACCCGACCGAAGAACCCGGAAAGGTGGTTTTCACAGGCATCGGGGATTCCGATGGCGATCTTGTCGCGGACTTCGCTGACGGATTCGGTGTCTTCAATACAGACGCAAATGCCGGCACGCGGCTTGTTCCGATGATCGTCCAGTTGCCAGACCGGTCCGTTCTTTCTGAAGCGGGGTTCGCCATGATCGTCATTGACTATGAACTATCTGATCCCGGTGACATGGCACAACAGGGCTCGCCAGCTGATCCGGAGTTCGTTTCGTGGTCAGAGGGCTTGATCCGCATCTGGGCGAAGGATGGTGATACGGAGCGAGACGCCGATTCGATTGCCGCGGGGGGCGATCTCATCACCCCGGGCGATAATCTGAATATCGATGCATTCTGGGATCTTGCGAACGCTGAAAGCGAGATCACGCTTTGGATTGAGGCAGTTCGCCCCGCGGTCGATGTGAGTGAAGAGGAGATAAGCCTGATTGTGGCAACCGACGACTTTGGACCATGCGTCGACACGGTCCGGGTGACGCCCGTTGAGGTTGAGTTTCACGACGTACAGGGTTGGGGACCGCAATGGACTGAGTTTGATGGACTGAGCTTTGACAGCGTCGAGTTTCGCGCCGGGCAAACGCCGGTCGATGGTGTCGGCGGGCCTGCGGTCAGTTCGCCGGTGGATGGCGCGATCACAGACGGTGCGAGCATGTGTGTGGTTCGGCTCCGTCCATGGTACGACTCAATGGCGGACATCTACCCGGATCTGTCCATCGACATCGTCAAGGCCGGATCCCCCAATGTTTTCATCCCCAAGACGGTCGGGACGCTCCACCATCCGGGTTCTGATGCGGCGAATCCTGAATATCCGCTGTTGCCAACACCCTGGGACGATGTTGCGTCGGCAGTGACCGGTCCGAATGTCTCTCTGGACAGAGGACATGCGTTCTATGTCCCGCCGGAAACATATGCCGATTCCAACGACATCGCATCGGCCCAAACGCTGAATGCTCAGGAAGTGTGCCGAATGGACTTCCGTCTGACGAATGGGAATGAGTTGTTGAGTAGCGTACTCTTCCGGTTACGGCGGCCTCCGCTTGTTCTTGTGCACGGCATTATGAGCGCACCAGATACATGGAATGCAGTCGAGTATAATGAGTTTGCTGCTCAGCCAGTACCGACACGGTTCTACTATGTTGATTGGGCGGAGAATGGAACCAAGGGGACACTCGGATACGCTGAACGATACCACTTCGTCGCGCGGCGCATCGAGGATGCGATTCAGGAATATCGCAATGGCGATGACGGTTCCGATCATGCCTTAAATCGTGGTTTCTTCGGCCGTCGCTATGCGGCAACTCGCGCAGATGTCGTGGGGCATGGCCAAGGAGGACAACTTACGCGCCTATACATGTCCGGCTTCCACGGATCGGTTCAGCGGGGCGGAGTGTGGCCGAATTTCAATGTGCCTCGTGGTGAGATGACGGAACTCAATGACAACGGTCAGTGGCCGTATCTGCGAGCCGACAATCTTGGTGCCGGATCGGTGCGGCGATTCATTACATTGGGTTCGCCGTTCAAGGGATCACCGTGGGCAAATACGGTCGAGACGTGGCTGCAACCAACAAACTTCAATCTGACTGCCCTGAGAGCGGCTCTGGATCTCCTCCCAGGTACCGAGTCCATTGAGACCCTGTTGTTCGATGGCGACGTGTACATACCCCCGCGCTGCGCATCTGACCTCGCTGTCGGCAGCGCCGCCCAGACTATTCTCGAAGAGGCCCCTTACGCTGGGATTACCGGAACGATCTACTCGAACGCGCTTTACCCTGTCAGTCATAAGCAGGTACGATGGTTCCCGATCGTCGGCATTGGCACGGTGGCCGCCGGCAACTCGCCCGGCCAGAGTGTGCTCTGGGAACTTGTATTCGTGTTTCTCGGGCAGGTACCTGAGTTCGGTCAAGTGTCGCAGTTGAGTCCTACGAACAGCGATTTGATCGTTCCGCAATGTTCACAGCGGAACCAGTCATCTGGTTGCGGGACGCCAAGCGATCCGTTTCTCCCCGGCGAGATCTTCGAAGACACTGCACACTCAGTCATACCAGGCTGGGAGATCGGTGAGACGAACAATCCAAATATCGCAACACGAATCGGTGAACTGCTCGGCGGCTGGCCGAGCGCATTCAATACTCAATGGACA
>CAZVXI010000264.1:0-3601 GCA_964631295.1 uncultured Isosphaeraceae bacterium
GCCGGTGAAGCAGTCACGGAAGGCGAAGAAATCAGTGAGATCGCGATCGCCGTCACCATCTGCATCGCCGCATTTGTCGAGCGGGTAGATTGTCCATGTGTGATTTGCAGGCAGGTTGGTGAGTGTTCGTGTAATGCCGCCGGGCCACATGACGATCAGTTCGTCAATGATATCAGCATCGCCGAGCCCAAAGTGCTGCACGAGTTCGTTCTGGCTCAAGAAACCACTCCCCGCGAGCACCTGTCGTTGCTGCCAACCTGACCCCGCGGCGAGTTCGAGCACTGCGCCAATCGCGAATCTGGATTCTTGTTGACCTACGACATTAAACCGCGCCCAGTTATTACCAACGGAGTTGTTTATAAATAACTGCACAGGCTCTCCCATAATCCATAGCGCAAGGTCCAGATCGCCATCAAGGTCAACATCAGCCGTTGCGCAAGCGAAGGACAGGCCGGAGTAGTCCACTCCCAATGTCGGAGCCATATCAACCAGAGGCCAACTCTCAAAGCCTCGGAAGAGCCGATTCGGCACGAGTTGCCTGCATACGTACAGGTCCAAGACACCATCATTATCGTAGTCAAAGAAGACGCCACCCCATCCGATCGATCCGGCGTCTGTTACGTCTGCTTCCGCGTCACAGCGAATGTGCTCCATGTTGCCCTGATTGCAGAGAAGAGCACTGCCGGAAAATGTATTCGTACAGAAAATATCCGGACGGCGATTCGCGTCCAGATCTCCAATTGCGATGCACATCGCGTCGATGCATATATCCGTACCAGACTGCGAAGATATCTCTTTGTAAATGGCGTCTTCTTGCTTGTACAGACGATTGCGCCAGCCGTTGGTCTCGCAGTTTGTTCCCCGGTCTGTTGCAAGATACAACTCTGGCACCCCGTCGAGGTCTGCATCATAAAATGTAGCCTGGAATGTCGGGTCATCGTCTGCGTGCACTGCATGTACAGTTGTTACGTCAGCAAATGTGCCATCCTGATTGTTTTTGTAGAGCACGTTGCTCTGAAGCAGGTAGTTGGCGACATAGAGGTCCATCCATCCATCGGCATCAAAATCTCCCCACGTGCATCCATATGCTCCGGCGGGATGAGCAATCTGGGCGTCAACCGCGACATCAGTGAACTGAAAATCGCCTTCATTTCGAAGGAGTGCATTCGGCTGATTCAACCTCGCGATGTGCAAGTCAAGATCGCCATCATTATCATAGTCGGCTGCTGTGCAGGCAATAGAGTCAGGCAGTGCTGGGATGCCAGTCTCCATACTCCGATCTGTGAAAACGCCGTTTCCAGTATCTTCAAATATGCCAAGCACACCGGACGCCCGGCCAGTGATCACGAGGTCGGCATCCCCGTCATCATCCAGATCGCAGAACATGAGTCCGCCATGACGATCACCATCGGGAACAAAATCGATTCCACGGAGAATCGCTTCTTCCGTGAACAGTGTCGGATTATCCCCACGAGACTGGGTATGGACAGGCATCGTGCTCATTACAGCCAGTCCTGCAGCCAGCGAAAAGTGCATTGACCGTGTGCGCCCACTTTGTGCGGTGGGCGCGCTCTGTCGATACCGCTGTCCTCGACCATGAGCAAAATGGATACGTTGCTGAATACAGATTCGATCAGGCGTGTCAGAAGGGTTTTGGATTCGCCCACGACGGCACTGACGAAATCTAGCAAGGCTCATTATCGGCCGAATTGTCTCACTGTGTGCTGCCCACATTACGACCCCCAGTTGCTGAGAACGATCAGGAGGTCTGCGAGCGTGACTTCGCAGTCGTTGTTTGCATCGCCGGGACACGCTGGCGGACAATCGGTGCATGTTCCCCAGTTGCTGAGGATCATCAGCAGATCACCCAGCCCTACGCTGCCATCGCCAGTGACATCGCCCGGAAGCGAATCGCCGCAGTCATCCAGCATGCCGTCATTGTCTGCATCGAGTGCTGGCTCGAGCAGGATCTCCTCGAGGTCAGGGGTGCCATTGCCGTTGCAGTCTTCAATCGCCCCGTCGTA
Organism: uncultured Isosphaeraceae bacterium; assembly: GCA_964631295.1. Lineage (GTDB taxonomy): Bacteria > Planctomycetota > Phycisphaerae > Phycisphaerales > SM1A02 > CAZVXI01. The sequence continues at coordinate 2,025 of CAZVXI010000264.1, forward strand.
TTCCGAGAGGAAGACTGCAAAGTCAATCAGGTCGACATCGGAATCGCCCTGGTAGTCCATCACTTCGCAGCCGGGCACCCACGTTGCGGGGCTGTCGCCGGTGAAGCAGTCACGGAAGGCGAAGAAATCAGTGAGATCGCGATCGCCGTCACCATCTGCATCGCCGCATTTGTCGAGCGGGTAGATTGTCCATGTGTGATTTGCAGGCAGGTTGGTGAGTGTTCGTGTAATGCCGCCGGGCCACATGACGATCAGTTCGTCAATGATATCAGCATCGCCGAGCCCAAAGTGCTGCACGAGTTCGTTCTGGCTCTGGAAGTTCGATCCGGCGATGACTTCACGCACCTGTTGTGTGCCACCCGTCGTCGCCCGGAGTGTTGCGCCGATGGCATAGCGGTTCTGTTCCCTTCCATGAACATCGAACCGCGCCCAGTTGTTGCTGCCTGATGCGTGATTGATGAAAAGGCGGAGGCCTTCGTTGAGATTCTGCACCACAAAGTCCTGATCACCGTCCAAGTCAATATCGGCTGTAGCGACCGCAAATGACAAGCCCGGCACGTCAACGCCTTCGGCCTCAGCGACATCTACTACTGGCCAACTCTGGCCCTTGTAAAGCCCATTTGCAGAGACCTGCCGACAGACGTACAGATCGAGAATGCCATCATTGTCATAGTCGAGAAAGACGCTGCCCCACCCTTGTGATTCAATATCATCAACACCAGCCTCGAATGCTTGTTCTACAAACGTCCCATTGCCACCATTCACGAGCAGCGCATGACCGCCAGGTGTATTGGTAATGAACAGATCCATCATACCATTCTGACTGAAATCTCCAATGGCAATGCACATTGAGTCCATGCAAAGATCAGCGCCTGATCCGGCGCTGACATTCATGAAGATACCGTCAATGTTTTCAAGTAGTGAGTTTCTGAAACCAAGCAACTCACAGGATACACCTCGTGCATCACTCCCGATATAGGCATCCGAATCACCGTCAAGGTCCATGTCGAAAAACGCGATCTGAAACGCACGGTCAATGCCGACATCAAATCCGACAGAAGCAGTGACGTCTTCAAATATCCCATTGCCGAGATTGCGCATGAGATGATTGGGAGCGTTCAGGTACATGGGCACCGCCAGATCTATCCAACCGTCACCGTCGTAATCTGTCCATGCACATCCATGCGAACTACCGACAAGCTCGGCACCAGAAATTTCGATAATCTGAAACTGAAAGCCGCCGAGATTTCGGACGAGAACGTTTGGCTCATCTGTTCTGGAGAAATACAGATCCAGATCACCATCCTGATCGAAGTCGGCTGTCACGACTCCCTTGCACTTCGGCAACAAGGGAATACCGCATGTCTCTGAGTGAGACACGAAGTGTCCAGTGGCATCATTCTCGAACACACCGATCAAACCATTGTTACCTCCTAGACAGACCACATCCGCATCACCGTCGTTATCAAGATCACTCAGCGCAACACCATGACCGTAACTGGATAACTCGGCTGCAGTAAAGTCTATCCCGCGCTCAACCGCCTCTTCATTGAAGACTGGCGTCCCGCGATGCTGCG
>CAZVXI010000265.1:0-2779 GCA_964631295.1 uncultured Isosphaeraceae bacterium
GCCGCTGCGTGCGGTTCCCACCACCAAGCAACTGATCATGTACCCGCCGAGCTTTCAGGAACGCCAGCGACATCACCCAGTGCGCAGGTTCAACGGCCCCGGAACGAAGCAATCCATCATCGATATCAGGCGCGCAAACATCCACGTCGATACCCGCATCGCGCAGCAATCCCAGTCGCCGAGGCGATGAACTTGCAAGACACAATGACCCAGTGAGCTTCATAACGTGTTTCCTGCCTAATTGGACGTTCAAAGCGCACTGATGTTCCCCACGAAGTCGCCACTTTGGGCTACTTTCTCGTGTCACCGACAGGTGCTGCCATCTCGATAAGTCGTCAGTTGCCCATACGACGATCGATCGCAGCGAGGACATCATCCACGCTGATGAGTCGCATGAGCGCATCGCCGATCCTGGCATCCTTAAAATGCACCGCCCCAAGCTGCCGCCTTGCCTCATCTGCCTGCACGATGTGCATCGGCTGCTCGCAAGGCCCGACGACTGCAGGATCAGTCGGACCAAAAAGCCCCACAGACGGCGTGGAGAGCCCGACCGCCATATGCAGCGGGGCAGAATCGTTGGCGACCAGCAGTCCAGCCGCGTCGATCACCGCCATCGTCTGCCCGATCGTTGTCTGTCCCACCAGGCTGACAAGCCGCTCATCGCGATCAGCCAGTTCGAGCAGCGGCCCGAGCTGCGATTCCTCGCCCGGGGCAGCGAGCAGCACCGCCCGATCAAATCCACGGGCCGTCAGCGGACCCAGAAGGTCCGTCCATCGATCGACTGGCCATCGCTTGCTCAGCCACCGGCTGCTGGGCGCAAGCACCGCGAAGCGGCCTCGAAGCCCGAGGCCCGTCGCCTGCGTTCCCCACCATGCCGCGGAATCGGCCGGCACATACAGCGACATCTCTCGATTGACCTCGACGCCGACCGCGTCGACCAGTTCCAGCATTGCATCGACCGTGTGCTGTTGATGCTTCGGCCGACGCGACCCAATGCGGTGGTTGTAGGCAAGCCAGGCAAACTCGCGAGCCATCTGGTGCCCGACACGATGTCTTGCCCGAGTCGCGAAGGTCATCAGGCCCGATCGCCCGAGGCCCTGGCAGTCGATCACAAGGTCATAACTGCCACGCCGCAGACCATCGAACCATCGCACCGCCCGGCCGGCCACACGCGGGTTCCGCCACCATTTCGCCAGATTCCCGCGAGGAAATGGAATCGCGCCGTCCAAATCCGGGTGGGCTGCCACCGCCTCGACGAACGCGTCCTGCACCACCCAGTCAATCGTTGCATCAGGCCATGCCTTCCGCAGGCTCACCAGAACGGGCACGGTGCGGCAGACATCTCCAAGCGCACTGGGCCGGATCATCAGGATGCGCTGTGGCGGTGTCGCGAACTGCATGGCGATCAATCTCGTGTCGATGGCGGATAAAGTCGAGTTTTCCCGGCCGAACCTCGAAAATCCTGGATCACTGGCCCGTTGTGGTGCGTACATTCGCGTAGTTGGCGTCCGCCTTCATGTTCTGTACGCGCCCGTCAGGACACTGTGAGATTATCAGACTCACCGGGCAACAGTCAGAACGGTCAGGCGTCGCCAGTCGATTTGTCCGGAGCGTTTGGCGGGCCGTCCCGTGTTCCGGGCGAGGCAGATAAAGATGTCCCCGCATGCTGGCGACAACAGAATCGGCAAGTTACGACGGTTCGACTCGCACGCCAGATTCAGTATGAAAGGCGGGCCGGCCTCCCCGATCGAGGTCGATCCGAAGATGCTGTGGCCAGAGCCGACCAATCAAGTACAGTATCGGCAGATGGAGCCAGAAACGGGCTCCCAATTGGGCTGACATCCACCGTGGACGAACGACACGCTGCAACTCAACCTGATTCGGATCAGGATGCACCGCTGCACGACAGCGACACGCTCTCGCTGGAAGACAGCGATGGCTCGACGACGCCGGTGGAAGATTCCGGCCCGGCCGTCTCCAAACCCAACGCCAGCGACGGCGACGCCAGTTCGGTGAGCACCGGCGGGTTCGACACCATGCTCGGCCGGCTCGTCGTCAGTGCAGGCATGGTCACGCAGGAAGAAGTCGAACTGGCCAACAATCTCATCAAGGAAAGCGCTGAGCGCGAGGAGCCGGTCACCCTCACAGATGTGCTGCTGGAGAATGAGTTTCTCACCCGCCGCCAGCTCGATCGCATCCGCAGTGAGTTCGAGGCCAAGAAGTCTTCCAAGAGCATTCCCGGCTTCCGAATCCGGCGCAAGGTCGGTGCGGGTGCAATGGCAACCGTCTTCCTCGCCGAGCAACTCTCGCTGCACCGAGATGTCGCCATCAAGATCCTCCCCAAAAAGTTCTCCACCAACAAGAACTTCATCGAGCGGTTCATCAAGGAGGGCCGCGCAGCCGCGCAGCTCAACCACCCCAATATCGTGCAGGCGTATGATGTCGGCAAGGCCGGCGAGCACCACTACTTCGTCATGGAGTACGTCGATGGGCCGACCATCTACGACCGGCTCGTCAAGGAAAAAGTCATCGCAGAGAAAGAAGCGATCGAGATCATCCGACAGGTCGCCCTCGCGCTCGAGCACGCCCACGAACGAGACTTCATTCACCGCGATATCAAACCCAAGAACATCATGCTCACGCAGTCGGGCGTGGTGAAACTGGCAGACCTCGGCCTCGCACGAGCCATGAGCGACAAGGACGCAGCCAAAGCTGAAGCCGGCCGCGCCTACGGCACCCCCTATTACATCAGCCCCGAGCAGATCCGCGGCCAACTCAA
>CAZVXI010000265.1:2789-3581 GCA_964631295.1 uncultured Isosphaeraceae bacterium
ACATGGTCACCGGGCGCGTGCCGTTCGAGGGCAAGAACCCCTCCGAGGTGATGCACAAGCACCTCAAAAGCGAAATCAAGGCGCCTGATCACCTCAACCCGAAACTCTCCAACGGCACCGCGCAGGTCATCGAGATGATGATGGCCAAATCCACGCGCGAGCGTTATCAGAACGTGCAGGATCTGATGACCGACCTGGAACTCGTGGCCAAGGGTGAATCGCCCCATTTCGCGCGGCGCGGCTTGTTCGACCTGCAGGGCTTCGCTGCCGCCTCAGCTTCATCAGCCGACACCGGCGCTCCGGTCGAACCGTTGGCCCCGGTCGCAACGCACAAGTCGCCCTCAGCCGTCGGCGCAGCGATGAGCAGCCCGCTGTTCATCACGATGATGGTGATTCTCGCGATCAGCCTGACAGTGAACCTGATCATGATCGCACTTCAGTTCACGTAAAGCACGGCACAGCCATAACACCGCTCTCACAGGTAGCACGGGCATCCCGTCTGTGAAAAATGCAGCACCCCTGCGTGCGCCGATTGGAGAGAGGTATGAACGATCGGGTGATCCTCCCCTCTGCTTCTGGTGCGGATGCTGCTTTTCGCGCGAGCCTATTCGCCAGCGAAGCCAAGGCGACGCCGCGGCGCCGATTGCGGCTGTCCGAGCTTCAGAAGGGGCGGCGGTGAAGCATGACGCCTCCAATCCGCCGCCGGAAGCGCGTGGCCTAGCCTGTCCCAAGTGCGGGTGCCGCCATCTGCCGGTGCGATACACCCGCCAGCGCCCGGGATTCATCCAGCGG
>CAZVXI010000266.1:0-3552 GCA_964631295.1 uncultured Isosphaeraceae bacterium
AGCATCCGTTGTCTCGCCGCCGCCCTGCATGCTCATCATCGCGAACTGCGCGCCCGTGATGATCACCATGCATACCACCGCAAGTACGAGCGCGCCGATCGCCAGCTTCAGCAGCGATGCTGCCTGCATGCGCACGAAGAACAGTGCAATCAGCGCTGTCCACGCGTAGAGAAACAAGATGTCGCCATACCACAGGAAGATCGCATGCACGAACCCGAACACGCCCAGCAGCGCGATGCGTCGAAGATACAGCGGCACGAATCGCCTGCCCGCCTGCTCAGCGCGCATCCACTGGATCGCCATCCCCATCCCGAACATCATCGAGAACAGCCCGACGAACTTCAGCTCGAACAAGCCACGCACAATGCTGTGACTGATGGTGCCGCCCGTTGTCATCTCGCCGGGCATGTCCCCGGGCATGAAGACATAGCCCATCGGCCCTGCGAACAGCCCGATGTTGACCATGAAGATGCCGAAGATCGCAAACCCGCGCAGCACATCCAACTCGCGGATGCGCTGCCTCGGCTGGACCGGCTGAAGCTCCCCACTCTCGACACGAATCGCTTCGCTCTGCTCAGGCATGAGCCAACCTCCCTTTGATCAAGCCGCACAGCGTAGCGACTGACCACGCACGCTGCATCATTGGGCAGCCGGGAGCGCCGCTTTCAGCCGACGATCCAGCCGAGCAGGTCATCCGTCGAGCCGAGCGTCGACACCACATGGTCCGCCCCCGAATCAGCGAGGTCCCGCTCGCTGAACTTCCCCGTCGCCACCGCCAGTGAGCGGCAGCCGCTGTGCCGGGCGCAGTCCACATCGTGCGGCGTATCGCCGATGATCACGACCCGTTCCGCCCCGATCGGCCGGCCGTGATGCACCTCGTACCGGCTCATCGCAACTGGCGGTAACTCGCGCCGATGCCCGCCATCCACCCCCCATGCCTGCACCGGAAAGTGCTCGATCGAAAGGCCCGCTCCCTCAATCTTCATCTGCCCCGTCTCCGGATAGTTGCCCGTCAGCAGTCCGCATGTCAGGTCATCAACAGACCGCAGCGCCTCAACAAGTTCCTTCACACCTTCCAGTCGATGGACGATCGCTTCCCGCATGATGCGCTCACGAAAGTGCCTGCCATACGCCTCGCGAAACGCATCATGCATGGTTGGCCCATCCTCAATGCCGTTCATCGCTGCTGCTTCCGCCCAGATCAGCCCGTCAAGCCTCCCCGCCGTGTCAAGACCTTCCAGCGTGAAGTGCTCGCCGAACAGTTCACGGCCAGCCTCAGTCATCGCTTCGGTCCCCGCCCCGCGCGTCAGCAGGATCGTCCCGTCAATGTCAAACAAAACAAGCATGGCCGATCGTAGCTCGCAGCAGATGTCAATCCATCTTCAGTCGCTGCATCGCCGCACGGCCAGCTGCGTCAATCGTGACGATGAACACATCACCATAATCAGACTCGTTGAGTATGGGCGGCTCGCGCACACCAAGCGCTTCCACGATCGACCCGACGGTGTTCGAGTGCCCTGCAACAAGCACCGCCTTACCAGCGAGATCAGTCCGCACGCGCTCGGCAAGCGCTGCGGCCGATTCATACATCATCACGTCGAGTTGCAGCGCATTGGCTGACGGCCCAACCGTCTGCCTGGTCCGTGTGTAATCCGTGCTGTATACAGCATCCAGATCAACCTCTGCAAGCATGCGCGCAAGATGCTGCGCGCGATCTCTTCCTGACTCGCTCAGGGAAGGGTCATTCTCTGTCCCATCATCGGCGCGCTCCGCATGGCGCACGACATAGATCGTCGTGGGCGTGAACTCATCACTGCAAATCATCTCCACCACACCGGTCGCGAGCTCATTCGGCACAGGCATCGACAGGTTGTATTGCGCGATCTGCCACCTGCCATCACGTTTCACCACCACCCCGCTTCCGCGACATTGCCCATATTTCTCATTGTGCAGCAGTTCATCAAACCATGCGAACGCACCGGATGGATCAAGGCCGACATGCCTCTCAGTCGGCACATACGTCCAGCCGCGGCCCTCACCGAAGTACGGCTCGCAGAATGCCCGAAACTGCTGCTTCGTCCAGCGCTCCGTCCCATCCGTGCCGAGGAACACTGCATCATACGCGAGCGCTGCAAAGTACCGATCACCATCTGCAACCGATGCTGCTTCATGGAACCTATCAAGCAGGTCCACAATGGCATCATCCTGTGAAACACACTCAGTTCGTTGCGGCGAGACAACCATGAGCATGAAGATGCACGCATACGTTGCACAACCCCACGCGATAAACCTTGTCATCGGAGCCTCCATTCTCGTTCACGGATGTCTTATTCGCTCGCGCGGCGTGCCACGATCCACATGTTATCATCGAGTGGAAAGGCATCGCGAGCAGGAATCCGCCCGACGTGAAAGCCGCAACGCACGAGTAACTTGCTGAGCGTCGCGGGTGTGAAGTAGTTGACATGATCAGGATGCCGATATCCGCACCACTTCGGCCCGCGAACTCGTCGATTCACACTTCCGTGGTTCGGCACCTTGATGACGATCGGACTGCCCGGCCGAAGTACGCGCGCCAGCTCCTGCAACACACCTCGCGGCTCAGTCTCGTGTTCAAGATACGCATGCAACAACGCGCCGTCCATGCTTTCGAGATCGAACGAGCCAAGCGTCGGCAGGACAGCGCCGATCCTTGTTTCACCGCCGTATTCAGCGAATCGCTCGTGCGCATACGCTGCCTCTGACGGCTCCACCTCGATTCCGAACGGCACGATATCAACAACGCCCTGCTTCAGGCAGCGATGCATGCGCCAACCGTTGCCGCAACCAATGTCAAGCACGCTTCCCTGTGCAAGATGCGTCCCGATCATGCGCTGCCACTTGCTCGGGCGATACTTTGTCACACCAGCCCGCAACGAACGATGCAGACTTCGCGCCACCGGCGCACGCTGCTGTCGCCGTTCGTTCTCTTCTCGCCAGGATTCCGACCACGCATGCTCCTGCGCAAGCGACGCAGTATCCGGCGGATTCGCAAGAAAGACCATCAAGCAATCCGGGCACTGAACAACAACCCAGCCATCGTGCTCGATCAACCGCTGTGCGCTTGCTGCTTCCGACTGACAAAGCGGGCATCGCCGATCTGGCAAAGGACGATTCACAGACGCCGCCTCATCCGCCGAAACCACGCCGCTGCGATCGTCAACATCAACTTGTTGCGCTTGTTCTGGCATTGTCACACCTGCAACTGCGTATTCTCATCGATGCCGTTTCATCACCAACTGCGCACAACACATGAAGGCCGGCTCGACAGATGTACCATGTGCCGCTCACACCCCCGCGCCAATACCTACCGCGTTCGTCACTTTTTCTGCAGCGTCCGTGAGGTCGGTCGCGGTGATCATCTGCGGGATGTCGGCCTTGGCTTCATCGAGAATCTCGCGCGCCTGTTCGACGTTTGTCCCCTCCAGCCGCACAACCAGCGGCACTTTGAATCCGATGCTCTTGGCAGCACCCACAATCCCTCGCGCGATCTTGTCACACTGCATGATGCCGCCG